>CAVRDQ010000019.1:0-18507 GCA_963719655.1 uncultured Acidobacteriota bacterium | reverse complement strand
CGCCTTCCAAACCAACTCGCGCGGAGCATCAAAAACTCTCGTGATCACCATCCGCTCTATCTCGTTACCCGCGTTTTTTGTCATCTCTGACCTCCGATCTCTTCATTTGATTCACCACCGCATCCAGCTTGTCGAAACTCTCTTCCCAGAATCGGCGATAGCTGATCGTCCAGTCGCTGACTGTCTTGATCGCCTCCGGCCTGAGCCTGCACACACTCTCTCGTCCTCGCTTCGTCTTGATCACAATCCGCGCGCGAACCAGGCAGGCAATATGTTTTGAAATCATCTGCTGCGAGAGTGCAAACGGTTCCGTCAATCCATGCACCGAGGCCGGCCCGCGTGAGAGGCGCTCGATCATCGCCCTGCGGGTGGGATCCGACAAAGCCGCAAATGTTGTACCCAATCTATCCACAACCATATGGTAGTGGATTTTCTGCTGATGTCAAGTGCCAGTAATCCAAGGGTGACCGCCGGGGATGCCCCACCCTCGTTGCGGATGAACGCGACAGGGTGGGTGACAGGCTGAGGTACGGCCGGAGGTATAGATGCCACGCGGCTGTACCGAAGCGCATTCTCTTTCGCTATGATGAATAGCGGGGGACAAAGCAGATGAGTGGAAACCAACTGATTTCGATTCTCGGGGATCGTTCTGCGGCCGGCGCGGAGCCCGGCGCCTACTACTTCGCCTACGGCTCCAACATGAACCTCGAACAGATCCGCTCACGCTGCAGCCGTCCGGAGGTGGTCTCCGCGGCGCGCCTGGCGGACTATCGCCTGGGCTTCTACGGACACAGCGTAACCTGGGATGGCGCGCTCGAAACGGTCGAGCCCGCGCCGGGCAGCCACGTCTGGGGAGTGCTCTTTCGCCTCAGCCACCGCGACTGGGAGAACCTGGACGATAGCCAGGACGCGCGCATGGATGGCTCCGGCCAGTACTTCCACTCTCCCGCCACGGTCACCGACCCGGAAGGCCGCGAGCACCAGGTCCGCCTGTATCGCAAGAACGCGCAGGGCGAGCCGCGCGATCCCAGCCAGGAGTATCTGGAGCACATTGTGCGCGGCGCCACCGAGAACGGCCTGCCCGCGGACTACATTGAAGCCCTGCGAAATCGTCCGGCGGTGAAAGCCTCGTACCCGGTTCCCAAGCGCTTGAACTTCGATCCCGCAAAGTCCACTGGAAACTCCTGCTCGGACTGCTCCAGCGGCGTGTAGTAAGTCTACGCAGTTCCCCGTGGCTGATTCCGCCGCCGGTGGCTAATCAACAACAGAGTCAACTACCCCACCCTAACCAACAACGGGTTAGGATGGGGCACCCTCAGGGTAATCTCTATTGGAGCGTTGGCCGGGCCACCCGCCCGCATAGCCCGTCGGGTTGAGCGTGTCTACGAGATACGAAGTGGTCACTCCGCCGATGGTCTTCGCCACCCGGTTGCCATCACCGTCGTAGACGTAGGTGATGTAGCCGTGCTGCGTGAGGTGGTTTTCGAAGTCGTACGAGTCGGCGATTCCCGCCTGCGAGATGGTGTTGCCGTTGTTGTCGTACTGGTCGGTCAGCGTGCGGTCGTTGGCGTCGTAGTTCAGCAGGCCACTGGACGGAATGGCCGCCAGCGTTGAGGTGATTTGCTTGCGATTTTCCACCGCAGCTAACTGGTAGCCGATCACGCCGCTCCCCTTCCCACATCTGCTGACTGCGGCAGATGTGGGGCACCTTAAGAGTTGTAATTTGGCGGAGAGATGTGGGCCACCCGCCGCTAGTTGTCCTTCGCCCAGCCAAGCACATAAGCGCTAGGGCCTAATTTTTCCATCCTGTTCTTCTCAAGATCAAACATCCAGATCGTCGCTGGTGTGTACTCCGTACCCTCGTTCAGTAGCACCTTCTTGGAATCGGGTGACCACACCGGAGGAAGGAATTCAAAAACACGGTCTTTGTGAGCTTCCCAAAGAGCCTTGGCCTCGGTCCCATCAGGTCTGACGATCATGCACCTCCGATTCTGGGCGCTGTAATAGGCAATCCACTCCCCGGAGGGTGCCCACGAGGGATACTCACCGCTGACAAGCTCACGTACCTGCCCGGTTTCCACATCAATGATAGCTATTTTTCCGTTTTCACCTTCGTACGCGATCAGCCGTCCATCCGGTCCCCAACTGAGCGGTGTAAGCCCAATAGTGACGGAACGCGACACCTGGCGGCATGCACCGGTTTTCAAGTCTATAACATAGAGGTTCCCAAGTCCTCCACCCGAAGTAAAAGCAAGCCGGTTGCCGCCGGGAGCAATGGCAACAGCCACAACATTTGGTGCTTCGGCATACTCGGTCCACTGGTCGTCGGCAAGCGAGAACACTACAACCGCCATCCGCGACGGCGCCTTCAGCTTCATGGTTGCAATCAGTTTGCCGTCTCTCGACAGGCTGGAGAATCTGGGGCTGCCAGTTCGAAGCTCGAACGGCTCTAGGCCCGTCACGTAAGGAGGCACCGCAATCGTCCCCCTTGTGTTTGTAACAGTGAGGTCGCCTATTCCCAACCAGCCCAGCAATAGCGACTCCCCCTTCATTCGCAACAAATGGGGCCGCGCCGCTTGCATCGCCCCAGCCATAACAACCAAAACAGAGGCCAATATCGTAGAGCCCAACGACATTCTAAATAGGCGCGTTCGGTTAGGCATGGTCATCATTCTTCGCTCCCTAGTACCGAGCGCCTGCGGCGTCATGGTAGCCCGGTGTCGTCGCTGGATTGAAGGCCGGCGGATAAATAGAACCTGCCGGGTCTTGTTTCAGCATGTTGTAAGTGAACGTATTGCTGTTGTACCCGTCTGGCGAAAGCAGGAACATCCCGAGCAGATCATTGAAACCAAAAGCATGATAGTTTCCGCCAGCACTTCTATCGGGGGCTGGCCCATCCTTTCGGACATTAATGCAGGGGGATGCCCCACCCTTAGCGCTCCCGCCGTGGGAGCGGTAGGGTGGGAGCAGATTGAGCGCGATGGTGCAAACTATTCCGGCTTCGCTTCGCCCGGCAGCGGCAGAGCCTCAGCCGACTGGAAGCCGCAGCGCTTGTGTTCGCCATCGCAGAAGGGGCGTATGGCGCTCTGTCCGCAGCGGCAGAGGGCGAAGACCGGCTTGCCGGTCATGTCGTAGGGAGTGCCGTTCGGGTCCAATACTTCCACAAGTCCTTCCGGGTCTTCCACGCGAAAGGGTCCGTTGGGACGCACGCTGATCTTTACCTTGGCCATGATTCCTCCAGCAAGGATTTTCGCACAACGGCCCCCTTTGGGCACCCGCGCTGCAATCCCCCGGACAGAAAGAATCCGCCACCGGTGGGAGGACCAGTGGCGGACAGGCGACACCCGGACTCTGCCGGACGCCGCGCTAGTTGACGCTTTCCAGCCGCGAGCGAATGCCGGATGCCAGCTGGCACACCGAGCTCAGGCGCTCGACGGCCTCCGGAGGCATCTCCGGGGTGCGCATGGCCAGCTCCGTGCTCAGCAGAATGCCGGTCACGGCGTCGCGAATTTCGCTGCGCAGCAGGCTCTCGGCCGCCCTTATGGCGATCAGGCGCGACTCGCGATTGCGGCGCAGGGCCAGCCGCAGCTCCCGCGTAATGCGCTCGGCGTTGCTGATGGCCAGGTTGACGTACACCGGCACGGCCAGCCCCAGGTGATGCAGCAGGCCATCCAGGGCGTCGCCTTCGGCCTCCACCATCGGGTCGTCCAACAGCACGGCAGAATACTCGTTGTTGCGCAGCAGGCCCGAGGCGCGGCGCACGCTTTCACATACCTCGACGCTCTCACCCAGAGCCTGCTCCAGAGCCTCTCCAACTTCCACGCGGCGGTTGCTCGATGTCACAAGTAGAATCATGGTCTCCTCGAAAGTGGTGGGCGCCGCGCGCAGGGGCGGGTGCCCGGAATGTACTCCGGTGACGCAGCGCCAACGCGGCCACTACTGCAGCGCGCCGTATTCCTTCAGTTTGCGGTAAAGGGTGGTCTTGCCAATGCCGAGCAGCCGCGCCGCCTCCAGCTTGTCGCCGTGCAGCATCTCGATGGCACTCAGGATCGCCTGCTTCTCCATCTCGGCGATGGGCAGAATGCCGAGCCGCACCGGCGCCTGGGCACCCATGGCCGTCTCCGTCTGCTCGTGCCAGTTCTGGATGGACGTCGGCAGATCGGCCACGTGCACCGTGGGACCGCTGGTCAGGGCACAGGCGCGCTCAATGCAGTTTTCCAGCTCGCGGATGTTGCCCGGCCACTCGTAGGCCAGCATCATCTTCAGCGCGTCGTCGCTGATGTTGCGCTGCACCCCGGTCGAACGCGTCAGCCGCTCCAGGAAGTGCCCCACCAGCAGGGGAATATCCTGCTTGCGCTGGCGCAGCGAGGGGATGCGCAAACTCAGCACGTTCAGGCGGAAGTAAAGATCCTTGCGGAAGTCGCCCTGCGCCACGGCCTGCTCCAGGTCGCGGTTGGTGGCGGCCAGCACGCGCACGTCCACCGGAATGGCCTTGGTGCCGCCCACCGGGCGGATCTCTTTTTCCTGCAGGGCGCGCAGCAGCTTGCTCTGCAAATCCACCGGCAGCTCGCCAATCTCGTCGAGGAAGATCGTACCTCCGTCGGCGGCCTGCAATAATCCGTCCTTGTTCTTGGCCGCGCCGGTAAAGGCGCCTTTGACGTAGCCGAAGAGTTCGCTTTCGATCAGCGATGGCACCAGCGAGCCGCAGTCCACGGCGACGAAGGGCTTGTCGCGATAGGGGCCGCTGTAGTGAATCGAGCGCGCCACCAGCTCCTTGCCCGTGCCGCTCTCGCCCAGGATGAGCACCGGGTGCGAGCTGTGCGCCGCCTTGCTGATGATGCGGTAGAGCTTCTCCATCTCCGGCGAACGGCCGACAATGGAGCCGAAGCCTTCCTTGCTCTTCACCTGCTGGCGCAGGATGCGGTTCTCGCTCGACAGTTGCAGATGGCCGAGCACGCGGTCCAGGATCAGCCGCAGCTCTTCCAGGTTGAAGGGCTTGGTTACGTAGTCGAAGGCGCCCTGCTTCATCGCCTGCACCGCGCTCTGCACGCTGGCATAGCCGGTCATGACGATGACCACGGTCTCCGGGCGGCGGCGCTTCACTTCTTTCAGCACTTCCAGGCCGCCCAGGCCGGGCAGGCGCAGATCCAGCAGAACGACGTCAATGCTCGTGGTGTCCAGCACGCGGAAGGCGTGCTCGGCGTTATCGGCCACGTAGGTGGAGTAGCCGATGCCCTGCGCCACATCGCGACAGCCCTCCCGGATCGTCCGCTCATCGTCCACGATGAGCAGGTTCAGAAGATTGGCCTCCGCTTTGTCGCGTGTCGGTTCCATGGCGAGTGCGCCCAGTATCGTACTGATGGGAACCTCGTGACCGGAAGGGCCCTCATCACCCGCGGCTGTGCCCTGTGGCACCCCAGGCGTGTGACCCCCGCCGTACAACACTCTGCCGGCCTGCCCCGCCGCTGAGCTCGCGGACACCTGTAAGACGCTGCGTGTCGTCAATCCCTTGATCGTCATCCTCTCCCGCCTCCGCGCCGCCTCAGGACCGCTGCCGCGCCATAAAATTGTCTACAAAGAATGCAAGCAACGTACTGGTGAACCCGTCCGGCCCGGGCCTCTATGGCTCCGCGGCCTTTTGGTCTTCCCTCTCCACCCTCGCCGGGGCGGCGCCCATGACCTCGGCCTCACCGCAGGCGGCCAGCAGATGCCCGCGCAGCTCGCGTACCAGAAGGCTCCCGCGCTCCGAGGCCTCGCAGACGTCAGCCGCGTAACCGGCCAGCGACCCGCCTTCCAGAAACTGCGTCAGCAGTCCTCCGGCGATCATCACTCCTGTCAGGGTGTTGGCCAGCGCGTGCAGATGGCTACGCATCTGCCGCACGCTCTGCTCACTCAGCCAAATCCCTTGCGGCTCATTCGACGGTGCCGCTCCGCTCGCGTTCATTTCGGTTTCCACGCCATTTTGAAAAGCAAGCCGCGTGCCAAATTGGCTTAGAAATTGCAAATGATTGATAAACCGCCAGTTGCGCGCAGAAGACCGATACACCGTTGCCTTCACTGCGCAACCCGCAATTCCCGCTTCCGAACCTGTATGGACGGGCACATGCTACTAAATCCATGCTCACGTTGGATTTACCCGGATGGGAGAATTCTTTTCAAATCGGGAGGGAAATTTCGAAATGGAATTGAGACCAATGCGGGAGGCTGACCATCACCTCCCGCAAACCCAGGAAAGAAAAATTATTTCGCGCCGGAGGCCGCCTTCCGCACCCGCCCGGAAGCACGGCGGCGGCAGGTAAAGTCCAACGCGTCAGAAACCAGACGGCGCCTCCAACTAGTGCGACAATGCGGTTCCGGCCAGTGCGCCCCCAGCCAACACTCCGTGGTGGCGCGTGGCCAGGTAGAGCCTTCCGCCTTCCAGCACGGCCCCGCCGACCTCGTACCCGGCGGCCGGCTGCACCTGCCAGCTCTTGCCCTGATCGCGGCTCACGGCGACGCTCTCCATGCCTTCGGCGGTCGCCAGCAGCAGCTCTCCCTGAGCGCGAATCGAGTTGACCTCGCGCGCCGGAAGCCCGGCCAGCACATGATCCCATCGGTTGGCTGCGGCATCGTAGCGCAGGGCGCCCTCGCGGCTGGCCACCCAGAGCGCGCCATCCGTGGCGATGGCCACGCCGTACAGCCGGGTCACCCAGGCGGGCAACGTCAGCCGGACGAAGTTGCGTCCCGCGTCCTGGCTCTGCCATATCTCATGCAGGCCCACGGTAGCCACCAGCGCACCGCGCGCGGCCACGGCCAGCAGCTCCTTCTCGCCACCGAACGGACCGCCCTGCCAGGTCTTTCCCTGATCCTCGCTGCGCAGAAGACCGTTCTCGGTGGCAGCGTACCAGCGCTCGCCAAAAACAATGGCCGAGGCGCGTCCCTTGAAATTGCTGTGCACCACAATCGGCGGCCGCGGCGTGGGCTGGACGAGCTTGCCGTTCACCTTGCGTACCACCCGCGTCTGGGGCGCGGGGCGTTCGTTTACCACATCCGTGCGCGCCGCCCACACCCCGCTCGCGTACTCATACAGGTACACGCCGCGGTTGGTGGCCGCCATCAGCGCTCCATTCGGGGCCTGGGCCAGGTCGAATACCTCCAGCCCTTCCAGGCCTTTTCCCAACTGCGCCCACTCACCCGCGCGATAGCGGAAGACCCCGCCAAACTCCTTGTCATTCAGCACCGCGGCGTAGAGCGTGCCGGGGTCGCGCTGGTCGGCCACCAGGGCGCTCACCTGCCGCTTGCTGAAGCCGTGATTCGATGGATGAAAGCTCGCCCCGGCATCGTCGCTGGAGTACACTCCGCCGCGGTCGGTGGCAATCAGCACCCTTCGCGGATTCCGCGCCTCCACCAGCACGTCGTTCAGGATGTAGTTCGGCGGTGAGATCAGATGAAAGTTTCTGCCGCCGTCGGTGGTCTTCCAAAGCCCCTCGGTGGTTCCGGCGTAAACGGCCAGCGCGTCCACCGGATCCTGCTCCAATACACGGGTGCGGCGGGCTGTGCCCGGAATGCCCTGCACCTTGTGGAAGAGCTCGCCTGCGTTCTCGCTCTTGTAGATGCCGGAGCAGGCGCTGAGAAAGATCGTGCTCTGGTTCGAGTGGTCGAGGATGATGCTGAATACGTCCGAGTCGTCAATGACTCCCTGCTTGATGTTGAACCAGTGCGCGCCGCCGTCGGTGGTCTTCCAGGGCAGGTGCCAGGTGCCGGCGTAGATGACGTCGCGGTTGTGCTCGTCCACGGCGACGCTCTCAAAGTTCTTCAGGTCGGCGTGGCCCGCGGGAGTGATGCGCTCCCAGCTCTCTCCGTAATTCACGCTGCGGTACAGGCCGTCGAGCGCGCCCGCCACGATGGTCCCCGGCGCCGAGGCCGCCAGGGTAAGGGCCTGAATGCTGCGGTCGCGCAGTTGCGCGGGCTGCGACCAGCTTCGTCCGCCGTTGCGGCTCACCCAGAAGCCGCCGCCCGCACCGGTCACGTTCCATCCCGCCACATAGATGGTGCCCGGACGCGTGGCGTCAAAGACAATGTTCTCCGGCATCAGCTCATGGCGCAGGCCAAGATGCACGAAGTAGTGCCAGTTGCGCCCGCCGTCCGTGGATTCAAAAATGGCTCCGGCCGGCGCGCCCAGCAGCAGGTGGCCTGGAGTAAAGGGATCCGAGGCCAGGGCGCGCGCGTTGCCGCCCCATGGGCCGATGGGCGTCCACTGGCCGAGGCCAGGGAGTGTGGCAAGAAGAAGACCCGTGAGACAGAGAAACCAACGCAAGCGGCGCATCAACATGTATCAACCTCTACAGACATTAAAAACCGGCCGGAGCAAAATGTCCCGGCCGGAAGGTATTGTGCCGGGCGCGCATATGGCCACGCCCGGCTGGTTCGTTGGTGCGGATTACTGCTTCGCTGCGGCCTTTTTGACCTTGACGACCGGCGCCACGCGGGGCACGGCCTTCACCTTGGCCTCGTCTACCGCCGTGGTGCCCGCCGCCGGGAAGGTTGCCCCAGCCGGAACGACCCACAGATCGGTGCTCTTCTCGCTGCTGCCGGAGCCGGTCAGCGGAGTGATGCGCTGGGCATCCACACCCTTCTCGTGCACCAGGTAGTCCTTGGTGTTGACGGCGCGCTCGGCGGCCAGGCTGGGCGTCTTCTTGCCCTTGTGCGCGGCCATTTCCTGCTCCGTCTCATAGCCCACCACGTAGCCCTTGGCGTTCGGATCGGCGGCCAGTGCGTCGGCATAGCGGTCCAGTTCGCCCTTGGCTTCGTTGTCCACACGCGCCGGACGCTTGGCGTCATGCTCGAACTGGATCTTGCCGAACTCACGCGCCACCGGCGGCGCCGGCGGAACCGAAACATTCACCGTCGTGCTGGCCGTGGCCGTAAGGCTGCGGTCATCGCTGACCGTGCAGCTGATGGCCACCGCGCCCGCGCCCACGCCCGCCGTATCCAGCGTGTAGCTGGTGCCGCTGCCGCTCAAATGGCCGGCATTGGAGGCGCAGGTGTAGCTCAGCGGACGATTGTCCGGGCTGCTGCCCGTCGCCGTGATCACCGAGGCATCGCCCGCAACCAGGGAATCCGGACGCGCCGACACCGAAAGAACCGGAGGATGCATGGGCGGCTGGTTGACCGAGAAACTGCCTGAGCAAGTGGCCGAAGCCTGGTGCGGAGCCTTGCCGTCGTCGCTGACGCGGGCATTCACCGTGTACTTGCCTGGCGCCAGGTTGGTGGTATCCACCGTGCCCACGCCATCCACCGCGGTGATCTTGGTGGAGGCATTGCTCGAGTAGGTGTAGGCCAGCTTGCGCTTCGGGTTGAAGCCTGAGGCCGTCAGCAGAACCTTCACAGGGATGCCGGCATCCACCGCGGCGGGCTCAACCGCGCAGCTCGCGCTGGCGTTGTTGACCACCTTCGGCAGGCCGAAGTTGTACAGCAGGCCGGTCTGCAGGCGGAGTCCGTTGAAGTAGTTGTTGGAGCCCGACGAGAGCTTGTTGTAGTAGGAGTTCACGTAATCGGCCTGGATCAGGCGGATGGAGAAGTGCTGCGAGACCGGGTAATCCAGGCCGCCGCCCACCCAGAAGGTCGCCGTGTTCTGGTCCGGATAATACTTGGGAGAAATCTGCTGCCAGCCGACGAGCACCTCGGCAAAGGGCTGCACCAGTTCGGTCCGCAGACGGAACTGCGGGCCCGCAGCCAGCGAGTACGCCGTCGAATAATCGCCATAATGGCCGTTGACGTCGGCCGTGATTCCAGCCCAGCGGTTCAGGTTATAGGTGAACTGGCCGGCCCAGCCCTTCTTCAGATCGCTGACCGAAAAGTCGCCATTGCTGGGCAGTGCCGCGGGACGGGCAAACGGCTCGATGCCATAAGTGTCCACGTTGCCACCCGGGTGATAGAAGGAATACCCACCGAAGATGGAGTACTTGGGCACATCCGTGCTCTGGGCCGACAGCAGCGTGGGGACAAACACCAGGGCCGCCACCAATACAGCAACCAACTTGAAACGACGCAAATTCATACAGACCTCCAGGCCTACAGCTCTTTCGTATTTTCGGAACGGATTCCGTGGCAATGCGGGAGCCCCAAAAAGGGGCCGCCGACCACTCAAACTGCCACAGTGTTAGGTGGAGACAATCACCGCCGTCTCCGACGCGTCTCATTTTAGAACAAAAGTCCGGCAATCTGGCGTGAACCAGTCCACAATCGTGCCGTTTTGCTCACAACCGGCGATTTTCGCACTTTCGAATCATCCAGCCAATAGCACTTTACTCCTTTGCTGGCTTTGACATAGCGTCATTCAAGCCAGCGAAGATCACCTCGTGCTTCCCGCTCTTCTCGGCAAAGCGCAAGCCTTTGACGCGCTCCACCAGTATCTCCTCCACTGCTGGGTTGGCCTGTGCAATCTTGAACACTTCGGCCAGAAACTCCTTCAGCGGCATCGCCCTCGGGTCCGCGGCGCCATCCATCAGCTCGGTCTGGACGTAGGGCGGAATCAGTTCCAGAACCTCCACCGTCGTGCCCTTCAACTGGTAGCGCAGGCTCTGCGTGTAGGAGTGCAAGGCCGCCTTGGTGGCCGAATACGTGGGCGTGGTGGCCAGCGGCACAAAGGCCAGCCCGCTGCTGACGTTCACAATGGCCGCGTAAGATTTCTGCCGCAGGTGTGGCAGCAAGGCAGCCGTCAACCGGATGGGGCCGAGCAGGTTCGTGGTCACGATGGCCTCGGCGTCCACGAGCTCTTCCGGCTGGTGGAGCAAATCTTCGGGGCGCATGATGCCAGCGTTGTTGATCAGCACGTTCAGCGTGGGATGCTCGGCGCGGAGCTTAGCGGCCAGGGCCAGGATGCTGGCCTTGTCCTCGACGTCAAAGACCACGCTCTCCATGCCGGGATTCGCCGCCGTCACCTCGTCCAGCGCGCTTTTGCGGCGGCCCGCGATGATGACCTGGTTGCCCAGTTTCTGAAAACCTTCGGCCAGGCCGCGTCCAATGCCGCTGCCTCCGCCGGTGATGAGAATCGTGTTGCCTGTCAGCTTCATGGGAATGTGCTCCTCGGCCAGCAGTGTAGATGAATCGCCTGGCACATAAGTCGCGGCAGAATCCCTGCCGCCGGGCCAACAACAAAGCCCGCCGGTAAGGGCGGGCAAGGGTCTTGCTTATGGATGGAAGATTGCTGAATCCTGGATAAAGTAGCTTCGCTTACAGGTCCTCATTCTTGTGCAGGGTGGCCACCAGCACGTTCAGCACTTCAATGCAGTTACGGCCTTCCTTCAAAGCCTGTTCTGCCGGCTCAAACAGGCGATCCACCTCGGGACGCATGGACTCCCGTATGTGATCGCGTTCGGTTTCCCAGTTATGGTTGTGGAGCACGCGCAGGAACGTGTTGGCTGCACGGGAGTTGAGATGCTGCTCCTTGCAGAACTTCACGAACTCAACACAAGCTCCCCGGTGTGGCTCACAAGCAGACGCTTCGGGAGTCACGGCGATGGTTTCGAGATTCTTGGTCGTCATAGCGAATCAAAGAGTAGCCAGCTTTCCCCCGCCGCACCGTGATGAAACTCACATCCCGGGGTGATGCCGGACCGAAGGGCCGTGGCCCGCCGCGCCGCCCGGGTTCCCCAAAGTCCCTTCCGGCTGTTATCCTTACGAAATACGGGATTCATTCCTTTAGCGACAATTTGGGAGCACACTGCAAAATGGCAAATAGCCTGCATGGGCGCGTGGCCGTTATCTTCGGCCTCGCCAACAAGCGCAGCATCGCCTGGGCCATCGCCCAGAAGCTGCACGAAGAAGGCGCCGAAATCGCCATTACCTACCAGAACGAGCGTCTGCGCCTGGAAGCCGAGGACATGATCCAGAGCCTGCCCGGCGCCACCGGCTTCCAGTGCGACGTCAGCAAGGACGAGGAGATCGCCGAGGTCTTCCGCCAGATCGGCGAGCGCTACAACGGCAAGATTCACACCCTGGTGCACTCCGTGGCCTACGCCCCGGCCGAGGACCTGAAGAACGACTTCCTGCTGACCAGCCGCGAGGGCTTCCGCATCGCGCACGACGTCAGCGTCTACTCGCTGGTGGCCATCTCCCGTGCCGCCGAGCCCCTGATGACCGAGGGCGGCAGCATCATCACCCTCACCTACCTGGGCGCGGAAAAAGTGATGCAGGGATACAACGTGATGGGCGTGGCCAAGGCCGCCTTGGAAGCGACCGTCCGCTACCTGGCCGCCTCACTCGGCCCCAAGGCCATCCGCGTCAACGCCATCTCGGCCGGACCGATCCGCACCCTGGCCGCGCGCGGCGTCGGCTCACTCGGAGACTTCCTGAAGGTTGTGCAGGAGCGCTCGCCCCTGAAGCGCAACGTGGACGTGGCCGAAGTGGGCGCCACCGCCGCATTCCTCGCCACCGACGGCGCCGCCGGCATCACCGGAGAGGTCATCCACGTGGACTGCGGATACAACGTGATGGGGTATTAGCTTTTTAGAGGTTTCAAGGTTTCAAGGTTTCAAGGTTTCAAGGTCTGAAAGTTTCGGAGGTTTCGAAAGTTTCAAAAGTTTCGGAGGTTTCGGAAGTTTCGGAAGTTCCAGAGGTTTCAAAGAAAGAAGCCGCGCTCATAGGCGCGGCTTTTGCTTGATGACAAAGTTGCATAAAAGGAAATGTCATTGCGACCGAAGCGCCGCAGGCGCGTAGTGGAGCAACCTTATGTTCTGCTCTCCCCCGGAAACAAAAGATGTTTCGACTCCGCGCCCAAACAACGGGTGCTGCGCTCACCATGACATTTCGTAAGTTTGAGATCTCCTTAAACTAGTCAACAGTCTAAAAGCCGCGCTCATAGGCGCGGCTTTTTTGTATCTGCAAAGGAAATCCCTACGCCGTTGTCAGCCGCACCTTGCGCTCATCGTGGCCGCTGCGCAGGATGGTAATCTCCGCATCCTTGTGTTGCAGGATGCGCGGAAATTTCTCTCCCCACTCGATGAGCAGCACGTTGCGCGCCTCCAGCATCAGGTCTTCCAGCCCCAGCGAATCCAGCTCGCCGGGCTTGTCCAGCCGGTAGAGGTCAATGTGGTAAAGATCCTTCTCCGGGCCGTGATACTCGTGGATGAGCGTGAAGGTCGGACTGGTGACCTCGTCGGCCTCGGCCGCGCGGAAGCCCTCGGCGATTCCTTTGACCAGCGTTGTCTTGCCCGCACCCAGGTCTCCGCGCAGCAGCACCAGGTGCGCGCCTCCCAGCAGTGGAGCCAGCTGGCGTCCCAGTTCGATGGTCTCCGTGGCGGAGTGCGAGGTGTAATCGCGCGTCATGCGCGCATCATAACACTAGCGGGCGCACTGCCGGAGGCGGAAAGTTACGTGTAAATCCTCGGTGAATCTTTCAATACAGGCGAATCAGTTTCGCTTCGGCGCGGCGGCGCAGAATGCGGAAGGCCGCGGGCAGCAGGCGCAGAAGGTCGGTGGCCACCAGGCTCTCCTCGGCGCCACGGCCGGCAACCACGTCTCCGGCCAGCCCGTGCAGGTACACGGCGGCGCGCACGGCCTCCTCCCAACGCTGCGGAAACTGCGCGATGGCCCCGGCGATCATGCCGGTCAGAATGTCTCCCGTGCCCCCGGTGGCCATGCCGGGATTGCCCGTGACCGACACCCAAAGTTCCCCCGTGGGTGAGGCGATCAGCGTGCGGAATCCCTTGAGCACCAGCGTGCAGTGAAAGCGGCGGGCAAAGTCGCGGGCGATGGCAACGCGATCGGCTTGCACCTCGGCCACACTGCGGCCCAACAGGCGCGCCATCTCCCCCGGATGCGGCGTCAGCACCAGCGGACGCGTTCCGTTGAGCTCCTGCGTGGCGCCGACAAAGGCATTCAGTCCGTCGGCGTCGAGCACAACCGGCACGTGCGCACCCTTCACCACCTTGCGAACGAACTCCGCCACGCCGGGCTTCTGCCCCAGTCCGGGACCGATGGCCAGCACGGTGCGCGACTTCGCCAGCTCCAGGCAGCGCGCGGCGTCAGCCGCGGTCAAAGACGCCGCTAATGATGACGCTGCGGTGGCCTCGCCCAGCGGCTCGGTCATCAACTCCGGCGCTGCGGTGGCCACCATGGGCAACACGCTGGCCGGGATGGCGGCCGTGACCAGTCCGGCGCCAACGCGCAGGGCGGCCATGGAAGTCATGGCCGGGGCTCCGCTTTTGCCCATGCTGCCGCCGACGACCAGCACGTGTCCGTAGCGTCCCTTGTTGGCCTCCGCGTCACGCGGCGCGAAGAGCGAGGCCACAGATCGAGGAGTAACGGTGTGCAGGTTCAGCTTGCTCTGGATGGCCGCTTCGGGTGAACCGATATTGGCCACCACGACCGGTCCGCGGGTGAGCGCGGCAAAGGCATGCGCCGGCTTGGGAGCCGTAAATGTGACCACGGCGTCACTGCGGCAGCGTGAGCCCGTAGCAGTGGCCGTCGTCTGGTCGGCATCCACGCCGCTCGGCACATCCACGCTGAGCACCGGAGCCGAAGCGGCGTTGATGGCCGCAATCGCCGCCCCCGCCAACTGCTCTGCCGAGCTGCTTCCGCCGCGAGGCCGGTAGCCGGTGCCGAAGATGGCATCCACAATGAGCTCGGCTCCGGCCAGGCTGCGCGAACTCTCCCGCGCAATCTCCTCCACGGTGGTCACCACCATGGGACGAAATGGCAACCGCGCCAGCATGGAAGCCGCGTCCGGCTTCAGGCCCTCACTGGGGCCGAGCAGCAGCACCTCCACCACCTTGCCGGCCGCATGCAATCGGCGCGCGGCCACAAAGCCGTCTCCGCCGTTGTTGCCGCGCCCGCAGACGATGGTGATGCGACCCGCCTGGGGCCAGCGCTCCAGGGCAAAGGCCGCCACGGCCGAGCCCGCGTTCTCCATCAGGGTCAGCCCGTGCACGCCATATTGCGTGGTGGTGGTCTGGTCAATGGCGCTCATCTCGGCGGCTGAGGTGATCTTCACTTGCGGCCTCCGGCCAGCACTTCAATCTCACGCAGGCGGCTGGGCTCGCCCATTACGATCAGGTGATCTCCGGCGTTCAGCACGGTGGTGGCCGCCGGACTGTAACGCATCTCCTGGCCCTCGCGCTTGATGGCCAGCACCGTGATGCCAAGATCGTGGCGGATGCCGGATGCCTGCAAGACCTTGCCCACGTACACCGAGCTGGGATCAATGGTCAGCTCCTCCAACTCCAAACCCAGCTCGTCGTTGCGCAGCAGCGCCGCCTCCAGAAAGTTGATGATGTGCGGCCGCAGAAACGCCTGCGCAATGCGGAATCCGGCAAAGCCGTAGGGAGAGATCACCTGGTCGGCGCCGGCCGTGCGCATGTGCTTCTCCGCACCCTCCTCGCTGGCGCGGGCGATGATCTTGAGCGTCGGATTCATCCCGCGGGCGGTGAGCACGACGTACGTATTCGTTGCGTCGGTGGTGGTGGCGGCCACCAGTCCGGCGGCGTCGTGGATGCGCGCCATCTCGAGTTGCGCCTCCAAGGTGGCGTCGGCGTGCACGATGAGCCAGTTGGTCTCCTGCCGGATGCGCGCGGCCTTGACCTCGTCGGCTTCCAGAATGATGAACTGCGCGGGATTGAGTTCCAACTGACGGGCGACGCGCGCGACCCACCCGTCCGGCGCCGCAGATGATGTAGTGACCCTTCAATCGAGCGATATCGCGTTCCATTTTCCGCCTGCCAAATAACTGGTTGAACTCGAACTCAAGGAGCGTTTGGCCCAGGGCTCCCAGGATGAGGAAGAGCAGGCCGACGCCGAAGATGATGATGAATACGTTGAAGTAGCGGCCGGCCTGGCTGAGCGGATGCACTTCCTGGTAGCCGATGGTGGTCAGGGTGGTGAGCACCATGTAGAAGCCGTCGAACCAGCTCCAATGCTCGATGTAATGGAAGCCGGCGGTGCCCGTGATGGCCACCAGCAACAACGCCGCCGAAAGTATCTTTACATTCCGCAGAGCACGCATAAGCCTTGGCCGCGATTGTAAACCGCTGGCGCAAATGGGACTAGCCTTGCGTGAAACGCCTCAAGGCGGATGCGCGGAAAACCAAACCAATTCGCCGCCGCGCCAGCACTCTCTGCCCTACTTTCAGGATAGCAATTTGGAGGGGGTATCCCCTCAGCGGAGGACGATTTATAGTCCGTGCGGAATCAGAGGCTTGCGCGGATTCCGGCGAAAAGTGGGGTTGACAAGGGTTCGGGCGGGCGGCGTTTGGGTGCAATTTTGTGAGTTCTTGGCACGCGGCGGGGTGGGTGAGGTGAACTGATTCCCACCTTAGCCGCAACCGCGGCGGCGAAGGCGGGGCACCCGGCTCGCAGAAAGCGTCCGGCCAGCGCTGGACTCCGTGGTAGATGGCCAGGATGACGATGCGGGCTTTCTGGATGGCGTAGGCAACGATGAAGGGCGTGTCGGCGATGACCAGCTCGCGGCTGCCCGGCACGCGTCCCGCGCGGCCCAGCATGGGGAAACCCTCAAGCTGCTCCACCGTGGAAATGATCTGCATGGCGACGCGGGCGGCAACCTGCGGGCTATTGTAGAGAGCGATGTAGTCGTGTGCCTGATCCAGATGCCGGGCCGCCTGCTCGGTCCACTGAATCATTGGCGGGCGCGCAGCTTTTTATTGAGAGGTGCGTTCTTGGGCGGCGCGGCCTGGGAGAGCTTGCCCCGGAGGCGCCGGACGACCTCATCGTGCGCGACGACCTGGCCCTTGCGCATCTCTTCCACCCCCTGGAGGACGAGCGAGTCCTGGTAGGTGTGCAGCTCGATGTAGTTGTTGATGGCCTCGTTAATCAGGTAGCTGCGCGAGCGGTCCTGCGCGGCGGCCAGCGAATCCAGCGCGGCGATCTTTTTGGTGACGGCACGGAAGCTGATGGTTTTCTCGGCGCTGCTCATAATACGGAAATAGTAGCATGTATTATCTTGTAATACAACGACGGGAGGAACGTCATCGTGGGTGACCTTGAGCGGCGCCGGCGTAACGGATGGTATAGGGATCCTTCGCTTCGCTCAGGATGACACTTCAAACAAATTCAAGAACAAGAACAGAACCTTCCGAGATGGTGTGAACTGATTCCCACCTTAGCCGCAACCGCGGCGGCAAAGGTGGGGCACCCGACATCCGACCTTTTAGTGATTACTTGCGCGCACACAGGTGTATCCCAGATGCAGGTCCTTCTTCCCGGACGAAGCAGCCGACTCAGGGTCATACATGGCCCTGTCGCCTGATGTGCGAGGCTCATCGAAGTGCGACGGGGTGGCCTGTGGTGTTCCGAATACCTTATCAACAACAAAACCCTCGCCGCATTCTCCATAAAGGACGAAGCCGCCCGTCAAGAAGTAACTCGCATAAGCCTGCCAGGGCCGCAAATCCTTCCCGGCGCTCGACACGCGGAAGATGATTGGGTGATCTCCGGGGCCATAGTTGACGTGCATATCAACCCTATATGCACGGATTGACTTGCTGGGTTTTGCCTTCGAATAGTCACGCATAGGCAATTTAATGGAACATGCAACGGCAGGCTCAATCTGTTCCACTAACTGATTCAATTCAAGAGAATAGTAACCAGTCGGCGAGAAATAAATAGGGCCTTTTGACCTGATCCGGCAGCCTCTGAGTATTTCTAGACGCTTCGAATCACTTCCTCCCTGCACCAACTGGATGGAGGTCTGTTCACATTGCGGTTCATCCAGTTTCAGTTCAAACCATTTGCGAATCCCATCATGAAAAATGAGCTGGCCCTCCAACATCCTGACCCCTGACGCCACGGATGGCCCAGTAGAGATGGATTGCGGGCACAGTTGTGCGAGCGCGGGCAAAGCGATGCAATTCACGAAAGCCAAGAGATAGATTTTCAGAATTCTCATAGTCACTGAAGATGCCTCCATATCGGGAATTCTGGCTAGCTTCATCAGATGATTTATTACTCGACAACATCATGTATCGAGTCAAGATTGCCCCCCTACCGCCTCCGCCGCAGCAGCAGGGGGATGGTTTTGAGCGAGGCGCGCAGGCGGGCCAGGAGGCCGGGCTGGTGCAGCATGTCCACAAAGGCCGCCATGGGTTGGAAGTTCTGCGCGTAGGGATACCACCACAGCTTTTTCATGCCGGGCATCTGGTCCACGTCCACGTAACGCGGGCGGACGAGTTCGCGCAGGCCCAGGCGTCCGTGGGTGCGGCCGAGGCCGCTGTGTTTCACTCCGCCGCGGGCGCGGCCGCGACGGCGAATCCGCTGATGAGATCGTTGACCAGCACCGTTCCGGCCTGCAGCCGGCGGGCCATGCGCTCGGCGCGCTGGGGGCTGCCCCAGACGCTGGCGGCCAGTCCGAAGTCACTGTCGTTGGCCATGCGGATGGCGTCGTCATCGGCGTCAAAGGGCGTGACGGGCAGCACGGGGCCGAAGGTCTCCTCGCACATCAGGCTCATGTTGTGATCCACGTCGGTGACCAGGGTGGGCGCGTAAAAGTTTTCGCCGAGCTCGGTGAGGCAGCAG
>CAVRDQ010000018.1:0-18223 GCA_963719655.1 uncultured Acidobacteriota bacterium | reverse complement strand
GTTCGAGCGCACCACGTCCAGTCCCACCCCGCGTCCGGCCAGCTCCGTGCGCCGTGGCGCCGTACTGAAGCCCGGGCGGAAGAGCAGGTCCAACAGTTCGCGGCGATTCATCAGCTTCGCCTGGTCGGGCGGCACCAGGCCGTTCTCCACCGCCGTGGCCTTCACCTGCTCAAAGTCCACACCGCGCCCGTCGTCCTCCACCTCCACGTAGATGTGGTTGCCCTTGTGGTAGGCGCGCACGCTGATGTTGCCCTGGTCCGGCTTGCCGCCCTCGTAGCGCTCTTCTGCCGGCTCAATGCCGTGGGCCACGGAGTTGCGCACCAGGTGCAGCAGCGGATCGGCCAGTTGCTGAATGATGTTGTTGTCGAGCTCGGTCTCGGCTCCGGCCAGTGAGAGTTCCACCTGCTTGTTGCTGGCCTTGGCCGAATCGCGCACCGTGCGCGCGATGCGCGTGTACAGGTTGCCGATGGGCACCATGCGCGCCTGCGTGATCTCATCCTGCAGGCGGTGCGCCAGCTTGGTGAACTCGTCAATGTCGCCATCCACGCGGCGCACAAAACCGTCCAACTGCGACAGCACTTCGCTGATGTCAGCCGAAATCTCGGTCAACGAGCGCGACAGGATGCCGAAGTCGTCATAGCGATCCATCTCCAGCTCGCTGAACTCCGAGGTGGAGGCGAAGCTCGAACCCACGCCCGCCGCGCCAAACCCTGCATAGCTGCTCAGCGGCGCGCCGAAAGCTGGCGGTGTCGTACCGCCGCTGAAACTCATCCCATTGAAGGCCGCGCTGTCCTGCATCGGCACCGGCCACTGCGTGGAAGGCAGCAGTGGAGTGTTGCCAATGCGGCTGAACTCGTACTTATCCTGGAACTCGGCGACCTTGTCGCTCATGCGTCCCTTGGAGAAGTTCAATACCTCGGCCAGCTTTTCCAGCTCTGCCAACCGGCCCAGCATGCGCGTGCGGTTGATCACCAACTCGCCCACCGCGTTCATCATGCGGTCCAGCCGATCCAATGCAATGCGCACGCTCTTCGATTGCGCCATGCCCACCGGCGTGCGAGAGATTGCCGCCGCGTCGCTCAGCACTTCGGCAGCTTCGGGCTTGCCTTCGGCAGTAGCCTCGGCCAAAGTCTTTTCTTCCGCCGTCACGGGCCGCGCGGCGGAGGCAACGGCCGCCGGCAACGTGGGCGCCACAGGAGCACTCCCAACCGGCACAGCAGGCATCTCCACCGGAGCAATGCTCAGTGGTTCTTCCGCCGTTGCAGTCGCGGGCGCGGAAACGGCCGGTGCGACAACCGGCGGAGCCGTTTGCGCTGGCTCGGCCTCGTTGCCCGCCTTCTGCAAACGAGCCATCAGCAAACGCGCCGATTGCTGGAACTCCTGCTCGCTCTCCCACTGGTGGTAGATCGTCTTCTTCAGTACGTCCACCATCTCCAGGCAGAGGTCAATGACCGTGGCGCTGGCCTGTAGCTCTTCGTCACGCAGGCGCCCTACCAAATCCTCGGCGCGATGCGCGATGGTGGCGATACGCTGCGCTCCCACCTGCGCCGCCGAGCCCTTGATGGTGTGCACGGCGCGGAAGAGGCGATTGATGTCTTCCGCCGTGGGATGGGTCTCCAGCTTCAGCAGGCAGTCGGTCACCGTCTGCAAATGCTCTTCCACCTCGGGGACGAAAAACTCCAGTACCTCCGGCGGCAGAGCATCGTCCGGCTCCAGCTCGGGCACGGTCTCAATTTCTGCCACCGCGGGCGCGGCTTCCACGGCGGGTGGCGCTGCTTCAGGCGGCGGCGTGGAAGCCACGTGCGCGGGGCTCTCACTCGTCGAGCTGTCACCCGCAAGGCGCGCAGCCGGAGTATCCACGGCAGCCACGGCCATCGGCTCAACGGGAGCCAGCGGCTCAACCGAAGCGAGTGCCGCATCCAAGGGTTCTGCCAGCGCCTCGGCAAGTGGCTCTTCCAGCGGCTCGTTTAAGCCAGCAGGCTCTGCGGACTGCGCTGCAGGTGCGGACTGGTCTGAGGCCGGTGCCGGTGCCGTCGCAGGTGCGGGCGCGGGCGCTTGCATCGCTGGCGCCGCGGGAGCCGCTGCAGGCTCCACAGCCGGTGTCGCCGCGGCCTGTGCCGTCGCTGCCGGGGCCTCCGGTACCGGAGCCTTTGCGGCCGCCCGCACCTGTGGCTGAGCTTCCGGCGAGAGTTGCAGATTCGCAAAGACGTCTTCTTCATCCGCCGGAGCCGGTGGCGGGAAGGCAAAGGGATAACGCTGCTTGAAGGATGCGATTTCTTCAGCGGCCTCGGTACCCTTGGCGCTCACCATCAGCAGGTCGCTCTCCAGCACGGCAATCGCCTCGTAGATGAACTCCACCAGCGGGGCCGTGGCCTCCGGACTGATGGTGGCATTCATCGCGTACTGGAAGATGTGCGCCACCTTCCCCGCCACTTCATGGAAGAGCGAGTAACCGTAGGTGCCGCCCGTGCCGGCCACTCCATGCGCGGAGATGTACAGCCGTTCAATGTCTTCGTACAGAGGGTAGGGATCCTGCAATATGCCGGAATATTCGCGCAGGAACTGCAGATGCTCGCTGGCCTCCTGTAAAAACAGTTCGACCATCTCCGGGCTGGGGCCGTTCACAGGGCACCTCCCACGGCGCGCGCCTCGGTGGCGCCGTCTGCGGCGGGCTTTTGCAGCATCCGGGTGCCGTTCAGGATGGTCTGATGGAAACGCACCGGCACATTGGCAACGCTTTCGGCGTGGCCCAGGAAGAGATATCCGCCCGGCGCAAGATACTCGTAGAAGCGCTGAATCAGCCGCGAGCGCAGCTCTTCGCCAAAGTAGATCAGCACGTTCATGCAGAAGATGCAGTCAAATCGCCCCAGGTAGACGGGCTGCGCCAGGTTCATCGGCGCAAACTGCACCATCTCCCGCAGCAGGGGACGCACTCTGTAGTGTTCTTTCTCGTGGACGGACGCGCGCGCCGGCTCCAGGGTAAAGTAACGCTCCAGTTGCACCGGCGAAAGATTTTCCAGCGCGCGCCGCGCGTACACCCCGAGGTCGGCCCGCTCCAGCGCTTCACGGCTGATGTCGGTGGCCATGATCTGGCAATCCGGACGGGTGCGTCCGAAGAAGGATTCGCAGTAGCTCAGTGCAATCGAGTAGGGCTCTTCCCCGCTGGCGCAGCCCGCGCTCCAGAAGCGGTAGCTCTGATCACGCTCCCAGAACTTGCGGTCGCTCAGCTCCGGCAGCACATTCTGCTCAAAGGCGGTAAACAGTCCGGGATAGCGCAGGAAACGCGTCTCCTGGGTCAGCAGCCGTTCCAGCATGGTGTCGTATTCCACGTTGGACTGGCGCACCAGGCGCAGCAGTTCCATGCCATGGCGCAGGTGCTTGCGCTGCATGTGCTCCACCACGCGCGAGGTCAAAAAGCGCTCCCGCGACTCGTCGAACACAATCCCGCTGCGCTGCTCGATCAGCGTCTGCAGTTCGCGGACCTCGTGGTCGCTCAGCACCGGATTGGTCTGCGCTTCGGTCATTCCAGCCTGCTCTTTGCTGCTTCCGCCCAAGCCCTGCCCATGCTCTTTGCTGCCGGTTCCCCGGCCCCGTGGACTCTCTTATCCGCGGCCTGCCGGTGCCGCCTGGTCCTTCTTGCCAGCCGCCGCGGTGGCCTGCACGCGGAAGCCGCTCAAGGTCTCGTTGAGCTGTTCGCTCATCTTCACCATGCGCTCCATGCTGTGCGCCGTCTGCCGCGCGCCCTGCGAGGTCTGCCGCGTAATGCCGCTGATGATCTGCATGGCGTTGGCCACGCCTTCCGTGCCGCGCACCTGCTGCTTGCTGGCCAGTGAAATCTCCTGCACCAGCTCGGCGCTCTGCCGCACTACCGCGCTGATGGCCTCCAGTGCCTTGCCTGCCTGGTCGGCCAGCTTGGCGCCCACTTCCACCTCGCGCGTGCCGTCTTCCATCACCACCACGGCCTCGTTCGTCTCCGCCTGGATGGCCTTGATGAGCGCGGCGATATCCTTGGTGGCCGTGCGCGAATGTTCCGCCAGCTTGCGAACCTCGTCGGCGACCACGGCGAATCCGCGGCCCGCCTCGCCGGCCCTGGCCGCTTCGATGGCGGCATTCAAGGCCAGCAGGTTCGTCTGCTCGGTAATGTCGTTGATGACGTTGATGATCTCGCTGATTTCCAGCGAGCGGTCGCCCAGCGACTTGATCTTCTTCGCCGTGGCCTGCACGCTCGAGCGGATGCGCTGCATTCCCTCCAGGGTGTCGCGCACGCTGCGGTTGCCCTGCTCGGCGGCGTCCAGTGCGCGGCGGGCGGCCTCGGCGCTGGCCTCGGCGTTGTTGCTCACCTGCTTCATGCTCACCGTCAGCTCTTCCACGGCGGAGCTGGTGTTGGTGATCTCGTGATCCTGCTGGGTGGCGCCCACGGCCATGGCCTCGGCCGCCGTCATCGTCTCGTTGGCGCTGCTGGAGACGTCAATGGCGGCGTCGCGCACGCGGCGCAGCACCTGGGTAAAGTTGTCCAGCATGTAGTTGACCGAGTCCACCACGTTGCCCAGCGCGTCGCTGGTCACGTTGCCGCGCAGGGTTAAATCGCCGCGCGCAATCTGGCTCACAATGGTCAGGAACTCGGTGATCGAGCGTTGCAGGCCGCGCTGATGCTCTTCGTCCAACAGGGCCTTGGCTGCTTTCTCCGTCGCCTGGTTCAGCTGCGTCGCAATGTAGCCAAAGTCGTCGTCCGTGCCCTCTTCCAGCCGCGCGCGATAGTCGCCCGCGCCAAGCTGCTCGGCGTAGTGCACCAGCGACTTCACCGGCTCACTCACCTTGTTGGAGAGGCGGAAGAGCACGAAGATCGAGCCCACGACCAGCAGCCCCACCGCGCCCAGCAGCATCAGCAGCGCATCGGACTTCATCTCTCCGATGGCCGTCAGCGGCTTGCCGGCGCTCTTCGAGCCGGCCGCGTAGGCCAGCCCCAGCACCAGGGCGAGGATCAGGCCGTTGATCGTCACCAGCCCGATAATTGTCGAATTCAGTCGACCTTTCATAAGTCCTCCAGGACAACGACCGGGTCAGCAGCGCCCCTGTCGCGCCTCTTGCTCGGGCAGCCTTCACCCGCCAACACTACAGGGCCTGTGGCGAACATCCTCCACCGGCCAAATCCGCCAGGCGCTAAATCGCACCCACCGGGAAAGTCTCCAGCACGCGGCGCAAATCCAGCGCCAGCGCCAGGCGGTCGCCATGGCGCAACATGCCGGCACAGTGCGGAACGTCACGCGGAGCCTCGTCGCGCAGCAGCGGCTCGCTGGTGCTGTAGGTGCCCAGCACCTCGTCCACCGCCAGCCCCACGCGCACATCGGGCTCGCCGTTCTGGCTGCGCAAACAAGCCACCACAACCTGGCGCGGCGGCAAATCCGCCCTCCGCACCTCGGTAAATGCAATGTCCACCACGGGCACAATCGTGCCGCGCAGGTTGAACACTCCCATCAGGAACGGCGGACCGAGCGGCAACCGCGTCAGCCGTGGCCACTCCAGAACCTCGTCCACTTCCAGCACCTGCAGACAGAACCGCTCGCGCCCGGCGCGGAAGATGCAGTACTGCTGCTCGGGCAGCGCCGCCTCCCGCGCATCGCCTTCTTCCACGGCAAGGAAGTCGTCTTCCACCGGGTAGGGCGTGGGCTCCTGCGGATTGTGCGGCTCGTCCGGCATGGTGTTATCCAATCAATCTCTGCACTTCGCCGACCAGTTGCGGACCGGTGAAGGGCTTGATGACGTATCCGTCGGCGCCCTGCTGCATGCCCCAGAACTTGTCGCTCTCGCCGTTCTTGCTGGTCACCAGCACAATCGGGATGGCCTTGAACTGGTCGTTGTTTTTCAGCTCGCGGCAGGCCTGGAAGCCGTTGCGCCCGGGCATGACCACGTCCAGAAGGATGAGCTGCGGCATTTCGACGGAGAGCGTCTGCTCAATCTGCGTCGGGTCGCTCAAGGCCACGGCGGAATACCCCGCCCCCTGCAGGAACGACTGCATCAGCACGCTCTCGGCCGGGCTGTCATCCACAATCAGAACTTTCTTCACCACAATGCACCTCGCCTGATATTCCATGCGCACTGCCCGCCGGGCAGGCCGCACGCCGTGCCGCCACTCTGCTTTCACCCATCCGCAGCCGGATGAGGCTGGCGGCAAAAACCTTCTGCAATGGCGATGGCCAGCGCCACCGCGGCCACTGCCCTCAGCGCCATCAAACACGCTGTCCGCAGCAGGCCCGGTCCGCCGGCTCCTGCCGGCCGCGGATCGAAATTCCGCGGCCCATCCCGGGTACGCCCCACACCGCCGCCTTGCGGCCGGCCGTGGGCCGACGCCCGACAACTGCATCCTACGGCCTTAGAATCCGGCCAGAATGCACCTTACCAGCCCGGTTCCTGCAACGGAAGTAACTGAAAGTAGACACCTTGCATTTTGGACCCTCACGGCGGAAAACGCCATGCCGGAAAGCCCGGAACCTGCATAAGAGTACCATCGCAGGCCGGGCCCGTAGAAGCCTCCGCAAGCAGGAGTCTTCAGGCTTCGAAGACCGTGCGGATGCCGTAGCGTTTGATCTTGCGGTAGAGCGTGGCACGGGAGATGCCCAGGCGGCGTTGCGCCTCCAACTTGTCGCCTTTCACCATGGCAAAAACGCGCTGCACCGTCAGCCGCTCCAACTCTTCCAGGTCGGTGCAGTCCGTCGGCCAGCTGCCACGGATGGCCGCCTCCATCTGCTCGCGATAATTGGCGCGGCGCTGGCGTACATCCTGCGCCATGCTTTCCAACAGCAGCAGCATCTTGTCCAGCTGGATGGGCTTGACCGCAAAATCAAACGCGCCCAGACGCATCCCCTCCACTGCCAGTTCGATGTTGGCGTGGCCACTCATCAGTGCCATGCCCACCTGCGGCCAGCGCTGCTTGACCGTGGCCAGCAGCTCCAGTCCGGACATATGCCCCAGCACCAGGTCGGCCAGGATGATGTCCGGCAGCTCGCGCTCGGCGATGGCCAGGGCCTCTTCGGCCGTACCGGCCTCCACAAACTTCAGTCCCAGCCTGGTGGCAAGGCGCGCGCAAAGCTGGCGCAGCTCGGGCTGATCCTCCACGATCAGCAGTCGCAGTGGTTGCGTCTCACTCATCGGCGGAAACCCCCGCAGTAGTCATCTTTTGTATGAGTTCCAACAGTAGTGAAATGCGAAATGGTTTCTGGATGAAGAGTGCGCCGGTCTGTTTGCGCACTTCAATCGCGTATGTGTCCAGCACGTTGCCCGTAATGAACAGAAAACACTGGGTTAACGCCGGCTTGTGGCGCGCCACCCATTCGTAGATCTCGGCGCCGCCAATCGGCCCGGGCATGCGAAGATCGCTGACGATGCCTGAAAACTCTTTGGTTGCAAGCAGTTGCAGCGCCTCTTCCCCGCTGCTGGTGCCCAGCACCGTAACGCCGCCGCGCTCCAGCGCCGTCTTCAGGAAGGCGAGCAGAACTTCTTCATCTTCAATGAGTAAGACCGGCTTTTGCGGACTCGCATGCGAAGTCATAGGGGTAAACAACGTGGCCAGCTTTTAAACCCTCGCCCGAGGCCTGGTCCTACCCCGGAACGGCTGAAGAAGAATGACTTTCGTGATGCCTCCAGGAGCGCGATCGAAGCACTTTCGATCTGCCAAACCTTTTGGCTTCACCAGCGTAGGATGAGTCTCAAGGTGAGTCAAGAGTATTCACCGGACCAACAGTAACCTGATCTGGTTACGCTGCGTGACCACTCGCCAGAGGAATGCCAGCGCGGTCCAGGATTGGAACGATGGCTCTAACCGGATGAAAACATGTGGCTCCGCACTTTAGTCGTAGACCTTTTGACGCTTTCGCATTGGTGATTGGTCGGTAACAATGGTGCCGTAGCTCAGCGCCGGGTGATGTCTGGATTCGCGGGCAGGCACCATCCCCCTTCGCGTGCGGGATGATCCACCTGGGTGCGTGGCGTTTTCCTCGCACCGGAGGCGTATGAGGGTACGATTAGATACTTGCAGAACGATGGGCATGAAGTCATTTTTGTTCAAGGACTTTGAACAACCCGGGCCAGCGCCAGGCAAGCTTTGCGAATGCCTGGCCGATGATTGCCACATGGCGGCATTCGCGGGTTGGGAGACTCAGGGTTCGGCAGGCAATGTTGGCTGGTGAGACCGCGGAGATTCCGTGGACTTCCGGAGGCGTTTCAGGATGAAGATCCGTAATAGGTTGCTGTTGAATTTCGGCACGTTGCTGGCGGTGATGGCAATCGTGTTTGGTGTCAGCGTTTTTTCCATGTACCGCGAGCGGGCGGCCAAGACGGCGCTGAGCAGTGCGCTGGACCTTTCGCAGGCGACGGAAAACGTGCGCCACCAGATGATGGAGAACCGCCTGGCGTTGAGCAACTATCTGCTCACCGGCGCCGGCACCGAACTGGATCGCCTGAACGAAGGCAACGCCCGCACCTACGATCTGTTGAGCGAGGCCAAGGCCAAGGCCAACGCTCCCGAGCAGCGCGCCGGGCTGAACCGCATTGAGGCCATCGAGCGCGAGTGGTACACCAGCTTCGCCGCGCGTTTCATCCAGCAGCACAAGGACGTGGACAACGGGCGCATCAACGCCAACGACCTGCTGGAGCAGTACACCAAGGCCGAACCGATGGAGCAATTGAAGCGCTCCAACGAAGTGGTGAACGAGGTGCAGAACGCCAACCGGGCGGAGCTGGAGAAGAACCGTCACTATGACGAGTCGGCCAGCAGCATCACCACCTGGCTCAGCCTGGTGGGCTTTGCCATCACCCTGGGACTGGGTCTCCTGATTGCCTTCCGCACGGCCAAGTCCATCACCGGTCCGCTGGAGCACCTGATCACGGCGGCGCGCGAGATTGGCGACAAGGGCGACCTCAGCGTGGAAGTGGAGGTCGAGGGCGAAGACGAGATTGGCACGCTGGCGCAGACCTTCCGCAACATGGTGGTGTACTTCAAGGAAATGGCCGCGGTCAGCGAGTCCATTGCCGGCGGCGACCTGAGCGTGGAAGTCACTCCGCGCAGCAGCCGCGACACCCTGGCCATCGCCTTCAGCCAAATGACGGTGGGCCTGCGCAACCTGGTGAGCAGCGTACGCGACGCGGCGGCGCAGGTGGCGGCCGGAAGCAACCAGGTGGCCGATGCCAGCGAGGATTCGGCCAAGGTAAGCGTGCAATCCGCTTCCGCAATTGATGAAGTGACCAGCACCATGCACGAGATGAGCATCAACGTGCAGAACATGGTGAAGAACACGCAGATGCAGGCCAGCAGCGTCAGTGAGACTTCGGCCTCGATTGACGAGATGGTGGCCAGCATTCAGCGCGTGGCCGACACGGCCAAGGTTCTGTTGGACATCAGCAGCCGCAGCCGCGACGAGGTGACCAGCGGCATCGGCACCATGCAGAAGACGACCGAAGGGTTGAACCGCATCAACGGCAGCATCGGCAGCAGCTCGGGCATCATCACCAGCCTGGGCGAGCGCGTGGACAACATCGGCAAGATCATCGAAGTCATTGACGACATCAGCGAACAGACCAACCTGCTGGCGCTGAACGCCGCCATTGAAGCCGCCCGCGCCGGCGAACACGGACTGGGCTTTGCCGTGGTGGCCGACGAAGTGCGCAAGCTGGCGGAAAAGAGCGCCACCTCCACCAAGGAGATCAGCGATCTGATCAGCAGCATCCAGGCCGAGGCGCGCAAGGCGGTGGAGAACATGGAGCGCAGCACCTCGATTGTGAACGAGGGGCTGGAGCTGGGCAACGACCTGAGCCTTGCCCTGCGCAAGATCAGCAACGTGGTGACCGAGGTCTTCAAGTTCGCGCAGGAGATTGGCGCCGCGACCAACGAGCAGTCGCACGGCAGCTCGCAGATTGCCAAGGCGACCACCCGGCTGAACGAGATCACGCACGAGATCACCAGCAGCGTGGAAGAGCAGGCGGGCGGCGCACAGGCCGTGGTGCGGGCCATGGAGCGGATGCGCGAGATGGTACAGCAGGCCACGTCGGGTTCCACCGAGCTGGCGGCCTCGGCCGAGCAGATGTCCAAGATGGCGCGCTCGCTGCTGGAATCCATGGACAGATTTGTGCTGGAAGAACACGTGGAAGAGCGCGGCCGGCGGCTGGGCGCTTCTTCAAAGTACGCGCTGACGGGCAACAACCGCTAGCACTACGGGAGACAGTATGGCGAAGCTGCAACAGATCGTCGGCTTCCGGGTAGGCCGTGAGAACTTCGGCGTGCCCATCCAGATCGTGCATGAAATCGTGCCGATGATGGAGGTCACAGTAGTGCCGGACTCGCCTGTCTACATCGAGGGAGTCATCAACCTGCGCGGCCGGATCATCCCCATCGTGGACCTGCGCAAGCGCTTTGGTGAGACCCCGGCGCCCACGCGGCGCAACCGCATCGTCGTGGCCGAGCTCAACGACCGCCTGGTGGGGCTGGTGGTGGATGCCGCCAACGAGGTGCTGAAGGTGGATCCCGAGCAGATTGAGCCTTCGCCGACTGTGCTGGAACAGAGCGAACTGAACTACGTAAGTGGAGTGGCCAAGATGGGCGACAAACTGGTCATTCTGATTGATCTGAGCAAGATCATGCAGCGCGGAGAGCTGCGCCGGCTGAGCGACCTGACCGACGCCGCCGAAACCCTGCGAGCAGCACAGTAACCGTAGGCGGAGCAGAAAAATCGAATGTCGTCGTTACCCGTCATCCCGATCAGCGAAAGCGAGCTGAAGCTGCTGCAGACCCTGATTTACCAGGAGTGCGGCATGTTCTTCGACGATCGCCGCACGCACTTTTTAATGGATCGCCTGCAGCGGCGGCTGCGCCTCTGCCAGCTGGCTTCGTTCTATGACTACTACCGCCTGTTGACCAGCCGCGAGGGCCGCCAGGAGTTGAGCGCGCTGCTCGAACACCTGACGGTGAACGAGACCAGCTTCTTCCGCAACCGTCCGCAGTTGGACCTCTTCCAGAAGACGGTGCTCGAAGACATGCTGCATCGCAAGCAGGCGCGGCGCGACTGGAACCTGCGCATCTGGAGCGCCGGATGCAGTACCGGCCAGGAGCCTTTCACGCTGGCCATGATGGTGGCCGACGCCCTGGCCTACTACTATCTGCGCAATCCCCTGCCCTTTGATATGCCCTCGCCGAAGCCGCTGATTCCGCCGCCGTGGAAGGTGGACATCCTGGCCAGCGACATCAACTACAGCGTGCTGCGCGCCGGTCAGGAAGGCATCTACACCGAGCACCACATGGAGGCCGTGGACTACACCTACCGCCTGCGCTACTTCGACCGTGTGGGCGAGGGACGCTACGCCATCAAGCCCGCGGTAAAGGAGCTGGTGCACTTCGACTTTCATAACCTGAAGACGGAGTTCCTGCCGCAGCGCAACGATTTCATCTTCTGCCGCAACGTGATGATCTACTTCGACGAGGCCGAGCAGAAGCGTTTGATTCAGAAGTTCTACCGCTGCCTGAATCCGGACGGATTCCTTTTTGTGGGCCACGCCGAGAGCCTGTTCGGCCTGACCGACAAGTTCAAAATGATTCACCTGAACAACGGCACCGCGTACAGCAGGCTTGAGGAATAGGGAGTAACCGCAGTGGGCATTTTCTCCGACGATCGCGCGAACGAGCTACGGGCACTCTTCTTTGAGAGCGCCGCGGAGATACTGCAGGCCATCAACGAAGATGCCCTGAAGCTGGAGAAGACTCCGCGCGATTCCGACCTGGTGCGTGACCTGCGGCGCAACGTGCATACCCTGAAGGGCGACTCCGCCGCCTGCGGCTACAAGGAATTGAGCGAGGCCGCCCACGCCGTGGAAGACGTGATGACCCCGGAGGTGGCCGAGCAAAATGGCGAGGCACTGGCCGGGCTGGTGCTCACGGCGGCCGATCTGTTTGACAGCCTGCTGACCAGCTTCCGCGACGGATTGCAGCCGCCTTCGACGCAGGAGCTTCGCCGGCTGATTGCGGTTCTCAAGAATCCACCGTCGGAGGCGAAGTTCGCGCCCGCCTTCCACTGGAGCGAGTACGAGCGCAAGCTGATTGCCTCGATCGCCAACGGACAGCCGGTGTACAACATCGCGCTCGCCGTGGACCCGTCCTGCCCAATGCCCACGGCCGCGGCGCAGTTGGTACGCAACACCCTGCACGAGGCGGGCACCATCGCGGCCATGCATCCGGAGGCCGATGTGCTTCCGCCGCCCACGCTGATCGAGGTGGCGCTGGCCAGTGACAAGGAAGTGGCGTGGCTGGAGCGGCGCGCGAAGATTCCCACCGTTGTCAGCCAGGTGTACATCGAGCGCATGGAGCTGGAGGCCGAAGGCGATCCGCTGGAGCCGGCGGTGGCGCAGCCCGCGGCTGCACCCGCGCAGCCTGAAGCGCCGCAGCCCTTCACCCCGCTGGAGAACGGCGCGGCGGTGGCCGAGCGTGCCGCCGTGGAGCGTCCGCGGGCGAAGGAAGAGCGCGTCGCCGTGGCCACGGAGAACGTGCTGCGGGTGGAAACCGAGCGCGTGGACAAGGTGCTCGACCTGGTCGGCGAGATGATCATCGCCAAGAGCATGATGCAGGAGTTGCAGCATGACATGCTGGCCACCCTGGGCAAAGGACATGGCGCACTGCGCGCCCGCAGCGGAGACATCCTGACCCTGCAATCGCAGATCATGAACAAGCTGCAGCGCGCCGTGATGAAGATCCGCATGGTGCCCGTGGAGCAGATGTTCCGCAGGCTGCCGCGGGTGGCGCGTGACACGGCCAAGGCGACGGGCCGCGAGGTGAACGTCATCATCGAGGGCGGCAACACGGATCTCGACAAGAGCATTCTGGACGCCCTGGCCGAGCCCATGATGCACCTGCTGCGCAACGCCGTGGATCACGGCATCGAGACTCCCGAGCAGCGCAAGCTGGCGGGCAAGCCCGTGGAAGGCACCATCCGCCTGAACGCCTATCACCAGGGCAACCAGGTGGTGATTGAAATTGGCGACGACGGCACGGGCATTGACCTGGGCAAGGTGGTCAGCAAGGCCGTCTCGAACAACATCATCACCCCCGACCAGGCGCGGCGGATGAGCGAGAACGACGCGCTGGACCTGATCTTCGCCGCCGGGCTGAGCACCAGCGACGAGGTGACCGAGATCAGCGGCCGCGGCATCGGCATGGATGTGGTGAAGAGCGTGATGGACCGCCTGAAGGGCACCATCAGCGTGAGCAGCGTGCCCGGCCAGGGAGCGACCTTCCGTTCGAAGGTGCCGCTGACGCTGGCCATCATCAAGGCCCTGCTCTTCCGCGTCAGCGAGAGGTTATACGCGGTGCCGCTGGGCAACGTGCTGGAGATTCTGCGCTCGCACGAGCGCGACGTGCACAGCGTGGAGGACCAGGAGGTCCTGAAGATCCGCGAGCAGATTGTGCCGCTCATCCGGCTCTCCAGGATGCACGGCGGGAGCGATTCGAAGGGCAAGCTCTTCGTCGTGGTGGTCAGCCTGGGCGACCGCAAGTGCGGACTGGTGGTGGACCGGCTGATTGGCGAGCAGGAACTGGTCATCAAGGCCCTGGACGAGACGATGATCCGCAGCGCGATGGTGAGCGGCGCCAGCATCCTGGGCGACGGCCGCGTGGTACTGGTGCTGAGCATCAGCGACGTGGTGGAGAAGCTGGGCCGCGGACGGGTGAACGTGAACGGCGTGGAGGCGAGCCTGTGATGACCTCCAAGCGTATGATTCGCGTGCTCGTGGTGGACGACTCGGCGCTGATGCGCAAGCTGATTCCGCAGCTGCTGGAGCGCGATCTTGAAATTCACGTGGTCGGCACGGCGATGGACGGCGAGTTCGCGCTGAAGAAGATCGAAGAGCTGCGCCCGGACGTGATTACCCTGGACCTGGAGATGCCGCGCATGGATGGCATTGAGACCCTGCGCAAGATGGTGCATCACAAGGTGCCGGTGGTGGTGGTCAGCTCGCATACCCACGATGGCGCCAGCAGTACCTTCAAGGCCCTGCACATGGGAGCCTTTGACTTTGTGGCCAAGCCGGAGAACGTGCTGAGTGAGAACATGGGCGAGATCGCCACGGAATTGATCCAGAAGATCAAGGCGGCCAGCGTCAGCAATCCGGCCAACCGGCTGCTGCCCAGGCCTCCGGGCCAGGTGGCGGCGAAGGTCCGCCGCACGGTGCCGGGACCGGCCTCGCGCGTGGTGGCCATCGGCATCAGCACGGGCGGACCCAACTCGCTGGAGTACATGCTGGCGCATCTGCCGGCGGAGTTCCCGGCGGCGATCCTGGTGGTGCAGCACATGCCCGCGGGCTTCACCGAGACCTTTGCGCGGCGGCTGAATGAAAGCTGCGCGCTCGAAGTGAAGGAAGCACATTCGGGTGACCTGCTGGCCGCCGGCCGCGTGCTGGTGTGTCCCGGTGACCGCCATATGCGGGTGCGCCGCATGCCGCTGGGCGACGTCGTGGTGCTCAGCGACGACATCAAGGTGAACGGCCATCGCCCGTCGGTGGATGTGCTGTTCCGCTCGGTGGCCGAGGAGTTTGGCGCCAACGCCGTGGGCCTGCTGATGACCGGCATGGGCGAGGATGGCGCCGAGGGCCTGGGAGCGTTGAAGTCCGGCGGCGCGCTGACCATCGCGCAGGACGAGGCTTCGTCCGTGGTATTCGGCATGCCGCGCGCGGCCATTGAACGCGGCTATGCCAACCGGATTGTGGGATTGGATTCACTGGCGAACACCCTGATCGCGCAATGCGGGCCTCATCGCCCGCTGCCGCCCAGGGAAACGATTTCTGTCCGCTCCGCCGGACAACTGTGAGGTAGAACATGGAGCTATTTCCCGCTCTGCTGCGCGCTGACACCATGAACCCGGTCTCCTACCTGGTGGTGGACGACTCGGTGTTTGCGCGTAAGAACCTGGCCCGCATCATTGAAAGCTACGGCGGCCATCTGGCCGGCGAAGCGGCCGACGGCGTGGCGGCCATCGAGGAATTCGACCGCACCCTGGCCGACATCGTGCTGATGGACATCACCATGCCGCAGATGGAAGGCATCGAGGCCGCCGAACGCATCGTGCGCCAGCATCCGGAGGCGCGGGTCATCATGGTCAGCAGCGTCGGCTACCAGGAGAATATCGTGGCCGCCCTGCAAAAGGGCGCGCGCCACTTTGTGCAGAAGCCGGTGAAGCCGGAGCTGCTTTACGAGGTCATCAAATACGTGCTGGGCGATCCGGCCGTGACCGCGCCCGCCACAGGAGAGTAGTACGCCATGCGAATGGAACTGATCCAACCCTTCCTGAATGCCTCCGACGCCGTATTGGCCGAGACCCTGGCCTGCCCGGTGACGGTCAGCGACATTTCCATGGAGGAAGAGGCTTACAAGTTGCGCGCCACCGCCGTGCAGATTGAAATCAGCGGAGACATCCAGGGCCGCGTGATCTTTGACGTGGAGGACGCGGCCGCCATGCGCGTGGCCTCCACCATCACCGGCTCGCCCGATCTGCCGCTCGACCCGCAGATGATCCGCGAGACCGTGGCCGAGCTGGCCAACCTGGTCATCGGCAACGCCGTGACGGCGCTCAACGACCAGGGATTCCGCTTCAAGGTGCATCCTCCGGTCGAGCACCCCAGCGAACACGGCTTCCGCGGCAGCGAGGACAGCGAGGCCCTGGTGATGGAGTTCGCCAGCCCCGCCGGCAGCGTCGTGGTAAACGTCAGCATGCGCTACAACCGGCGCCGCCGCGCCGACGGATAAACACCAGCGCGGAACTGAATCAGGAATGAAGTGAACTGAAACACGAAGGGCGGACTCCCAGGAGTCCGCCCTTCACTTTTTTACCGCCGGCCGCTGTGTGTTAGCTGCGGCCCAGGATGATCTGCGGCGTCATCAGCGGGCAGTTCTTCTGTCCATCCGCCTCTCCCGTGGGATAGGTGCAGTAGCTGACCTGGTCCGGGGCAAGGATGTTGGTGATGAAGCTGTTGACCGTGGTGGTGCCGTTTGCGGCGGCGGCGATGACGGCCGTGCCGCTGTACAGGTTGGCGCAGGTGGTGGTGTTGCCACTATCGCTGCACCAGCTCGGCGTGGCATCCGGGATCGCCGGGCGGCTGGTGGTTGGCTGCGTGCCGGCCGCGTCCAGGTAATACGAGTACGTCGTGGAGGTGGTGTAGTTGGCGTAGAGCTTGCTCACGTCAGCCGAACTGCCGCTGCGCGAGACGGCCACGTAGGTGACCACCGGAGTGGTCGCCTCATCCACGTAGAAGGTGGTGTCGCTGCTGTCGGTCATGGCGCTCTTGGTGAACGAGGCGGCCGCAGGCACGGAGATGGTGACCGTCGAAGTCGCGCCGGTGGTTGGCGTACCGCCTTCGGCCAGCAAACTGGTGTTGATGGCCATAACCTGCGCGGTGTTGCCCAATCCCACGTAGGCGTATGTGCCGTCGCGCATCAGTGCCAGGTTGGTGGGGTACACACCATTGTTAAATTGTGTCTTGCTGATGGTGCTGAGCGAGGTGACGTAGTTGAGCGACGAGGGCGTGGTGTCATCAAATACGCTGACCGTGCCATCGGCCTGCAACACCCAGATGTGGTCGTACTGCGAGTTGGTGATGGTGTCCGTGTAGTTGGGGTCCATTGCCATGTCAATCGGCAGCGCTGTGCTGCCGGTATTGGCCTGCACGGAGATCGGAGAACCAACGGTGACCTCGTTGACCGCATCCACCACGCTGATGGTGCCATCGCCGCCATTGAGGACGTACAGATACTGGCCATTCGGGCTCTGCGTGATCTTGATCGGGTTCTGGCCCACGGCGATCTTGTTGGTCACCCGGTACTTGCTGGCGCTGACAACGTAAAGCTGGTTCTCCGTGCTGTCCATGACGAAGACCTTCGTCAGGTCATGGTAAATCCAGGCAATCTGCGGATTGACGCCGACGCACACTGTTGCGGTCAATTCCTCGGAGGCCTGGGCGATGGCGCCAATCGAGCCCTTGCCGGGGCAGGCAGCCGTGTTCAAGCCGGAGTTGATGACATAGTCCTGCGAGTAGGTGGGGCCGTAATACTCAAAGCTGAGGCCGATGGGCTCGGAGCCGGTGGGCAGGCCGATCGTGGTGGTGGTGGCGGAAAAGCCTGCCGTGGAGGTGCTGATGAGCGCGGCCGTAACGGCATCGGCGGCCGTATCGGCGGCAAACACCGTTGTGCGCTGGTAATCAAACGCCAGCGGCATTCCAAAGACGCCGGGCAGCGGTCCGTTGACTCCGCCGACGATGTTGGCTAGAACCTTGTTTCCGGCGTTCGTGTCACCGGCGACGTCAATGTTGGTCAGCACGCTGCTGGGGACGCCGCTGATGGAGTTCGAACTGCTGGGATTCAGGCAGCAGTTGAGTACCACCTCGGTCTCCGCTCCGGAGGGGTTGCCGGTGGTGACCGGCGAGGGGGTGGCAACCGGACGATAAACGTCTCCGCAACCGGTCTCAATTACCGTTGCCGCAATCAAAAGGACGGCCGCACCCGCGGCTTTCCACAGTACCTTCATTCGTTTTCCGCCTTCAGAGTCAGCAATTAGATCGAATGGCAACATTGTACTGGATGACCATGCACGGAGGCCAATGGCCGCCAGCTACGGCAAGGCGGAATACATGGGCCAGAGAGAGAGAGAGAGAGAGGAGGAGGAGGAGGGAGGAGGGCGCGGGCGCGGGCGCGCGCGGGCGCGGGCGCGCGGGCGGCAGAAGCGAGCGAGCGCGGGGGCGGGCGGGCGGGCGCGGGCGCGGCGGGCGCGGGCGGCGAGCGGGCGCGCGCGCGGGCGGCGGGCGCGCGGGCGCGCGGGCGAGCGGGCGGGCGGGCGCGCGGGCGCGCGGGCGCAGGCACACGCGCGCGCGCGCGCGCGCACGCGGCGGACACACACGCGCGCGCGCGCGCGCGCACACAGCACGCACAACACACACACACACACACACACACACACACACACACACACACACACACACACACACACACACACACACACACACACACACACACACACACACACACACACACACACACACGCACGGGCGGGCGAGGGCGAGCGAGCGCGCGAGCGCGCGGCGCGGGCGCGGGCGCGCGAGGGGCGCGCGCGCGAGAGAGAGAGCGAGCGAGCGCGCGCGCGCGGGCGAGAGAGAGAGAGAGAGAGCGCGCGAGAGAGAGAGAGAGAGAGAGAGAGAGAGAGAGAGC
>CAVRDQ010000017.1:0-4493 GCA_963719655.1 uncultured Acidobacteriota bacterium | reverse complement strand
GACTTCCCTTCTATGGACGGCCATTCTGTTGAGCTCGCTGCCTCTTCCAGCGCAGAGCCCGGCGCGCCGCGTCAGCGCCGTCTGCCAGTTGACCACGGCCAGTATTGTGCCCTCCACCCGTGAGGTTGCACCGCCCGCACGGGAGTACGTGCTGCAGATCGCCAATCAATCCAACCACACGGTGAAGCTGCCCAGGCAGCCGGATTTCGGCTGGCGGGTGGAGATCCGGGAGAAGCGCGGCTGGAAGCTGCGCGCCGAAGGCGGTCCCGTGCATCTGCTGAAGGCCGAAGAGCGGCACGTGGTGAACACCTCCGCCGATAGCGGCCCGCTTGTAAAGCTGGCGCCCACTCAAAGCGACCTCTTCTACTTTGTGCTGCCGGATGCAAAGAAATCCCTGGAGCCCGAAGGTCAGATGAGCCGCCTGCGTCTGAGCGTCTACTGGTCGCCCACCGCCGAAGTGGTGGAGAAGGAACCGGAGATTCTGCCCTGCGCGCTGGCTGCCACATGGGTGGTGGACGTGCAGAAGGCTCCCGCCGCAGAGTAAACGGCGCCGGATGATATAAGAAGTGAATCACCAATACGCTGCGGCGCACTCCGTCCGCAAATGACAGAAAGAGAAGTCTACTGATGGCAAAGACCGTAAAGATTCCTGTGGGCATTCTGGGCGCCACCGGCATGGTGGGCCAGCGTTTCATCCAACTGTTGGAGCGGCACCCCTGGTTTGAGGTTGCATGGGTGGCGGCCAGCGAGCGCAGCTACGGCAAGACCTATGCCGAGGCGGCCAAGTGGAAGATGAAGACCGCGATTCCGGACCGCATCGCGAAGATGAAGCTGAGCGCTGCCGAGCCAGCCGGGGCGCCGAAGGTGATCTTTGCCGCGCTCGACGCGGACATTGCTCGCGAGATGGAGCCGGCCTTTGCCAGCGCGGGATCGGCCGTCATCAGCAACTCCTCGGCCTTCCGCATGCATCCGCAGGTGCCGCTCGTTATTCCGGAGATCAACGCCGATCACATTAAGCTCATCGAGCAGCAGAGCTGGCACCGGCAGAGCGGCGGCTTCATGGTCACCAACTCGAATTGCAGTGTGATGGGGCTGGCGCTGGCTCTCGCTCCGCTCGACAAGGCCTTTGGCATCGAGAGCGTCTTTGTCGCCACCATGCAGGCCATCAGCGGCGCGGGCTACCCGGGCGTCGCGTCACTGGACATCCTCGGCAACGTCGTGCCCTTCATCAAGAATGAAGAAGAGAAGATGGAAGAAGAGGCCGGCAAGCTGCTTGGCAAGCTCAAGGGTAGAGAGATTGTGCCCGCCGGCTTTGGCATCAGCGCGCACTGCAACCGCGTCGCCGTGGAAGACGGACACACCGAGAGCATCAGCATCAAGCTCAAGAAGAAAGCGACGGCGGAGAAGATCATCAAGGTGTGGCGCGAGTATCGCGGCATGGTCGCCGATCTCAAGCTGCCCTTCTCGCCTGCCGAGCCCATCTTCTACGACGAGCGCGTGGACCGGCCGCAGCCTCGGCTGGACATTGAGCGTGGCCACGGCATGACCGTAAGCTGCGGACGCCTGCGTCCCTGCTCGTTGCTGGACTGGAAGTTCACCATGCTCTCGCACAACACCATCCGCGGTGCGGCCGGCGCGGCGCTGCTGAACGCAGAGTTGCTGAAGTCCAAAGGGTACCTGGAGTAAGAATAAATTGGCCAACATAGACCAGTGCTTGAACGCGCTAGAACACCGAACGGAAGTAACCGAGTCGGCGCTTCTTGATGTGGAGAAGACACTGGGAATAAAGTTGCCGATTGCTTACAGAAATTTCTTGAAGCTGAACAACGGTGGAGAAGGATTTATCGGTGGGTCCTCGTACGTCGCCTTTTGGCCAGTCGAAGAGCTCGCTGCAAAGAACAGGGCGTATGAGGTCGAAAAACAAGCACCAGGCTTACTAGTCTTTGCTTCTGATGGCGGTGGCGAGGCTTACGGGTTTGATACCAGGGCTGCTAACTGGTTAGTTGTTCAAGCACCCTTCATAGGGATGGAATGGAAAGCTGCGTGGCCGATGGGTGAATCCTTCGACGCGTTTCTACAACATCTCTACGATTCCAAGTAAAGGTTCTTCTGATGATCGTAATGAAGTTTGGCGGTACCTCGGTGATGGACGCGGCGGCCATTGATCGCACGGCGCAGATTGTGCGCGGGCGCTTGAGCCGTCGTCCGGCCGTGGTGGTTTCCGCCATGAGCAAGGTGACCGACGCATTGCTGGCTGCTGGCAAAGCCGCCGGCGAGGGCAAGCGCGAACAGGCTCTTGAGCTGGCGCGCGGACTGCGCGAGCGTCACCACCACACCGCGAAAGAACTGGTCACGCCGGAGCAGTACGCCGTGCTGGGTGCGGAACTCGACCGCGAGTTCGACACCCTCGACGAGTTGCTCAAGGGCATCGTCGCCGTCGGCGAGCTTTCTCCGCGCAGCTCGGATTATGTTGTCAGCTACGGCGAGCGGTTGAACAGCCGCGTCGTCACCGAAGCCTATAAGGCGCGCGGCATCCCCGCCATTCTGGTGGACGCGCGCACCGTCATGATCACCGACGCGCAGCACGGCCGGGCCATCCCGCTGGACGACGAGATCGAGCATCGCGCCAAGAACCTCGTGCGCCCGCTGCTGGAAGACGGCAAGGTTCCCGTGATGGGCGGCTTCATCGGCGCCACGCACGACGGCGTGCAGACCACCATCGGCCGTGGCGGTTCGGATTTTTCCGCCGCGCTCATCGGCAGTGGACTGGACGCCGAGGCCATCGAAATCTGGACCGACGTGGACGGCATGATGACCACCGATCCGCGCATCTGTCCCGAGGCGCGCCGCATCCGCGTCATCAGCTTTGAGGAGGCCGCAGAGCTCGCCTACTTTGGCGCCAAGGTCCTGCACCCGGCCACCGTGCTGCCGGCGGTGCAAAAGAACATTCCCGTGCTCGTGTTGAATTCGCTGAACCCTTCCAACGAAGGCACGCTGATTGTGGCGCGGGCTCCGCGCTCGAAGAGCACCTTCAAGGCCATCGCGGCCAAAAAGCGCATTACCATCGTGGAGGTGGTCGCCGCGCGCATGTTGGGCGCGCACGGATTCCTGAAGGCCATCTTCGACGTCTTTGACAAGCATCACTGCTCGATTGACGTGGTCAGCACCAGCGAGGTCAGCGTCTCGCTCACGGTGGATTCCAACGAGGCGATTCCGGCCATTGCCGCCGACCTCGAAAAGATTGCCGACGTAAAGTACGCCGGGCGCAACGCCATCGTCTGCCTGGTCGGCGAAAACATTCGCGAGACGCCGCAGATCGCAGCCCGCGTCTTTACCGCACTCGGCGAGATCAACGTGCGCATGATCAGCCAGGGGGCCAGCGAGATCAACATCACATTCGTCATTAACGAGGACGACGTGCCGGAGGCGATCCGCCGTCTGCATCGCGCGTTCTTCTCCGAAGTGGACCCGGAAGTCTTCGACTAACCGTCAGCGGCCGCCAATCGGCGACCTGGAGAAGCCATGAAGATCGTACTGCTGGGCGCAGGCAAAACCGGTTCCCTCGTGAAGGAGACAGCCGCTGCGCGCGGCCACCAGGTGGAAATCATCGAGGTGCAGGAAAATCCGCGCGGCAAGGCCCTGACCAAAGAGCGGCTGGCCGGCGTGGACGTGGTGGTGGACTTCACCACTCCCGACGCGGTGATGGGCAACATTGAGGCCACGGTGCGCGCCGGCGCCAACATGGTGGTGGGCACCACGGGCTGGTATGGTGAGCTGCCCCACGTGCGCAACATGGTGGAGCGCTCGAACACGGGCTTTCTGTGGGCATCGAATTTTTCCATCGGCGTCAATCTCTTTTTCGCCATCCTGCGTGAAGGCGCCAAGGCCATGCAGTATGGCTACCAGGCGCGCATCACGGAGACGCATCACATCCACAAGTTGGATGCGCCCTCCGGTACGGCCGTCAGCATGGGCCGCGTCTTTGAGCAGGCGGGCGGACAAAAGCCTCCCATTGAGAGCATCCGAAGGGGCGAGGTGGTGGGCACTCACACGGTGGAGTTGCTCTCCGCCGCCGATACGATTACCCTGACCCACGAGGCTCACAACCGCAGCGGCTTTGCCGAAGGCGCGGTGCGCGGCGCCGAGTGGCTGAACGGGCGCAAGGGCTTTTACGAGTTTCAGGAAATCTTCTCGCAGTTGAAGGGTTAGGCGGAATTATGGTGAAACTTCGTGGATGCGGAACGGCCATCGTCACGCCGTTCCTGGCCGATGGTGCGGTGGACGTGAAGGCTCTGCGCAGCCTGGTGGCGTGGCAGGTGGAATCCGGCATTGACTTCCTGGTGCCCTGCGGCACCACGGGCGAAACGCCAACGCTCTCGCACGAGGAGTGGCGGCTGGTGATTGAGACGACAATTGAGGTCGTCGCCGGCCGCGTGCCCATCGTCGCCGGTGCCACCAGCAATTGCACGGCCGATGCCGTGCGCAAGGCCGTC
>CAVRDQ010000016.1:0-4864 GCA_963719655.1 uncultured Acidobacteriota bacterium | reverse complement strand
GGAGGTCTTGCCATCTGGGCGATGGGCACGGCGATCACCTGCCGGGGCGTGACCCCCACCAGGGGGATGCGGTCCGGGGCGATGTTGGTGGCCGATTCGTAGATCACCACGGTGGTGCCGCTCACGGGCAGCTCGGCGCCGAACTTTAGGAAGTCCTCCCAGTTCAGGGCCACCGCCACGTCCAGGTTGCCGCCGGGGTTGAGGATGGGCTCGGTGCTGATGCGCACCCGGCAGGAGGATTCGCCCCCGCGGATCTGGGAGCCGAAACTCTTGGTCATGACGCCGTGGTAGCCTTCGGCCGCCGCCACCTGGAGCAGGGAGTCCCCGACGGAAACGATGCCATCCCCGCCCGAACCCGCCATGCCGAAGACGAGATCCCTGCGCGTGGGCACCCGTGTGCCCAGCACAATATCGCTGTCCTTGCGTGCCAGACCTTGGTCACTCATGTATTCAGCCCTCCAAGTGGATTGTATTAGAAGTTTGGGTTTATCAGGGAAATGGAGGTCACAGTTCACCCGGCGGTTGGAGGGCCAGGTACCACTTGATCTTTCGAGCCATTGTTGACTTTTCCGGTCTCCTACGGATGGACCGGGGTGCGCAGGCCGGGATTGTCCAGGAAGATCTCCGGGGCCAGGGCGCGGCCCGACCGGGGGTCCCTCAGGGAGCGCTTCAGGACGAAGTCGAACAGGACTAGTAGAAAGATTCCAAAATAACATATCAAATAACAGTATTGGTTTTTTATCTATCTTCTTTCATCCCCGTCCATCCCCGTCCATCCGTGCGCCACGAAAGGCGCTGACCCAGGAGGTCAACATGACAACCTGAGATAGCAGCTGTGCTGCATGAGAGATGGGGGTTGGCCCCCCGGAGACGGGTTGCAGGACCAGTCTTCAAACTGCCTCGGCGCTGCGTGGGCCTGAGAACCCGGGTAGTGAGCAGATCGAGGAAAAGGCGGAGAAGACTTCGCCAAGTGAGGACCAGGAAGGCGAACGAAAGTGAACCACCGATGAGGCGTCGAAAGAGACTAAATACCATCGAAACCAGGCTCCGGATGTATGCCTGGGATGAGGCTCGGAAGGGACCTGTCTACGGTCCGGGCGGTGGTCGGCGTAGAGGTGGCGCGAGTCTGGTCCAGGCTCTTGTGTGGAACGTGGGAACCAGGCGCTTCGATGTTAAGGGAGAAATCCAAGGGGAAATCCCCCGGAGGGTGAGTTTACCGATGCGAAGCGCTGGGGCGGACTGGCTTGTAGTAGCGGTGAAGCCTGGTAATGCGGGTGGAGCGAAGAGGCCAGACCGTCCAGCGTCAGGGGTGGGGCAACCCGTAAGGGGAGGAGTCCATGTCTGAGGCAAAGCCGTACACCATTTCAAAGCACCTCGTCGTAAAAGCGTTTGAGGCGGTAAAGGCCAACCGAGGGGTAGGCGGGGTGGACGGGCAGTCCATCAAGGCATTTGAGAAAGATCTCAAGAATAATCTATACAAGATCTGGAACCGGATGTCATCGGGCTGTTATTTCCCACCGCCAGTTCTAAGTGTTGAAATTCCAAAGGATGATGGAAAGGTCAGAGTCCTTGGTATTCCGACGGTTGATTCAAACTGCGCGGAACCGCAGCACGGATTCTGATTTCCTTCTGGTGACCCACCCGTTCCATCCGATGGCGGGGCAGCGGGTGCCAATCCTTTTCCAACGTCGACTCAAGCACGGCGGCTTGATCTATGTCTGCGAGGGCGGCCCCTTGGGGAGTGCCGGCCTACCTGAGTCCTTCACGGACCGCGGTCTGCCCCCAGCCAATGGCCCCCTCACGGTGGAGTTGCTGGAAGAACTTGTTGCCCTGCTGAAAAAAATCCAGGAGGGCCCTTGCTTGCCATGATCCAAGAACGATACTTGTATAAGTATGACACACAAGAAAACATCTCTCAGCGACATGAGTGTGGGCGACCTCCGGGCGCGGCGGGCCGCCTTGGCCAAAACACTTCCTGGCCTGGAAGGGCTGGTCCGGGGTTCGCTCCAGCGACAGTATCGGCGGTGCGGCAAGGAAGGCTGCCGCTGCGCGCAGGGGGAGCCGCATGGCCCCTACGTGTACCTGGCGGTACGGACCAAGGAGCGCCGGGGCATGGTCTACGTGCCGGCCGAGGCGGTCCAGGCTGTGGAAAGGCTGGTCGGGGAGACCGACCGGATCGAGGAGTCCTTGGCCGAGATTTCGGCCATCAACATCGAGCTGCTTGCCAGGGGGGAGCTGGACTGAATGGTTCTGGATGCCTTGATGGCCGATCTCGTGGCGCCCGTGGCGAACATGCTGCAGGCGGCGGTCAGGGCGGGAGGCTTGCGACATGATGGGCAGCCAGAACAAGATCACCAGCCAGCACCTGGAGCGGATGGCCATTGTCTACGTGCGCCAATCGAGCCTGGCCCAGGTTCGGGAGAATCGGGAATCCACCGCCCGCCAGTATGGCTTGGCCGACGAGGCCATCCGCCTGGGTTGGGATCCGTGCCTGATCCAGGTCATCGACGCCGACCAGGGGGTATCTGGGCGCAGCGCCGACGCCCGGAAGGGCTTCCAGGAATTGGTGCGCCGGGTGTGTCTGGGCGAGGCGGGGGCGGTTTTTGGCCTGGAAATTTCGCGACTGGCCCGCAGTTCCGCGGACCTCCAGCGCCTGCTGGAATTCTGCAGCCTTACCGGAACACTGATCGTGGATGCGGATGGGGTTTATGATCTCCAGAACTTCAACGACCGGCTGCTCCTGGGTCTGAAAGGAACCATGTCCGAAGCGGAACTTCACATCCTTGCCGGCCGCTTGCAGGAATCGAAGCGTGCCGCAGCCAAACGGGGAGAACTTCGCGCTCCCCTGCCGGTGGGCTATGTCTATGATGCTGACGGGCGGACGGTCATGGACCCCAGTGACGAGATCCGGGCGGCGGTGGCAGGCGTGTTCTCTGCCTTTGAAGTGGTGGGCTCTGCTTACGGCGTAGTAGGCATTTTTAAGGACAGGCCTTTCCCTCGGCGGGCCTATGGTGGGGCCTGGTCAGGGGAAGTTCGGTGGGGCCGACTGACGCATTCGCGGGTGGTCACGATCCTATCCAACCCGTCCTATGCCGGGGCTTACACTTATGGCCGCTACCATTCCCAGCGTAGCGTGAGCCCGGATGGGAGCCTCAAGACCAAAATCGGGAAACGCTCCCGGCAGGACTGGCCGGTGCTTCTCAAAAACCATCACCCAGGCTACGTGACCTGGGAAACCTACCTGGCCAATGAACAACGGCTCGCCGCCAACGACAACCGCCGGGGAGCGCGACCTCCCAGGGAAGGTGCCGCGCTTCTCCAAGGGCTGGTGCGTTGCGGTTCCTGTGGACGAGCCATGTCCACGGACCACCCCTATGGGAGGCCCACCTACGATTGCTGCCATGCTCGGGCGGATCATATCCAGACGCCGGGGTGCCGGTCGGTCATGGCCGAAACTGTGGACTCGGCGGTGGCAAACCGAGTGCTGGCGGTGATCTCAACCGATGAGATCCGCCTGGCATTGGCAGCGGCCGATGAGGTGAAGGCGCGGGACGCGAGCCGTAGCCGGGCCTTCGAGCTTCAGTTGGAGCGGGCCAGATACGAAGCCGGGCGGGCCGAACGCGCCTTCAACGCATGCGAACCCGAAAATCGGCTCGTGGCGCGGACTCTGGAGCAGCGGTGGGAGGAGAAACTCCATGTCCTGGCCGAGGCCGAAAGCGTGTGGGTCGCAGCCCAGGCAGACAAGGCGCCACTGGCCTCACGGGATGAGTTGGAGGCCCTGGCGGAGGATTTCCCGCGCCTCTGGGCGGCCTCCTCCACATCCTTCAAGGACCGCAAGCGGATCCTCCGTGCCCTGATTGCGGATGTCACGCTGCTCTCCCGACAGGATCCGGAAGAGGGCATCCGGGTCGGGATCCACTGGCGCTCGGGTGCAACCGAGGAACTGGTCGTTGCTCGGCCGGTTCGCTATAGCCGCACTACCAGGGGGGCCACAGATTTGGTCCAGTTTCTGTCAGACCGTTCCGCCGACGAGGTCGCGGCGGAACTGAATGCGAAGGGCCTCAAGACCGGAAAGGGCCGGCCCTTCAATGCCCAGGCCGTCCGGTGGCTCCGCCACGCCCATCGGATTCCGCCTCCCAAACCGCACTTTGGACCGGGTGAACTGGCGGTTGCAGACGTGGCAGCTCGGTTGGGAATCAGCGCCGTCACCGTTTACGACTGGATCGAGAAGAAGCACCTTGACGCGCAGCGCGGGCCGGATGGACGCTTGCGTGTGGCGTTTTCAGCGGAGGTGCTGCAAGCCTGCCAGCAGAGGGTCGCCAACTCCCATCACCTGAAGCCTCGAACCCAAAAGCGTACTGTGGAAGGAGCAGTATGAAGCCACCATCCCAACAGTGGCCGACCGTGTTGCCCAAATGGTGGCGAAATTAACGTTAGAGCCCTTTGTGGAACCGATATTCCATGTGGACTCCTACGGATATCGTCCTGGCAAGTCAGCTGGGGATGCAATAGGAAAGGCGCGTGAGCGCTGCATGAGGCTCGACTGGGTCATCGACCTGGACATCAAAGGTTTCTTTGATAACCTGGACCATGATTTGGTGATGAAGTCTGTGAAAGTACACACGGACCTTAAGTGGATCCATCTATACATTGAACGGTGGCTTAAAGCTCCTATGCAGATGGCCGATGGGACATTAAAGGAACGGAAAACTGGATCGCCGCAAGGAGGAGTAATTAGCCCACTATTGGCGAACTTATTCATGCACTATGCATTCGACGAATGGATGGCACAGAATATCAAGGTGCCATTTGAGAGATACGCTGACGATGTTGTGATCCATTGCGGAAGTCTGGCCAATGGTTC
>CAVRDQ010000015.1:0-6276 GCA_963719655.1 uncultured Acidobacteriota bacterium | reverse complement strand
ATGGCCGTGCTGATGACCAGTTTGGGCCAAGGCGGCTCGTTGGGGATGGGCGAGATCCGGTCGGCGGGCGGGTTTACGGTGGCGCAGAGCCAGGAGACATGCGTGGTGTATGGCATGCCTAAAGCGGCCATCAGAGCGTGGCTTTGCGATGCGCGTTCTCGACCTTCAGGATCTGCCCAATATTTTGCAGCAGCAGTGCATGCCCGAGCGACCGAACCCGGGGGACAGTGGGGACGTCAAGCGGACGGCCAGTGCCGGTGGTGGCGACCGTATTATACTTCAATGATGATGCGGGTTAACTGGTTATCTTTACTGCCCTCTACTGGTTCAGTTGGTATTTGCTAAGGCCCGCAAGCTCTTCCACCATTACCTGCCGCTCATGCAGGCGCTCTTTATTGAGAGCAATCCCCTGCCGGTAAAAGCAGCGCTGGCCATGATGGGCCGCATTCAGGAGAACTACCGCCTGCCGCTGTGCCCCATGCAGCCCGCGCTGCGCGCCAAGTTGGAGTCCGTGGCCCGCGAAGCCGGCGTGATTAAGTAATTTTCTTTTCTGGAGTCTGAAAGCGCCTGCCAAAGTGGCGGGCGCTTTTCTTATTGCGGCCGGGTAGCCTGTGCGGCTCGATGAATGTCTATGCTCTCCAACACTCCTCGTCCGCCGTCTCGGCGGGCCACGGCCAGCATGGCCTGGCCAACTTCTTCGGTGGAGGTCGCGTAGCGAGGCGCCCAGCGCCTCAGTAAGCTCAGCAGCGGAGCAGCCACATCGTAGAAAAGCTGGTACCAGCGCGTCTTGGAGCGAATGCCATGGAGTGGCTGTATCACCGCCGGACGGAACATGAACGCGCCGCGGAAAGGCATTTGCAACAGGGCATTTTCCGCCGCGCCCTTTACCCGAGCCCACATGACCGCTCCGCTCCCGGTGCTGTCCGCGCCGGCGCCGGTCACGTAAACAAAGGTCATCGCGGGGTTCAGCGGGAGCAGCGTCTGCGCCACCGCGAGCGTCAGGTCATGGCTGATGCGGCGATACTCGTGTTCGCTCATGCCAACAGAGGTTACGCCCAGGCAGTAGAAGCAGGCGTCGTAGCCGGAAAGCTGCGCCTCGCAAGCCTGCAGGTCAAACAGGTCGGGCCGCACAATCTCGGTCAGCTTCGCGTCCTGCTGGCCAATCGGATGACGGCCAACGACAAGCACCGCGTCCACATCAGGAGCCAAAAGGCACTCGCGTAGAACGCCTGCGCCGACCATTCCCGTGGCGCCAAAGATCATTACCTTCATCGCGCACCCTTCACTTCCCGGACAGGCGCCGGATGCAAACCGCTCTACTACCGGCGCTGATTCCAGCGGCGCTGCTCGTCCAGATCGTGCAGCAGCGCCTCATAGCCGTCGGCCATCGAGCGCAGGCTGTAATGTTCCTCCACCTGGCGCCGGCAATCGAGCGAGCGAAGATTGCGCAGTCCCACCAGCGCGCGCGCCATCTCCTCCACGCTGTTCACCAGGTAGCCCGTGCCTTCCACGATGATCTCGCACACGTCGCCCGCCGCAAAGCTGATGACCGGCGTACCGCATGCCAGGGCTTCCAGTGCGGGCTGCGCGCTGGCCAGGTCATTCTGCGGAGCCAGCAACAGGGCTCGCGCCGCACGCAGCAGTTGCGTCTTATGCGCAAAACTCTCCAGCTGTGCCCAGCGCACCTTGTCATGGTCAATCAGCGGCCGCACCTGCTCCTCGTAATAGGCGCGGTGGCGCTCCAGCAGCGCGGTGTCGGCGGCCAACAGGATGGTCTGCCCGGCGGCGCGCGCCGCCTGCACCACCAGGTGCGGAGCCGTCTCCGGCGACACGGCGCCCATCCACACCACGTAGTCGGCACGGCGCGCCGCCGCTGGATAGCGTTGCATGTCAATACCGTTGTGCACCGGCGACATCATGTGTGGCACGCCGCTGAAATCGCGGCGCAGGCGCTCGCTGGTGCAGGTGAAAAATACATTTGGGGCCGGGTTGCGGAAGGCGAAAGCCGGGTAGTGAACGCGCGGACGGAAGAGTGTGGACAGCACCTGGCACCCCATCTGCGCGCCATGCTGGAAGAGATGTCCGCTCTGGTCGAGCACCGTGTCGTAATGGCCGCCCGCGCAGGCGGCAATCACGCGCCCAGCCTGCACCTGTTCGGCCGTCCGCATCGCGGCGCGGTCTTCGTCCGTAAGCTCATCCTCGAACCTGGGGATGGCCGAGCCCATGCTGACCGCAACGTCCACCTTGGAGCCGCGCTCCACCAGCAGGCTGGCCAGCGCCCACAGCATCTGAGGCACTCCGCCCGCGGCATGAGGGTTCACTTGCAGCAACGGCGGTGGCACCAGCAATAATCGCCTCAAATTCAGGTCTCCCAGTGGGTTTGAAACACAAATGGCGGAGCGCGCCGCGAACATTCGGCATGGGGATTGACCCCACGCTCGCTGCCTTTATGGTACCCCAGGCGCCACGCGGAGCCATCCACCGCATTGCTGAAAGTGAATTATTCCGGCTCCGGCTCTTCCTTCTCAGGCAGCTTGCGTGCCGCCGGGTCAGCCACGCGGGTGGGCTGGCCCACCTGCTGCGCGGCGATGGCCAAAAAGTACGCCCGCCAAAAAGGATCCTCGATCGCATTCAGCTGAACTGCAATGCCGGTGGGCATGGCGTAGGCCGCCAGCGACACCAGCGCCGCCGATTGCGCATCCGGGGCCGTGCACTCCGCGCAGACGCCCTTCGAGTAGCGGGCATTCACCAACCGGAGGGACGTCACCACGGACGCCCGTGTCGCCTCCGGCCCGCGATGCAGGCGAATGGTCTCGCCCAGTTCGTGGAAGGCAGTCTCCAGCTCGGCGTCGAGCGGCGGAGGTTCCTGTGGGGCTGCAACCCGAGGCGCCTTCAGCCCGGCCAGCGAAGGCGAGGTCAGGAGCAACTGCGCGTAGGCCTTGGGAGCGCTGACGCGCAGATTGTTCAACGCTTCAAGCATCATCTCCTCTTGCGGCGGAGCCAATTGCTGCCCGGCTGCAACGTGGCGGCTCAACTGCGCGCTAATGGCGCTGCCGGCCTCCTCGGCCGTGTCGGCCAGAATGGCTTCCATGGAGACCGCCTGCTGCAACAATCCGGCAAACTCGGCTGTGCCGTAAAGGCCTTCGTCACTGTTTGAAAAAATGGCCAGCACCTGGCGGAAGAACTGCTCGCTGGCGTCTTCGTCGCCGCGCACGCGGGCCAGGATGGCCGCGCTGGCCCCATACGGGAAGCTGCCATCGGTGCTCCAGCGCCGGGCGTGCTCCATCAATACGCCCGCGCCTCCGGGATGATGCTGCATATATCCGGCAAACAACAGGCGGGCGGCCATGGTGCGGGCGTCAGGCTGGTCTCCGCGCTGGCCCTCAGTAGGTGGCAGTGCGTCCAGCAGCGCCAGAGCGTGCTCGGGATCGTAAAGCGCCAGCCGGGCGGCCGCCGTGGCCAGTGCCGTGTTGCGCGCCTCCATCTCGGCCGAGGTCGTGTGCGGAAACTGCTTCGCAGCGGCGAACAACTCCTCCGCCCACTGCTTTTTCTCCGCGGCCATCACGTCACTGCGCATGGTGTACAGCAGGCGGGTCAGCAGGGCCACGCGCTCGGACAATGGCAGCGGAGCGGCCATCTCCCCGGCGCTACGTGCCATCTTCTGCGCCAGCGCCATCTGCGCCCGCACCACCGTGGGTGCACCGTGCGCGGCGGCCGTTGCCCTGGTGCGTGGCTTTCTAGCTACCGGCTTCCGGCTGGTCGCCGGTTTCTGGCTCGCCGCCGGTTTCTGGCTCGCCGACCTCTTCGCCACCGGCTTCCTGGCCGCGGGCTTCGAGCTCTGCGCAACCATGGAAAGCGCGCAGCCGAGCAGCACCAGCAGCACGCACCGGCTCAGGCGCGGCAGGCTCCTGGGCCGCCGCAAACGGATGCTACAATCCCGATATGTCCAAAGCGCGCGCAAAGAAAATCAAGCTCCTTCTGCTGGACGTGGATGGCGTAATGACCGACGGCAAGCTCTACTTCGTCCCGCTCCCCGGTGCCAACCTGCCACCCGGCACCGAGGCCAAATTGGAGCAGGGCGGATACGGCATTCCAGGCGAAGCCGTCGAGGTCAAAGCCTTCCATGCCCACGACGGCACCGCTTTTTCGCTCGCCCGCCTGGGTGGCATCAAAACCGGACTCATCACCAAGCGCATCTCTGAGACCGTGCGCCTGCGCGCCCGTGACCTGAAGATCGAATACGTCTACCAGGGCTCGGCCAACAAACTGCAGGCCTTCCACGACATTCTACAGAAGACGGGGCTGAAACCCGAAGAAGTGGCCTTCGTCGGCGACGACATCATTGATCTGCCCGTGATGCGCGCCTGCGGACTGGCCATCGCCGTGGCCAACGCCCGCGAGGACGTCAAGGATGAGGCCCAGGTCATCACCGACCATCGCGGCGGAGAGGGCGCCGTGCGCGACGCCGTCGAGTACATCCTCAAGGCGCAGGGCACGCTCACCCGCGCCGTCGAGGCCTACATCAGCGATCGCACCTCAATTGACGAGAAGTTCCAGTAGACAGCCGGTCCTCGCACAAAATCATCGAGCACAAAAATAACCCACCGGCCTGCCCAGCCGGTGGGTCGTCGTTCCTTGCCGCGCCCTGCAATCAAAGCGCGGCGGGAGTTGCATGTATAGACCCGGCTCCAGAGAGAAAGTTGCGCGGAAAACTCTTACCCCGCTGATGATTCCTCGCGCAGTTCGCCCTCCCAGCGCGCCACCACCACCGTGGCCAGACAGTTGCCCAGCACGTTCACCGCGGTGCGCCCCATGTCCATCAGCTGATCCACGCCCAGCAGCAGGAAGACGGGCTCCACGGGAAGCCCGAAGCTGCCCACCGTGCCCAGCAAAATCACCAGCGACGCACGCGAGACACCGGCCACGCCCTTGCTCGTCAGCATCAGGGTCAGCATCAGCAGCAGTTCACGCCCCAGCCCCAGTTGCACGCCCGCGGCCTGCGCCACAAAAATCGCCGTCAGCGAAAGATACAGCGTGCTGCCATCCAGGTTAAAGCTGTAACCCGTCGGCATGACGAAGGCCACCACCTGGCGCCCGACGCCCATCTCCTCCATGCGCTCCATCGCCACCGGCAGCGCAGCCTCACTGCTGCTGGTGGCAAAGGCCAAGGTCACCGGCTCGGCCGCAGCTTTAATAAAGCGGCGCAGTGGAACTCCGGCCAGCAGCGCCACCGGCAGCAGCACGCAGAAGATGAACACCGCGAGCGCCGCGTACAACGTCACCAATAGCCGCGCCAGGTTCACCAGCACTCCCAAGCCCGTGCTGGCTACCGTGTAGGCCAGTGCCGCCCCCGCGCCCAACGGCGCAAAGTACATCACAATCTTGGTGAACTTGAACATCACCTCGGCCAGCGATTCGACCAGCGCCAGCATCGGCCGCCGCCGCTCTTCCCGCACCATGGCCAGCGCCAGCCCAAAAAAGACGGCGAACACCACCACCTGCAGCACCTGACCCTCGGCTACGCTCTTGGCAATGTTCTCCGGGAAGATGTGCAGCAGGGTCTCCACCAGGGTCAGCCGCTGCGTGGGCAACGCCTCACCGGCGGCGGCTGCAAGATGAATCCCCACCCCCGCGCGCGACAGATGAATCGCGCCCAGTCCGATGGCCAGCGCAAATGTGGTCAGCACCTCAAAGTACAGGATGGCCTTCCACCCCATGCGCCCCACCTGCCGCAGGTTGGCGTGGCCGGCAATGCCGCTGACGAGCGTGGCAAACAACAGCGGCGCAATGATGGTCTTGATGAGGCGCAGAAAAATCAGGCTGATCACGCGCAACTGCAGCGCAAAGTGCGGAGCGTCATAGCCCAGCTCTCCGCCAATGGCCATGCAGACGAAGATCCACGCGGTCAGCGAGCGCCGCCGCACGGCCCACACAGTCAGTGCCGCCATCCCAGCCCAGCGCAGCCACAAGCCCAGCGTTGTCAGCGGCAACGTTCCCACGTCCATAACGTGGGCGTGGAACTGCAGCGCCCACGCCACCGCCGCCAACCCAAACAGCGCCAGCGCGGCAATCAGTTCCGTCTGTGGCTTCTGTTTCGTGGTGTGCCCGGCCATTGGCTCTCCGTGTTGGCGGCGCAAGCGGCTAGCGCAGCAGGTCTTCCAACTCCACGCCCTTGTCGGTCTTGTCGTCGCGATACTTGATGATGACCGGCGTGTACACGCTCAGTCCCCACTCGGCGGCCTTGCCCTTGGTGATCGCCCTGGCACCGGCCACTAC
>CAVRDQ010000014.1:0-8328 GCA_963719655.1 uncultured Acidobacteriota bacterium | reverse complement strand
GTGCGCGTTCCATCCCCCGGCTGCGGCTGCGGAATTTAGCCGGCGCCGCCTACACGCTCCGTTGCAGCACCATCAGCGTCTGGTCGTCGAACACCGCCTCGCCGCCCAGGAAGCACTCCAGGTCGCGCATGCAGTTGGCCACCATCTCCGCCGGACCCTGCCCCCGGCTGTTGACGGCCGCCGCCGCAATGCGTGCATAGCCGTACTCTTCGTCCGCGGCGTGCGACTCGCTGACGCCATCGCTGAACAGCACCAGAGAGCTGCCCGGCGCCACCTCAAAGGCCGAGCTCGTAAACTCCTGCTCGCCGTACAGCCCCATCGGCAATCCCTGTGAGGCGATCTCCGTCACCTGATCGCCCGCCACCAGCAGCGCCGGAGGATGCCCCGCGCCGCAGACTTCCACGCCGCCCCGCAGCGTGCGCCCGCATATCAAGGTGGCAAACTGGTTCGGCAACGTGCTACTGGCAAAGATGCGGTTGGCGCGCCGCATCAGCTCCCCCAGCGGAAGTCCAATCGGAATCAGCGCGCGGAAGATGGCGCTCAGGTTCGACATCAGCAGAGAGGCCGCCACTCCCTTGCCTGCCACGTCGCCAAGCATAAAGTAGATCTGGTGATCCTCGGCCATCACCAGGTCGCAGTAGTCCCCGCTCACCAGCCCCAGCGGACGGTAGTGGTGCGCCACGGCCCAGCCATCGCAGCGCAGCTCGCGGCGCGGCAACAACCGGCTCTGAATCTGCGCGGCCAGCATCAGGTCTTTTTCCAGCAGCGCAATCTGCTGTTTGGTCATCTCGCACAGGCAAAAGCGCGTCAGCGGATCGGCCAGCAGACGGTCATCCTCCACCGTCTCCTCGCAGCGCTCGCAGATGCCGTATTGGCCGGTGGCAAAGCGCTCCAGAGCCGAGTCCACCTCGTGCAGCAGCTGTGCAATCTTGAACTCCGGCATCTGCCCAATGGCTTCAGCCAGCAACTTGCGGCGCTGCAGCAGCTGGCGGTGCAACGCAACGTGCAAGGGATCGCCCCGGTCGGGGGCAGGGTTGTGCGGAGCCGCGGACGCCATAACAAAACCTCACATCGCATCTCAGATGATGAGTTCCCCGCGCAGGATTCGGCCATTGCGGCGGTTTTTAGGCCACTCCCCGCACCCTCCGAATCCCAGCATTTTGGAGGCATTGGCGCGCATTCATCCATCCGGTTGTGGATACGGCACTTAGGCACCAAATCTCGCCTCAGAGCCGCCCTCGCCTGGCAGCGTTCTCTCTTCCGGCGCGTTTTTTGTTAGGATGGCACTTGCATTTTGCAACCCGGAGCATTGGCCGACATGTCGAATCCCGCAGCGCAGTCCTCTCCGCTCGAAACCCTCATCGCCTCGCGCCAGGCGCGCATTGGCATCATCGGTATGGGCTATGTCGGTCTGCCCCTGGCACTGCTCTTCAGCGAGCAGCGCTTCCAGGTCACCGGCTTTGACGTGGACACCCGCAAGGTCGAGGCGCTCAACAGCGGCCGCTCCTACATCGTGCGCATCCTGCCGGAGGAGATTCAGGCGGCCAGCAAGTCCGGCTTCAGCGCCACCGCCGACTACGCTGAGATCAAGCAGATGGACGCCATCATCATCTGCGTCCCCACCCCGCTCGACGAATATCACCAGCCCGACCTCAGCTACATCGAGCAGACCGGCCGTGCCATCGCGCCGCACCTCCGCGCCGGCCAGTTGGTTGTGTTGGAGAGCACGACCTACCCCGGCACCACCGAGGAGATTCTGGTTCCGCTCCTCGAGAAGGGCAACCCGTCGGGCCTCAAGGCCATCCGCGCTGAAGGCGGCACGGGCGTCTACGTGGCGTTTTCTCCCGAGCGTGAAGATCCCGGCAACGATCAGGTCGCCCGCCGCGATATTCCCAAGGTCATCGGCGGACTGGAGCCCACGGCCACGCGCCTGGCCTCGGCGCTCTACGGCAGCATCTTCAACCGCACCGTTCCGGTCAGCACTCCGGCCACGGCGGAGATGACCAAGCTGCTGGAAAACATCTACCGCTGCGTCAACATCGCCCTCGTCAACGAGCTCAAGCAGCTCTGTGACCGCATGGGCATTGACATCTTTGAGGTCATTGACGCCGCCAAGACCAAGCCCTTCGGCTACCAGGCCTTTTATCCCGGCCCGGGTCTCGGCGGCCACTGCATTCCCATTGACCCCTTCTATCTCTCCTGGAAGGCCAAGCAGTTCGACTTCCGCACCCGCTTCATCGAGCTCGCCGGAGAGGTCAACACCGGCATGCCGTATTACGTCATCGAAAAGACGGCGCTCGCGCTCAACGAACACAAAAAGTGCCTGAACGGCTCCAAGGTTCTCGTCCTGGGCCTGGCCTACAAGCGCGACATTGACGATCTGCGCGAGTCGCCCTCGCTCACCGTCATCGAGCTGCTGCGCAAAAGCGGAGCCGAGGTCAGCTACAACGATCCCTTCTTCCCCACGGTCGGCCACGGACGCCACTACGACCTCAACATGACCTGCGTCCCGCTCACCGATCTCGGCCAGTACGACGCCGTGCTCATCGTCACCGACCACACCGCCTACGACTACCCGCGCATCGTCGCCGAATCCAAGCTCGTCGTGGATACGCGCAACGCCACCAAGGGCATCGTGGCCAGGAACATCGTGCACTGCTAGCCAGCGCCGTTTTGGACATTTGAGGCTCGGGAATTTCAAAGCGCGAATTTCGAATTACGATTTACGGGAACGAACATGCCGACTTATCTCATCACCGGAGTTGCAGGCTTCATCGGTTCCAACATTGCGCGCGCCCTGCTGGCCAAGGGCTATGGCGTCCGCGGCGTGGATAACTTCATCACCGGCAAGCGGGAGAATCTCGCCGACCTCAAGGGCCTCGACTTTATCGAGGGCACCATCGAAGACCCATCGGTCTGCCAGCGCGTCTGCCAGGGCGTGGACTTCATCTTCCACGAGGCGGCTCTCGCCAGCGTTCCCCGCTCCGTGGCCGATCCCGTTCCCACCAACTCCAGCAACGTCACCGGCACGCTCAATCTTCTGGTTGCCGCCCGCGCCGCCGGAGTCAAGCGCGTCGTCTACGCCGGCTCCAGCTCCGCCTACGGAGACCAGCCCACGCTCCCCAAGCACGAGGGGATGCTCCCCGCGCCCATCTCGCCCTACGCGGTCAGCAAGCTCGCCGGCGAACATTACATGCGCTGCTTCACCGCCGTCTACGGCCTCGAGACGGTCGTCATCCGTTACTTCAACGTCTTCGGCCCGCATCAGGATCCCTCGTCGCAATACTCCGGCGTCCTCGCCAAGTTTTCGCTGCTCATGCTGGAAGGCAAAACGCCCACCGTGCACGGCGACGGCAAGCAGAGCCGCGATTTCACCTTTATCGAGAACGTCGTCAACGCCAACCTGCTGGCCATGTCCGCCCCGGCGGAAAAAGTCAGCGGACGGGTCTTCAACGTCGCTACCGCGCAGCAGATCACTCTGAACGACGCCATCCGCAGCCTGCGTGAGCTCACCGGCTACACCGGCACCGTGGAGTACGGCCCCGTGCGCAGCGGAGACATCGAGCACTCCTACGCCGACATCTCCCTTGCCCGTGAAGCTCTCGGCTACCAGCCCACCGTCAACTTCCATGAAGGCCTGCGCCGCACCATCGAGTGGTATCGCACGCTGGCCGCAAAGTAAGTTCTGTCTGAAGAAGTAACTTCCTGACCGTAGACAAGATTGGTGCCCCATGCCTGGCCTGAATCTGGCCAGACGTGGGAAGCCCTTGGTCTCTTCATCGCGGATGCCCCATCCTTCCGCCCGCCTTTGGCGGAGGGTGGGGTAGTTGAAGTTGAAGTTGAAGTTGCGGGTGCCCCATCCTAGCCGCAGTTGCTAGGGTGGGGTAGTTGCTCTTGTTCTTGCTCTTGTTCTTGTTCTTGCTCTTGTTCTTGCTCTTGTTCTTGCTCTTCTTCTTGCTTTTGAATTGTCATCCTGAGCGGAGCGCAGCGGAGTCGAAGGACCTCTATCGTCATCATGAGGCCCGATGGATGCCCCACCCTTGTCGCTGCTTTTGCGACAGGGTGGGATCACCCCCTCTCTTCGCCACCGCTGTTGCTTCCATAGCGAGATTCAGCGGTGTTCACCATGCGCCCGGGAGCGTCTTTTTTTCAACTCTTGGGTTAAGTCATCGCGTTATACTGCTCTCCCATGTGTGGACGATTCAAGGTCGCGCGCAAGAAGGAAATTCTCGAGGAGGCCTTTGCCGCCTCTGACGATCTCGGCGCGCCCGACTGGATTCCCCGCTATAACGCCGCGCCCGGACAGGCCATCGCCGCCGTCCGCCAGCTACCCGACCGCCCCACCCGCACGCTCAGCCGCCTGCACTGGGGACTCATCCCCGCCTGGGCCAAGGATGCCTCCATCGGCTACAAGATGATCAATGCCCGCGCCGAGACCGTCGCCGAAAAGCCCAGCTTCCGCGCCGCCCTGCGCTCCCGCCGTTGCCTCATTCCGGCCGACGGATTCTACGAGTGGCAACACTCCGGCCGCGAGAAACTTCCCTGGTGCTTCACCATGGCCAACTCCGATGCCTCGCTCTTCGCCATGGCCGGACTCTGGGAGGAGTGGCGTCCGCCACAGGCCCCCGCCGATGCCGCCCAGACAATTCCCCAAACCATTCAAAGCTGTACCATCCTCACCACCACGCCCAACGAACTCATGCGCGACGTGCACGACCGCATGCCCGTCATCCTCGCGCCGAAGGACTACGATCTCTGGCTCGATCCCGGCTTCAGCCATGTCGAGGAGTTGCAGGCCTTGTTGCGTCCCTACCCTGCCCAGGCCATGCGCCGTTATCGCGTCAGCCCGCGCGTCAACCAGGTCAAGTACGACGATCCCCTCTGCGCCGAAGAAATCCCCGCCGACTAGCGCCAGAGGCCGGAGCGCCAGCATTTGGCGCGTACCCTACTTTGCGCCAGCGGAAGGCAGCGCAGCGTTACCCGACCTAGCGGCCGCAACGCGGGTGCCCTACCCTTCCGCCCTCGTTTGGCGGAGGGTGGGGTAGTTGAACTTGCTTTTGTTTTTGCTTTTGTCTTTGCTTTTGAACTGTCATCCTGAGCGAAGCGGGTGCCCTACCCTTCCGCCCTCGTTTGGCGGAGGGTGGGGTAGTTGAAGTTGCATTTGCTTTTGATCTTGTTCGAAGTGTCATCCTGAGCGGAGCGAAGGACCCCAGCACACTCTGTAGCGGAGACGCCACCCCAGGTCACCTACCGTAGCGCCGGGGTGCCCCATCCTGGCCGCGGTTGCCAGGGTGGGGTAGTTGAAGTTGCCCTTGTTTTGAAATGTCATCCGGAACGCAGCGGTTGCCCCATCCTTCCGCCCTGGTTTGGCGGAGGGTGGGGTAGTTGAAGTTGCTTTTGTTTTTGCATTTGTTTTTGAACTGTCATCCTGAGCGAAGCAGGCGCAGAGCGCCGGCGCAGTCGAAGGACCTTTTGTCTCACGTCGAAGGACCTTTTGTATGGCAGTGAAGCGGTCTATACTGCCCTCCCAGTGAGGTGCATCATGGCCGTCTTCCAGAACTATCCCCGCGTCACGCCGTTTCTCTGGTTCCAGTCCAAGGCAGAGGAGGCGGTTGCCTTCTACATCTCCATCTTCCCCCACTCGCAACTGCTGGCGGAAAACTTCCCGGCGGACTTCGGCAGCGGCGGCGGAGAAGGCGCCAAGCCTCTCACCATCGCCTTCACGCTCGACGGACAGCCCATGACGGCCATCAACGGCGGCCCTCCCTTCACCTTCAACGAGGCGGTCTCGCTCGTCGTCCGCTGTGACACGCAGTCCGAGGTGGACCACTACTACGACAAGCTCAGCGAAGGCGGCCAGGAGATTCAGTGCGGCTGGATCAAGGATCGTTACGGACTGGTGTGGCAAATCGTCCCCGGCCACCTGCCGGAGATCATCAAGAACCCCAAGGCCATGGCCGCCCTGATGAAGATGAAGAAGATTGACATCGCAGCGTTGGAGAAAGCCGCCGAGGGTTAAGCAACGCTCTTGATTCTCTTTGGACGAATCAGCAACGCTGGTGCCCCATCCTAGCCGGGGTGCCCCATCCTGGCCGGGGTACCCCATCATCTCGTCGGGTGCCCTACCCTTCCGCCGTCCTTTGGCGGAGGGTGGGGTAGTTGAACTTGCATTTGCTTTTGATCTTGTTTGAAGTGTCATCCTGAGCGAAGCGAAGGACCCCAGTATATTCCGTGGCGGAGGCGCCACTCCAGGTCACCAGCCGCAGCGCCGGGCAAGCCCTCTGCCGGCTTGAGTGGGGGAATTACGGCTGCACTCAGCCGCAAGCTCCAAAGATGGAACATTGCTTCTCCGTGAGGTGTTGCAGCGCGGCTGCGCCACTCGAACCCAGTCATCCGTTCATGGAAGTTACTCCTCCGGACCCAGGCATCGATGTAGCCCACAGGTCTTCATCAGCTCCAGTGGGTCCGGGCTGTCAGGCGGAGTGTCGCGGCGCCGCACGAAGACAGTGAGGTCGGGGTAGCCGTCTATCCGCTCGTAGGTCGGAGTGGTGGTCAGGTAGAGCGCCAGTGCGTCCAGTCCGTAAAACTTATCCTTCATCAGGATCACAATGTCGGGATCACTCTTCTGAAATGCTCGAAAGAGCTCAGGGATGCGATCACGGGCGTAGAGAATCCCCGGGTCCCAGAGTAAAGGCGCACCGGGCTGTGGCTTCCTGTTGAATACCGCATACTCAAAGTCCATCCGCGGCCCGAAGAACGCCGTTGCCGAGGGATAACGCGAGAGAGCATCCTGCGATTGCAGAAGAACCAGCTGAAGGCGCCCCGCAGCCTCCAGGCCATCAAAGAACCCTCCACGAATCGTTTGGGTCGGTAGCGGTTCATAGAACATCCGCTCGCCAATAGCAAGAATTCGGAGATGGGTCATCCCAAAATACAGAGACGCGACCAGAAAGACCGACATCAGGGTTTTCAGTCCCAGCCGCCGTCCATGATCGCGTGCAGGAGCAAGTTCCAGAACTGCGATGGCGACGAGTGCGACACAAAGATCGGTTGGCTTAATCTCTGAATTCGTCAGCACCATCTCCAGGGCGACGAGAAACAACACTGCGCATGCCCAGTGTGTGGCCCAGGACAGCCGCCTGGCGCGCACAGACGCCACAATCGCCTTGAGCAGCATGAGCAAGGTGACGACGATCAAAAGAACCTGAAAATACCGCTCCGGAGGCTTCATCGCCTTGATGGGGAGCATGGCAAGTGGGCTTCCGCGAAGCCTCGCGACCTCAATGTACGAACGAACGATGTCGAGGGGCGGCATCTGGGCGGCATAACAGATTGCAGCCGCAAGTACGACCGCTGCAAGAGAACATCCAAGCACCTTCACCCACCGCCGTTCCTCTTTGACCGCAAGCAATGCAACGACCATCAGAACGGCCGGCGCCGCGTTGGGCTTCGCGGTAAGCACCATGGCCAGCGACAGAATCAGGCTGCCCCATTGCCAAATCGCCACGCGCCCTGCAAGGCACGCAAGCACGCTGAAAAAGAGCAGTATGACGGCAATCGAAGTGGTGTTGTTGTACCACCAGTAGGGGGCCAGAAACATCGTGCTCAGTTCCACAAGGAACGCGATTGCCATCGCCCAATGTCGCGCAATGCCGCTGCTTATCAACAATAGATATAGCCAAAAGCAGGTCACCACAGCGAAGCCGGCGGAAAGAAGTGCGAAGGATGCCCACTTCAGCCCGAAGACCAGGGTAGCGAAGCGGATTCCCGCCATGAAAAGCGGCGGCATGGAGCAGGGGAAATCCGCAAAGGGCCGCATTCCATGGGCATAGTATGAGGCTGCGTGCACAACCAGCGCTTCGTCCCACGCGCCAAACTGGTACATGCCAAGTTTGTACACGCCGGCTGCAAGCAATGCAGCAAGAGGGATGAAGAGCCCGGGAAACTCAAGGATGGAACTGATCCGCCAGCGCGACCTTATGCCGTAGTAGCCCGCCACCACCGCCAGCGACGCAGCCGCCACAACTTCGTACTCGGGCAGGATCACGCTGCTGTCCCGCCATGAGGGCATGAGCGCGGCGCGTTGGAGATGCGCGGCTACCGCTGCCGCTGCGCACACCACGGCTGACAGAAGGCAAACCCACTGTCCCCACGGGTGAGTCTTGGTCGTTCGCCCGGTTTCGCCACGGGTCGTCTGCACTGCCCCGTCCGATGGAAACGACGACGGAGCATCATGGATCGGCAATGTCATGTAATGAGGCCTCTCTCACATAATCGCACATGAAAGAGGCTGGTTTCTGGAGGGCGGCTGGGTGCCCTGGACGCCCC
>CAVRDQ010000013.1:0-15333 GCA_963719655.1 uncultured Acidobacteriota bacterium | reverse complement strand
GATTGGGGCATCAGCCGCCAGCGTTACTGGGGCACGCCGATTCCGTTCATCTACTGCGACGGCTGTGGAATGCTGCCAGTGCCGGAGGATCAGCTTCCGGTGCTGCTGCCGGAAAATGTGGAGATCACTTTGGCCGGCGGTTCGCCGCTGACCCGCGTCAAGGAGTTCTACGAGGTTGCCTGCCCCAAGTGCGGCAAAACCGCGCGCCGCGAGAGCGACACCATGGACACCTTCGTGGATTCGAGCTGGTACTTCTATCGCTACACCAGCCCCATCAACACCGCTCCCTTTGACAGCGAAGTGGCCAACTACTGGTTCCCCATGGACCAGTACATCGGCGGCGTGGAGCACGCCATTCTGCACCTGATGTATTCGCGCTTCTGGACGAAGTTCATGCGCGACCTGGGACTGGTGAAAAACAACGAGCCGGCCGAGCGGCTGTTCACGCAGGGCATGGTCATCAAGAACGGCGCCAAGATGAGTAAATCGCTGGGCAACGTCGTCTCTCCCGATGACATGGTGGCCCGCTACGGAGCCGACGCCACGCGCCTGTACACACTGTTTGCCGCGCCGCCGGATCGCGACCTCGACTGGCAGGATCAGGGCGTCGAAGGCGTGTACCGCTTCCTCTCGCGGCTCTATCGCTTCATCACCGAGAACCCGGTGAAGCTGGCGGCGAATGATGCGACCAGCTATGACCCGTCCACGCTCGCGCCTGCGGCGCGCAACGTGCTCCGCAAACTGCATCAGACGATTCAGCGCATCACCGGAGACTTCCAGGGACGCTGGCACTTTAACACCAGCGTCGCGGCCATGATGGAGTTGCTGAACGCCTGCATGGCCTCTCCCGAGCTGTGGACTCCGGACAACGCGGCGTCCAAGGCTTCCGCGCCCAAAGCTTTCCGCGCTGACGTGCAACGCAAAATGGTGCTGCTGCTCAGTCCCTTTGCGCCGTACTTGGCGGCCGAGCTTTGGACCGTGCTTGGCGAAGATGCGAACACTCTGCTGCGTCATCCCTGGCCGGTGGCCGATGCCGCGCTGGCCAAGGAGGATGAGGTCGAAATCGTTGTGCAGTTCAACGGCAAGCTGCGCCAGCGCCTCACCGTGCCGCACGACGCCGACGACGAAACGGTAAAGCAGGCGGCTCTGGCCGACGAGAAGATCAAGGAAGGCCTTGCCGGCAAGCAGATTGTCAAGGTCATCGTGGTCAAAAACAAGCTGGTGAACATCGTCATCAAGGGCTAAGCTGTACGCCTACAGTATGAGCGCTAAAACGTTCGCAATTTTCGGCGCGATGACCGGGCTATTGGTCTCCGCTGTCGTGTTGTGTCTTCTGTGGTTTGGTGTTGCTGGCGTGCTTGGCGTCGGCGGTGTCGACCTGATGCGCGTGCTCTGGCCATCCTCCATCATACTGGTCATGGGTTGGAGCACGACTGCTCTCGGCATCTCTCTTACGATCTGCTCGGTCTTTGTCAATTGTGCGATGTACTCTGGGATAGCCCTCCTGATTCGGCAATCTGTTGTTCTGATTTGGAAGGCTACGACATCAAACCCACGCCGGAGATGATCGTGCCGCCATCATCCGACCCCAACCGCGAAGCCCTCCACCTTCTCCGCCTCACACCCGCTTTGCTCGCCATGGAACTGCTGTGGCGCTGGAGCTTTGGCCTGGGCGTCGTCGGGCTGCTGCTGGCCGCCTGGGGCCGTGTGCGTCCCATCCTCATGCTGGACGAGGCCGAACTGCGCACGCTCGATTCCGCGGACCCCTTGGCCCTGGCCAGCCAGGTTTTCGCCCTCTTTGAGCCTTACGCCCCGCTGCTGCTGCGCGTTGCCCTGTGGGTCTCCGCCGGGGCGGCCGTGCTGTGGGTTGTCGCGGCCACCGCCGGGCGCGCGGTCATCACCCGCGCGCTCATTTGCGAGGCAGCGTCTTTCCAGAGTGAAGCCGCCGGGCATGAGGCTGTGCCCAATGCAGATTCCAACAATGCAGATTCCAACAATACAGTTCCATTAGTCCCGCGCTGGCCTGCCCACGCTTTTCTACTGGCGGCGCGCGTGCTCATGCTGCTGATTCCGCTCATCGGCTATCTGGCGGGCACGCTGCTGGCATCGCTGGCCGGCGGAGGTGACGATCCCTTGCTGGCCGTGCCGCTGTTGTTCGCGCCCATCTCTGCCGCCATCCTCCTGTGGAGCCTGGTCAACTTTGTACTCTCGCTTGCGCCGTTGTTTGTGGAGCGCGACGGCCTCAGCCCGCTGGATGCAATTGTCGCGGCCCTCAAGTTTTCCCGCCGTCGCCGCGCGGAACTGGCCTCGATTGCCGGCTGGAACACTGCTCTGCGCTCAGCCGTGGCTACGGCGCTGACCCTGGCGGCGATCCTTACCGTTGCGGCCGGTGGCCCGGGCTGGCTGACCGCAGTGCTGGTCGCCCTGGAGACCTTGGCCTACCTGGTACTCTCCGATTGGCTGCTGCTGGCGCGGCTGGCGGCCTACGCGGCGCTGGCCGTGGCCGAGCCGCCCACCCGCTGAGGCATTCTTCGCGCCTTTGACTCCCGTACGGGCTTGCCATCGCTGACACATTTCCCGCGCCGCCTCCGCCGTTTTCCCCCTGCAGGCACCATCTTTCAGCCCGTTCCGGGAGCGCCTATCGCGAAGTCCTTTACAGCCATGGGCGAATTCTGCGAACCTTGAGTGTGGAAAATACAGCGCTTCCCTCCATCGTCGTCCTCGATTTCGGCTCGCAATACACGCAGCTGATTGCGCGGCGCATCCGCGAACAGAATGTGTTTTCCGTGGTGCTGCCCTGCACGGCCAAGCTCGAGGAAATCCGCAGCCACAATCCCGTGGGCCTCATTCTCTCCGGCGGTCCCTGCTCGGTGTATGACACCGACGCTCCGCCCACCGACCCGAATGTGCTCAAGCTGGGCGTGCCCGTGCTGGGCATCTGTTACGGCCTGCAATACATGACGCACATCCTGGGCGGCACCGTGCACGCGGCCAGCAAGCGCGAGTACGGCCATGCCGAAGTCACGGTCGAGGCCACGTCGGCGCTCTTCCGCGGACTGCCGGAAAAGCTCTCCGTCTGGATGTCGCATGGCGATGAGGCCGACAAACTGCCGCCGGGCTTCCAACTGGTGGCGCGCACCAACAACGCCGTGGCCGCCATCGAAAATGTCGCGGAGCGCTACTACGCCGTGCAGTTCCATCCCGAAGTGCACCACACCAAGCATGGCACCGGGCTGCTGAAGAACTTCGTCTTCGGCATCTGCCAGGCGCAGCCCAGTTGGACTCCGGCCAAGTTTATTGAGAGCACGGTGCAGAAGGTGCGGGAGACCGTGGGCAACGGCCGCGCGCTGTGCGCCATCAGCGGCGGAGTGGACAGCAGCGTGGCCGCCACCCTCGTCCACCGCGCCATCGGCGACCGCCTGACCTGCGTCTTCGTCAACAACGGCGTGCTGCGCAAGGACGAGTACGCCAAGGTGCAGCACAACCTGCGCACCAAGCTCCACCTGAACATTGACGCCGTGGATGCCACCGACCGCTTCCTGGGAAAACTGGCCGGAGTCACCGAGCCTGAGCGCAAGCGCAAGATCATCGGCAACGAATTCATTGAGATTTTCGACGAAGAGTCGCAGCGCATTGAGCGCGAGCAGGGCCACGTGGACTGGCTGGTGCAGGGCACTCTCTACCCGGACGTGATCGAGTCGGTCAGCGTGCGCGGCCCTTCGGTCACCATCAAGAGCCATCACAACGTAGGCGGTTTGCCGGAGAAGATGAAGCTCAAGCTCATCGAGCCCCTGCGCGATCTGTTCAAGGACGAAGTCCGCCGCATTGGCCGCGACCTTGGGATGCCGGATGACATGTTGCAGCGCCAGCCATTTCCCGGGCCCGGCCTGGCCGTCCGCATCCTGGGCGAAGTGACTCCGGAGCGCGTAACCCTTTTGCAGGAGGCTGACGAGATCGTCGTCGGCGAGATCAAGAAGGCCGGCCTCTACCTGCAGATTTGGCAGTCGTTCGCCGTGCTGCTGCCGGTGATGAGCGTGGGCGTGATGGGCGACCAGCGCACTTACGCCTACACATGCGCTATCCGCGCAGTGACCAGTGAGGACGGTATGACCGCCGACTGGGTGCCGCTGCCGCATGAGGTGCTGAAGACCATCTCCAGCCGGATTGTGAACGAGGTGCCGGGCATCAACCGCGTGGTGTACGACATCACCAGCAAGCCGCCGGGTACCATCGAGTGGGAGTAGTGCCACATCGGGAAGCATTTCCCGATCTCTGAAATACTGTGCAATGTGCTTTGCTCGTCTGGATACTGGCTATTAGGTGTCGTGAAACGGCCGGGGTATTGTGATCCATACCCCTCCCTTTTTGGGGGATGGGGTGGAGAGCAGAGTATGACCGTCACGCGTCTGCGCAGACAATCGTTGGAGGGCAACATCTGGAAGGGCATTGGTCTTGCTCTCGGCAGCCAGTGCGTGTACTTCCTCATGGTGCATCAGTTGCCCTGGCCGGAGGCGCGCGCCCTCGGCTACATCACCTTTGCGCTGCTCCAGTTCGGCTACATCTTCCCCATGGCCATCTACTACCAGCGGCGGGGTGAGGTTGACACCTCGCAGGGCATCATCCTGACCGGTGTGATCTCGCTCTTTGTGGCCGCCGGATGGTTCGGCTACGCGGCGTATCGCGGCACCCTGCCCTCGCTTACCAACTAGCCGGCCCGCCCTGGAAACTTGCCGTAACCCTCAAAGCCCACGACAATAGATACCAGCAAATAGAAAACAGGAATCGGAGCCCATGGCACGTTGCAGTCATTGTGGTCGCAGCATCTCCGGCTTCGGCTTTGGCCGCAAGCTGTGTCCCTGGTGCCAGCAGGCGGAGGCCGCCGCGCGCGGCGAGGACGTGGATGTACAGCGCGTGGAGACCGTTCCGTGGAAGCGTCCCACCGCGGACGGGCGACTGGTCACGCAGGTGATCCTCGGCCTCAACGTCGCCGTCTTCGTAGGCATGTTGCTGGCCGGCGCCGGACTGATGGGCGCGGATTCGCTGATGGCCATCCACTGGGGCGCCAACTTTGCTCCGATGACGCTGAGCGGGCAGTGGTGGCGGCTCGTCACCTCCTGTTTTGTGCACTTCGGCCTTCTGCACATTGGATTCAACATGTGGTGCCTGTGGTCATTGGGCGACCTGGCGGAGCGCCTTTACGGCCGCGCCACCTTCGCCGTGCTCTACCTGCTGTGCGGCATTGGCGGCAGCCTGGGCAGCCTGGCCTGGCACAGCGCGCCCGTGGTCAGCGCCGGAGCCTCCGGTGCCATCTTCGGCATCGCCGGCGCAATCATCGCATCGCTCAAGCTGGGCAACACCACCAACCGCTGGATGGCCAATAACATCTTGCGCAGCCTGGTGGTCTTTGTCGGCTTCAATGTGGTCATCGGCGCGGCCAGCGGCATCACGGACAACGCCTGCCACATTGGAGGCCTGCTGACCGGCCTGATCGTGGGCGCACTGATCGCGAAATTCGCCCCGGCCAGTGATTTCGGACCCAGGCTGGCCGTGCTCGGCGCGGTGGTCGTGCTGCTTTTGGGCTGGGGATTTCAGCTCCAGCGCAGCAGTCCCCATGTGTGGGGCTATCACGGCGCGCTCAGGAATGGCGTCGTACAGCAGATAGATTCCCTGCAAATGGAAACGCCGCCCATCGGGGCGGCGCTCACCGTGCTGCGCAAAAGCTAGTTCAGGAAGTACGTCCGGTAGAGCGTGTCGCGCTGCACCGGGCGGAAGCCGGCGTCGCGAATGATGCGGCGCAGTTCCTCTTCGGTGGTGCAGTTGCTGGTTCCGGCGGCCTTCACCACGTTCTCTTCCAGCATCACGGAGCCCACGTCGTTGCCGCCAAAGCGCAATCCCATCTGGCAGACCTTCAACCCCTGCGTCACCCAGCTGGCCTGCACGTTCGGGAAGTTCGACAGGAAGATGCGCGAGATGGCCAGGGTCTTCAGGTATTCGACGGCCGTCGCCTCCGGCCAGCCGCGTCCGCCCAGCGCCGTGTGCTTGGGCTGGAAGGTCCAGGGGATGAAGGCCGTAAAGCCTCCGGTCTCCTCCTGCAGGTCGTAGATGGCCTTGAAGTGGTTGATGCGGTGCTCCACGGTCTCGCCCACGCCGAACATCATGGTGGCCGTGGTCCGCATGCCCAGCTTGTGGGCCGTGCGATGCACGTCGAGCCAGTCCTGCGTGGTGCACTTCAGGCGCGCCACCTTGCTGCGTACTTCGTCGTCCAGAATCTCCGCGCCGCCGCCGGGAATGGATTGCAGTCCGGACTCTTTCAGCCGCCGGATGGTCTCCTCCAGGCTGATCGCGCTGTACTCGGCGATGCCGATGATCTCCGACGCAGACAGGCAGTGCAGATGCACCTGCGGAAAGCGTTCATGGATCCCTTGGAAGAGCCGCTCGAACCAGTCAATCTTCAGGTCGGGATTGATGCCGCCCTGCATCAGTACGCCGGTGCCGCCCATCTCCACCGTCTCGGCGATCTTCGCGTAGATGGTGTCGAAGTCCAGCAGGTAGCCCTTCTCGCGTCCCGGCCCTTTGACCGGCGCGTAGAAGGCGCAGAAGCTGCAGTACTCCGTGCAGATGTTGGTGTAGTTGATGTTGCGGTCAATGATGTAGCTGACGATGCCGTCAGGATGCAGGCGGCGGCGAATGGCGTCGGCCTCCATGCCTACGCCGATCAAATCGTCGGAGCGGAACATTTCGAGAGCTTGTTCACGGGTAAGACTCATGGGAATATTCTACATTCACGGGCGGCAAATGGTGGAGGCGGGCGGATTGCTTTTCCGCTACCTGCTTTCCTGGGCATCAAAAGGCTGTGCCTGGTCCTGCGGGCTCCGCACCGCCGGGCATCGGCTACAATCGGTCATGGAAGGCCGCAACCTGCATCGTGTGGCGCGGTTTTTCATCCAATAAGGGTTGGGCCAGCGGAGGTGAACATCTGCGGCCCTCTCTGGAGCGAGTGCGTGGAGACCTGTTTGAAGACCGAATGTATTCCGTTTACAGCGATCCCGCACAACTCGCGGCTCTTCCTCGACTTTTTCTTCGACTTTGACAAGACCAGTGCCTTCTACGCGCATCGTCCACAGGCCCAGGCCGTGCTGGAAAACGCCCGCCGCCTCAGCTTTCCCGCCGAGCGCCGCACCCGGGTGGCCGACGTGCTGGAGCGCCAGAACCGCCAGTGGGGAGCCTCCGCCGCGACCCTTGCCTCCATTGAGCGCCTGCGCAACGGAGCCGTGGCCTGCATCAGCGGGCAGCAGGTGGGAGTCTTCGGCGGGCCGCTCTATTCGCTGCTCAAGGCCGTTTCGGCGCTGCAAATGGCCGAGGAGTTGACGGCCAAGGGCGTTCCGGCCGTTCCCATCTTCTGGCTGGCCACCGAGGATCACGACCTGGCGGAGATCGCCGGGGTCACTCTGCGCCATGGCAGTGAGTTGGAGACCTTCACGGCCGCCGCTGCCACTGAGGCCGGTGGCCCGGTGGGTCCCATGCCGCTGGCCGAGGGCATCACCGCCATCGTCGAGCGCGCCGCGGAACTGCTCGGCCCGGGCTGGGTCAGCCAGGCTCTGCGCGAGAGTTATCGCCCCGGTGAGAGCTTCGGCTCGGCCTTTGCGCGGCTGTTTACGCGGCTGCTCAGCGGCACGGGCATGATCCTGGTGGATCCGCTCGACGACCAATTGCACGCCATCGCCCAGCCCATCCTCAGCGCGGCGGCCGAGCGTGCCGAGGAGTTGAACACCGCATTGCTCGCGCGCGGCAAGCAACTGCACGAGGCCGGCTATCACGAGCAGGTGCGCGTCACGCCGGAGAGCACTCTGCTGTTTTCGCTGGAAGGCAATCACCGCACCGTGCTGCACCAGGCGGGCTCGGACTTTATGCTCGGCGCCGCGCGCCAGCCGCGTCAGCAGGTCTTGGAAAACGTCCGGCAGCATCCGGAGGCGTACAGCCCCAACGTGCTGCTGCGCCCCGTCGTGCAGGATTACCTCTTTCCCACGGCGGTTTACTTTGGCGGCCCGGCGGAGATTGCCTATTTTGCACAGGCTGCCGTGGTGTATGAGAAATTGCTGGGCCGCAGCACTCCGGTGCTGCCGCGCCTATCGGCCACCCTGATGCCGCCGGAGGTGAGCGCCCTGCTGGAGCGTTACGGCGTCAGCTTCCTCGACCTCTTCCACGGCAACGAGAAGCTCTGCGAGCTGCTGGCCTCGCGCGTAATGCCCGCCGCGCTGCGCCAGGCGCTCAGCGCCGCGCATCAGTCGCTGGAGTCGAACCTGGCCGCCGTGCGCGCCGAGTTGCAATCGCTCGACCCCACTCTGGTGGACGCCGCCGCGCGCAGCGAGCGCAAGATGCGCTACCAGCTTGGCAAGATCGGCGCCAAGGCCGCCCGCGCCCAGCTTCGCCGCACGCCCACCGTGGCCGAGGACGCGCAGCTCGTGCTCAGCGGCCTCTTCCCGCACAAAGGCCTTCAGGAGCGCACGCTCCCCGGCATCGAGTTCCTCGCCCAGTACGGCCCGGAACTGATTGCCACGCTCAAGCAGGTGGCCGCCTCGGGATGCCCGGGACACCAGATCATTCGGCTGTAGGATTCCCGTTGTGCATCCTGGCCGCTGTGCATCCTGTGTGGCGCCGTCCCCGACTGGTGCTACCATATTCACGCTATGTCCAAAAAGCAGAAGAGCTCGATCGAAGATGGCTTTGAGGTGATGTGTCCCTGCTGCGAAGCGACGCTCAAGATTGATCCCGTCACCCGCGCCGTCATCACCCACACGCCCAAGCCCGTGGCCCGCACCTTTGCCGACATGGAAGCCGCCGCGCGCGCCATGCGCGAAGGCGACGTGCGCAAGGAATCGCTCTTCCGCCAGAGCGTGGAGGCCGAAAAGAACAAGGCCGACCTGATGGACAAGCGCTTCGCCGAGGCCGTCAAAAAGGCCAAGGAAGAGAAGGACCTGACGAAGCCCTTCCTGCGCGACTTTGATTTGGATTAGGCACACTTTGAGCGCAATGACACTGTCGGCCTTGGCCGCCACCTTGCGCCAACCCTCCGGCGGCTCTTGCCATCCCACCCCAGCCGCGTAACACTAGAGGGCATGACGACTGGCCAGCGCTTTGAACGTGCGGTGGAGATCATGCATCGCCTGCGGGCTCCCGGCGGCTGCCCCTGGGATCGCGAACAGACCTTCGACAGCATCACAAAATACACGGTGGAAGAGACCTACGAGGTCCTGGAAGCCATTGAGCAGCGCGACTGGCAGGAGCTGCCGCAGGAGCTCGGCGACCTGCTGTTGCAGGTGCTCTTCTACGCCGAGATGGCCACCGAAGACGGCCACTTCTCCATTGACACCGTGCTCGACACGCTCAGCGACAAACTGGTGCGCCGGCATCCTCACGTCTTCGGCGAGGTGGAGGCCAGCACCAGCAACGAAGTGCTGCGCAACTGGGAGGCCATCAAGCGCCAGGAGCGCGCGCAGAAATCCGATGGCGATGCCGAGGAGCGCAAGCCGCTGCTCGACTCCGTCGGTACGGCCATGCCGTCGCTGCTGGAAGGCCTGAAGCTCAGCAACAAGGCGGCGCACGTTGGCTTCGACTGGCCCAACATTGACGGCCTCTTCGACAAGCTGGCTGAGGAGACCGCGGAGCTTCGCCGCGAGGTCGAGCGCATTCCGCCTCCCGGTCCGCAGCCCATTGGACGCGGCGTGGCCGGTGCGCGTGGCGTGCAGCGCGATGCTGAATTGCAGGCGCGCCTGCAGGATGAAGTCGGCGACCTGCTGTTCACCGTGGTCAACCTGGCCCGCTATCTCGAGGTGGATCCCGAGAGCGCATTGCGGCACACGAATCGCAAATTCCGCCGCCGCTTTGGCCACGTCGAAGCCGCCTTGCAAGCCGAGGGCAGGGAACTGTCCGACGCCACGCTCGACGAGATGGAGCGCCACTGGCAGCAGGCCAAAGGCAGTGACCCCCGCAGCGAGGAGAAGCCCCGTTGAGCGAAGACTTCCAGAAATCATTCGGCGGACTTACCTTGCGCACCTGCCACTCGGTGGGCGACTTCCGCCAGGTAGTAGCCCTGCAAAAAGAGGTTTGGGGATTTGAAGACGCCGAACTGGTTCCGGTGCGTATGTTTGTCGTCGGAGAAAAGATCGGCGGACACATTCTTGCCGCCTTTGACGGCAACACCATGGTCGCCTACAACTTCGGACTGCCCGGTGTGCGCGACGGCCATCCTTACATCCACTCGCACATGCTGGCCGTGCGGGAGAACCTGCGCAACAGCGGCCTCGGCCGTGCGCTCAAGCTCATGCAGCGCGAGCTTTGCCTGCGCCAGGGCTTCCGCCTCATCGAGTGGACCTTCGACCCCCTGGAGATCAAGAACTCCTGGTTTAACCTGGAGCGGCTGGGCGCCATCGTACGCCGCTACGCGGTCAACCAGTACGGCATCACGGCCTCGCCTTTGCAGGGCGGGCTGCCCTCGGACCGTCTGGTGGCCGAGTGGTGGCTGGACGGCGATCGCGTGCGCCATACTCTTGAGCATGGCCGCCCGGAGAAGCTCGAGATCGTCGCGCGTGTCGCGGTTCCGGTCGAGGTCTACGCGTGGAAGGCCGAGCCGGAGACGCGTCACCTGGCGGCCGAGGCGCAGCGCGCCATTCGCGATTCAATGCAGCAACACCTGGCTGCGGGACTCGTGGTCACCGGCTACGAGCGCGATGCCGCAGGCAATGGAAGTTTTCTGCTGGGCCGCTGGTCGGGCGCGGAATTTTAGCCCGCTGAGTCTTCAGGCGACGGAGTGAAAAAATCATGAAAATTGAAGCCATCACCCTGCGGGAGATTCACATGCCGCTGGTGCATCCCTTTGAGACCAGCTTCGGACGCACCACCGCGCGCCGCATCCTGCTGACCACCGTGCACTGCGAGGGCGTCGAGGGCTGGGGCGAATGTACCGCCGGCGAGCATCCCTTCTTCAGCGAAGAAGCCACCGACACCGCCTGGTGGGTGATTCGCGAGTACCTGGCGCCCACCTTGACCGGGCAAACCTTGTTGGGCGGCGGACGCGAGGCAGCCTTCCGCATGTACGGCGTGCGCGGCCATCGCATGGCCAAAGCCGCCTTGGAGAACGCTCTGTGGGACGCCGAGGCGCAGGCGAAAAATGTTCCGCTGTGGAAGCTGGTTGGCGGCACGCGCCGCGAGGTGGCGTCCGGCGTCAGCATCGGCATCCAGGGCTCACACGAGGAGCTGCTTGAGAAGATCGCCACCGAGGTCGCCGCCGGATACCAGCGCATCAAGGTGAAGGTGAAGCCCGGCTGGGACGTGGATGTGCTGGCTAGAATCCGCGAGCGTTTTCCCTCCATACTGCTGAGCTGCGACGCCAACAGCGCCTATACGCTCGACGATCTGGAGCACCTCAAGCAGTTCGACGAATTCCGCCTGCTGATGATTGAGCAGCCCTTGTGGGCCGACGAGATTTACCTGCACGCGCTTTTGCAGCACTCACTGTCCACCAGCATCTGCCTCGATGAATCCATCGTCTCGGCGCGCCACGCATTGTCGGCCATCGAGCTGAAGGCCTGCCGCATCCTGAACGTCAAGCTCGGCCGCGTGGGCGGCTTCAGTGAGGCCATTCGCGTGCATGATGTGGCCCTGGCCTCGGAGATTCCCGTCTGGTGCGGCGGCATGTTGGAGAGCGGCCTCGGCCGCGCCCACAACCTGGCGCTCTCCACCCTGCCGGGCTTCTCGCTCCCCGGGGATGTCTCGGCCTCCGCGCGCTATTGGAAAGAGGACATCATCGAGCCCGAGGTCATCGTCTCTCCGCAGGGAACCATCGCCATCGGCGACCAGCCGGGGCGCGGATACCGCTTGCGGCAGGATTTCATCGAGCAACTGACCGTGCGCAAGGAGACCATCCGCGCATAATCCGACGATTCCGCAAGCCCGCATAGGAATCCAGCAGGGCCTTCGGGCGTAAAATTTGAGATTATCGAAGGTCATCGCCGGGCTGGGGCGTTGCCCCGGGCCGGGCGGGTTGGTTATAGTCGGTAGTATCCACCGGCAAGTAAGCACGTGCAGCGCCGCCGCGGCCGGGATTGTTGAGGCGGTTCGTGGCACAACGAAGAATCATCTAGGGGAGTGTTCCCATGTGGAAATCGCGCAACGACGAGAAGCCAACGGTTTCTCCCACCAGCCCGCAGCCGCCGGCGCCCGCAGTTCCGGCCAGTACCACCTATCAACCCCGCACCCTGGAGACGCCCAAAATGGAAAGCTATCGCGCTGACGTCGCGCACATCGGCAAGTCGGTCATCATCAAAGGGGAACTCTCCGGCAGTGAGGACCTTTACCTGGATGGCGAGGTCGAAGGCAACATTGACCTGCACGACCACAACCTGGTTATCGGCCCCAACGGCAAGGTGCGCGCCAACGTCTCCGCCCGCGAGGTCACCGTCCACGGCAAGGTGGATGGCAACATAGTCGGCGTGGACAAGGTCGAGCTCAAGAAGAGCGCGGTGCTCGCCGGAGATATCAGCACGCAGCGCATCGTCATTGAAGACGGCGCCTTCTTCAAGGGTGCCATTGATATCCGCAAGGCGGAGGGCAAAACGTCATCCGCGGCACCTTCGTTCAGTTCCTCCAGCAGCTCCACTCTGCTCGGCGAGGACAACTAGGCATCGTCCGGCCGGCGCGGGCATCCCCTGCGTGGGCCGGACCGTTAGATCGGCCAGGTCAATCTTGGGATTCTTCCGCAATCTCATCGGTGGGGATGACGATTCACCCCGCGCGTCCGCAGGCAAGCCGCCGCGCGTCGAGCGTTACAGCACCGGCTTCGAGCAGTTCACCCAGGCCATTCGCGAGCCCGATGGGCTCAGCGTGCTCGACCTCGGACCCACTTCGCCCGCCAATCTCGAATACATCACCGGGCTTGGCCATCGCGCCACCAATGAGGATGTTCTCTCCGCCGCCACCAGCGGCCGCTACCTGGCGCCCGGCGAGGAAGAGGGTACGACCATCGTGGACGTCAACCTCTTCCTGGCCGCTGAGCTGCAATATCCTGACGAGAGTTTTGACGCGGTAATTTTATGGGATCTCTGCGACTATCTGCCGGAGCCGCTGGTCAAGCCGGTGATTGAGCGGGTGCGGCGCATCACCCGTCCGCACGGCGTGCTGCTGGCTTTCTTTCACTCCCGCGAGGCCGCCAGCCCCGACGCGGAGACCTGTTACTGCCGCTACCACATTCGCAACCATCGCCTGCTGGAGCTGGAGCAGGGCAAGCCCTACCCGTTGCAGCGCACCTTCCAGAACCGGCACGTGGAAAACCTCTTCCGCGGCTACGCCTCCATCAAGTTCTTCCTCGGCAAGGAAAACATCCGCGAAGTCGTGCTGCTGCGCTAGGCCGTTTCCAGTTCTTCTTCCAACAGTTGTTTGTCGTGCAGGCTGGTGTAGTAGCCGTTCCGCGCCAGCAGCTCCTCGTGCGTGCCGTACTCCACAATCGCTCCATGCACCAGCACGGCAATGCGGTTGGCGTTGCGCACGGTGCTCACGCGGTGAGAGATGAGGATCGTCGTGCGTCCCTGCATCACCTGGCGCAGCCCGTTCAGAATCTCGTCCTCGGTGTGAGTGTCCACGCTGGCCAGCGCGTCGTCCAGAATGAGGATGCGCGGCTCGCGTATGACCGCCCGCGCAATGGCCACGCGCTGCTTCTGCCCGCCGCTCAGGGTCAGTCCGCGCTCGCCCACCATGGTCTCGTATTTTTCCGGGAAGCCGGCCACGTCCACGGCGATGCGGCTGATGGCGGCGGCGTGCTCAATCTGTTCCGTCGTGGCGTTCTCGACGCCAAAGGCGATGTTCTCCCGCACCGTGGTGCTGAACAGGAAGGTCTCCTGCGGCACATAGCCAATCTGCCGGCGCAGGGTCTCCAGCGGATACTCGCGGATGTTGCGGCCGTCAATCAGCACCTCGCCGGCCTCGGCGTCCAGGATGCGCGGGATTAGCGACACCAGCGTGGACTTGCCCGAGCCCGTCGGCCCCACAATGGCCAGGCTGGTTCCGGCCGGCACCTTCAGGCTCACGCCATGCAGTACCGGCGAGCCCGGCTCCACGCGCAGGCTCAGCATTCCATCCGCCGGCCGAGACTGCCGGTCGTAGGCGAAGGTCAGGTTGCGGAACTCGATCTCGCCGCGGATCTCCGTCTCCGGCGCCACGGTGATCTTCGCCGGGTCGTCGGCGATCGAGGGCTTCTGCTGCAGGATCTCGTCAATGCGGCTCATGCTGGCCGTGCCGCGCTGGAAGATGTTGATCACCCAGCCGAGGGCGATGATCGGCCACGTCAACTGGATCATGTACATGGTGAAGGCCACAAAGTCGCCGGGAGAAATGTGGTGGCGCAGCACCTCCTGCCCGCCCACAAACAGCACGATGACCAGCGCGATGCCCAGCAGCATCTCCAGGGTCGGCCACAACATGCCAATCAGCCGGGCCAGGGGCAGCGAACGTTCAATGTAGCTGAGGTTGTCGCGCTCAAAGCCGCGCACCTCGCTCTCCTCCTGCGCGTAGGCGCGGATGAGCCGCGCGCCGGAAAAGTTCTCCTGGGCGCGGGCGCTGATGTCACTGAACTTGGCCTGGATGCGCTCAAAGCGCTCGTGGATGCGCGAGCCGAAGTACTGCACGATGATGCTGGCGATGGGCAGCGGCAGGAACGCCCAGATGGTGAGCCGCGTACTGATGTGCACCATGAAGAACAGCGCGAAGGCCGTGAAGACCACGGTGTTGGCCGAATACATGATGGCCGGGCCCAGCAGCATGCGCACGGCGTTCAGGTCGTTGGTGGCGCGGGCCATGATGTCGCCGGTGCGGGTGCGCCCGTAGAAGCCTGCGTCCAGGGCCTCCAGGTGGCGGAAGAGGTCGTTGCGCAGGTCGAACTCGATCTCGCGCGAGATGCCGATGACGATCCAGCGCGTCAGAAACTGGAAGACGCCCTTGCCCGCCGCAACGCCCACCAGCAGCAGGCACCAGGTCAGCAACTTCTCGTGGGTCACGCCCTTGTACAGGTCGTCCACAATGCGCTTGATGATCAACGGGCTGAGCACCACGATGCCGTTGTTGGCCACCACGGTCAGGCTGCCCGCCACAAAGCCCTTCCAGTAGCGGGTCAGGTACGGCATCAGCGGACGTAGAGAAGAAGAAGCCAAATAAATCACCTGGGGTACAACAGAATACTACTTAGATGCGCCAGGCCCCGGCCGGGTCGCAGGAGCGGCGCAACGACGTAAAAATGCGTGCTACGATTTCCCCTTATGAAAGTCTATCGCGCTTTCGTTCTGATTG
>CAVRDQ010000012.1:0-16734 GCA_963719655.1 uncultured Acidobacteriota bacterium | reverse complement strand
ACGGAAGTGCAGTTGAAGGTGTGAGAGTGCGCGTAAAATGACATCACCGATGACGAAATTAGAGAAGCAGATCGCGTTCATCCTGGAGCTTGACCGGCTGAAAGACGTGCTGCGGCAGACGACGCTGACCGTGGCAGGGAATCGTCGGGAGAATTCCGCGGAGCACAGTTGGCACTTGGCGGTGATGGCCACGGTACTGGCCGAGTATGCGACCGACGCGGTGGATGTGTCACTGGTGGCGGCCATGCTGCTGGTGCACGACGTGGTGGAGATTGACGCGGGCGACACCTTTGCCTACGACCAGGCGGGCTACGCGGACAAGGAAGAGCGCGAGCGGAAGGCGGCGGAGCGATTGTTCGGCCTGTTGCCCGATGAGCAGGGAAAAGACCTGCGCGCGGCGTGGGATGAGTTCGAGGAGTGCGTGACCCCCGAGGCGCGGTATGCGAACGCGCTGGACCGGATGCAACCACTACTGCTGAATTCGAAGAGCGGAGGCGGCTCGTGGCGCACGCACCGGGTGACCAGGGAGCAGGTGCTGCGGCGGATGGAGCCGATCCGGTTGTGGACTCCGGGGCTGTGGCCGGTGGTGATGGAGATTGTGGACGATGCGAGCGCGCGGGGCTGGCTGGCGTAAGCGCGCGCCGGTAAGAATCCAGCACGGCAGAGAAAGAGGAAGCGGTGGCGAACCCGGGAGATTTTGCCTACACGGTAAAGCAGCAGGCCGACATCGTCCGCATTGTGGGCGAGTACGTGAAGCTGCGCAAGTCCGGAGCGCAGAACTACAGCGGGCTCTGCCCCTTCCACGGGGAAAAAACGGCGTCATTTTCCGTGCATGCCACGAAACAATTCTTCCACTGCTTTGGCTGCGGAGTGAGCGGCGACGTCTTCGCGTTTGTGCAGAAGATCGAGAACGTCTCGTTTCCCGAGGCGGTGCGGGTGGTGGCGCAGAAGCTGGGCATCGCCATGCCGAAGCAGGAGTTCAGCTCTCCGCAGGAGGCTCGCGAGGCGCGGATGCGCGGCCTGCTGATGGATTTGAATGAGACGGCCTGCAAGTGGTTCGAGGAGCAGTTAAGAAAGCCCGAGGCGGCCGCGGCGCGTGAGTACCTGAAGGGTCGCGGACTGACCGAAGAGGCGATTGCGCGCTTCCGCATCGGATACGCGCCGGAGTCCGGCTTTTTGCTGCGCGACAAGCTGAAGGGCATGGCCGACGAAGACGCGCTGCGCGAGAGCGGGCTCTTCAGTTGGAAGGAGCACGGCGAGGGCGAAGCGAAAAACAAGGCCGCGCTCTACAGCAAGTTTCGCAACCGCATCATGTTTCCCATCTGCAATGAGAGTGGAAAGGTGATTGCCTTTACCGGGCGCACGCTGGCCGTGGACGAAAAGGCCGGGCCGAAGTACATGAACTCGCCGGAGACGCCGATCTACTCGAAGTCGCGGGTGCTGTTCAACCTGCATCACGCGCGCGAGGCGATCCGCAGCCTGGATTACGTGATTCTGGTAGAGGGGCAGATGGACTGCATCTCGGTGTACAACGCGGGCTTCCATAACGTGATTGCCAGCAGTGGCACGGCCTTTACCGAGGCGCAGGCGAAACAACTGGCGCGCTACACGAAGAAGATCTTCGTGAACTTTGATCCCGATACGGCCGGAGCGGCGGCGGCGGAACGCTCACTGGCGCTGCTGGTCAGCGAGGATTTCACGATTCGCATCCTGACCCTGGAGCAGGGTTACGATCCCGACCTGTATGTGCGGCGCAAAGGGGCGGCGGCCTACGGCGAGGCGCTAAAGGCGGCTCCGCCGTACTTCCATTACCTGATTGCGCGGGCGCAGGCGCAGTTTCCGCGCACGGCCGAGGGCAAGGTGAAGGCCGTGAATTATCTGTTGCCGCACATCCAGCGCGTGCCCAGCCGCATTGTGCGCGACGAGCTGGCGATGGACGTGGCACAGAAGCTGCAGATTGATTCGTCGGTGCTGCGGCAGGAGCTTCGCCATGTGGCTGGGGCGAGGACGGCGACGAAGGTGGCTCCGCGCAAAGAAACCGCGATGACCGAGGCCGAGCTGATTCTGTTGCAGGCTCTGCTGAGCGGCGCGGAACTGAATTTTACCTACGAGGACGAAAATGGCGCAGAGCAGGTGTACAACCCGGCGGAGCAGGCCTACTACACCTTGAGTTCGGAGAAGTTGCACCAGGGAATGCGCTGCGAGGCGCTGATAGACAAAGTGTTGAAGGCCCTGGCTGATGGCGTGGACGTGATGAGCATGGAGATGACGGACGACGAGCGCGGAATGCTGGCCGGAGTGCTGATGCACGATCACGAGGCGCTGACTCCGGAGCTGCTGCATGGGGCGATTGGGGCGCTGCGCCGGCGCGAGTTGGAGCATCGCCGTCGTGAGCTTGTAAGCCGAATTGAGCAGGCGGCGCGCAGCCAGGACTCGGCGGCCTTGGCGCAACTGATGCAGGAGAAGCAGGACGTGGACCGCGCGCTGCGTCATGCTGCGAGTGAGTAAGCTGCGAGCGAGTAGCGGGTAGAAGGTGGCCATGGAAAACGCGGAACACAAGTTGCGGCGCAAGGATCGCGCGGCGGACCAGGCCGAGGCCGAGGCGATTCTGCGCAATGGCGTGTATGGCGTGCTGAGCCTGGTGGATTCCGCGGGCGAGGCCTACGGCGTGCCGCTGAGCTATGCGTATGCGGCGGGCGCCATCCACGTACATTCTGCGGTGGAGGGGCACAAGCTGGAGGGGTTGCGCACTGGAGCGATTGTGAGTTTTTGCGTGGTCGGTGAGGCCGAGCCGATTCCAGAGAAGTTCAGCATGCGCTACCAGAGCGCGATTGCCCGCTGCGAGGTGCGCGAGCTGGAGGGCGAGGAAAAGCTAGCATCGCTGGAAGAACTGGTGGCGAAGTACGCGGCGCATCTGCGCCCGCAAGGCACGGCGTATATTGCCGAGTTGAAGAACTCGACGCGGGTGTTTGCCCTGCGCGTGCTGGCGCTGAGCGGCAAACGGCGCAAGTAACTCACGGTGGCGGGTTCTCCGCAGCCAGAAAAGTCAACGTACAAAATTGAAGAGATGCATGGATGTGAGCGCCAGCTCCGGCGGCTCTTACTGCTGCTGTTGCTGCTGCATGGGCTGGCTGGGGCGCGTTTCGGGCTCGGGCTCTTCGGCAGGGAAGTTGGCGCTGCTGATGAGCTGCTCGTGGCCTTCCAGATCAACATCCGGGCGGAGCTGCACGTCCACGCTGAGGCGCTGGCCGGCGTGGCCGTTGTAGAGTCCGCGCACGGGGGCGACGTCGCCGTAGTCGCGTCCGTAGCCGATGCGCACATGGCGCTCGGCAACCGGGCGGCCGAGGGTGGGATCGAGCGCCAGCCATCCGCCTTCCGGAATATAGACCTCGGTCCAGGCGTGGGTGGCCTGTCCGCCGATGACCTCTTCCATGGCGGCATTCGGGTCCGTGGTGTCGCGCTGCGGCACCAGGTATCCGCTGACGTAGCGCGCGGGGATTCCGCGTTGACGGGTTATGCCAAGCAGGAGGTGCGCGAAGTCCTGGCAGACGCCGGCACCGAGGCGCAGGGCATCCTCAATGGAGGACTGCACGTGGGTGGCGCCGGGCACGTACTGGAAGCGCTCGTGAATCAGTTGCGAGGCGGCCTGGGCGAATCCCCAGGCGGTGCCGTTGCAGGCCTGCCGCGCGGCGTCGCTGATTCCAGCGAGCCCGGCGAGGTGGGGAACATAGGTGCTTTCGACGAGGTAGTCGTAGAACTCCTCGTGCAGAGCGTCGCTCTGGTGGTCAAGCTGCTCGAGCGTGACGCGCGGGTTGATCTCCGGGGCATCCATGCGCAGGACGACCGAGTCGGTCTCCACCTTGAGGTGACGGTGCTCCTTGAGCACGTTGAACTGGTGCACCCAGTTGCCGAAAGCATCCTGATAGCTGGTGGCGTGCGAGGGCGGACTGGTGGTGAGGCGGAAGCTGAGGCAGCTCTGGCGCTCATCGGTAAGCGGACGCAGGCGCACCTCGTTGTAGCTCTCGCTGACCGGACCGTCGTAGTGAAACTCGGTGATATGGACGAGGTGGTAGCGGTTCATGCGCTGGCCTTGTAGTAGAAGTAAGTGCGGGCGATCTGTTCGCCGATGGAGAGGCAACTGCCCAGCAGATTATTGAGGTAGGTGTGCAGACCGCGCTGGAAGATGTCCTCGATGCGGTCATAACGCAGCGCCTCCAGCACCTTTCCGGTCTGGCGTTCGGCCTCATTGGAGTACGAGCCGGGCAGGGTATTGCTGAGGGCGCGCAGCCCGCTCTGTACCTCGCCGATGCTGAAGCGGATGGAGCGCGGGTGCAAAGGATGCAGGATGAGCATGTCGGCCACCTGCTGCGGCTCGATTTGCGAGTAGTACTTGCGGCGATAGGCCTCATAGGCGCCCACGCTCTTCAGCACGGCCATCCACTGGTGATTGTCGGCCTGGCCGGCGAGGTTGGGATTCTCGAAGAGATATTGATACTGCACGTCCACCAGGCGGGCGGTCATCTCGGCGCGCTCCAGGTGGCAGCCGATGCGCAGGAACTCCCAGCCCTCGTCGTGGGGCACGGTGGCGTCGGTGACGCCGTGGAAGCGGTGGGCGCCGAACTTGACGAGATCGCAGAAGCGGTGCGGCCCGGCGGCGAGTTCACGGCGGGTGTCGAACTCATTGACGGCGTGATAGAGGCCGTTGATGTCCTCCCACATTTCGCGGCTCAGGCGGTCGCGGATGGTGCGGGCGTTTTCGCGGGCCTTGGCAATGCACTGCAGAATGGAGTTCGGGTTGTCCTGGCGGAAGGCGAGGAACTCGAAGACCGTGCGCGCGTTGGCCTCATCGTAGAGCGAGCGGAAGCGCGTCTCCTCGCCGGCCATGACGAGCAACGGATCCCAGCGCAGGCGGTAGAACTTGTCGCTCTCCTCGAGCAGCATGTGGTAGTTGACGTCGAGAATGCGGGCGGTATCCTCGGCGCGTTCCATGTAGCGCGAGAGCCAGAAGAGAGAGTCGGCGATGCGGCTGAGCATGGTCGTCATACCTCCTCACGCAATACCCAGGTGTCTTTACTGCCGCCGCCCTGCGAACTGTTGACGACCACCGAGCCTTCACGCAGCGCGACGCGGGTCAGGCCTCCGGGGACGACCGTGACGCTTTCGCCGTCGTAGAGGCAGTAGGGGCGCAGGTCCACGTGGCGCCCGCCGACTCGGCTCAGCGTGGCGTCGTAGCTGGGCACGCGGCTCAGTCCGATGAGCGGCTGCGCGATGTAGTTGCGGGGATCGGCCAGGATGTGTTCGCGGAACTTGGCGATGGTGGCCTTGTCCGACGCCGGACCAATCAACATTCCGTAGCCGCCGCTTTCGCCCACGGCCTTGACGACCAGTTCGGGCAGGTGCTCGAGGACGTAGGCAAGATCGGTACGGCGCGAGCAGAGATACGTGGGCACGGAGCCGAGGATGGGCTCCTCGCCAAGATAGTAGCGGATGAAATCCGGCACGTAGGCGTATACGGCCTTGTCATCGGCGACGCCGTTGCCGACGGCGTTGGCCAGGGCGACGTTGCCGGCGCGGTAGGCGCCCATCAGTCCGGGCACGCCCATCAGCGAATCGCCACGGAAGACCAGCGCGTCCAGGAAGTCGTCATCCACGCGGCGGTAGATGACATCCACGCGGCGCAGGCCGTGAATGGTCTTCATGTAGACGATGGTGTCGTCCACGATGAGGTCGCGGCCTTCGACCAGCTCGATGCCCATCTGCTGGGCGAGGAAGCTGTGCTCGAAGTAGGCGGAGTTGTATATGCCGGGGGTGAGCAGCACGGCCTCGGCCTGGCCTCCGCCACGCGGCGAAAGGCTGCGCAGGATGCGGCAAAGCTCGGTTGGGTAGTGGTTGACGGGCAAGACGCCGTAGGCCTCAAAGGCCTCGGGCAGAGTGCGCGTCATGATGGCGCGGTTTTCCAGCACGTAGCTGACGCCGCTGGGAGTGCGAACGTTGTCCTCCAGCACCAGGTACTCGCCGCTCTTGGAGTCGCGTATGAGATCAATGCCGCTGATGTGGGCATGGATGCCGCGGGGCACGCTGAGTCCGACCATCTCCCGATGGAAGTGTTTGCAGGAATAGACGAGCGAGCGCGGGATGCGTTTATCGGCCAGGATGCGCTGCGCGCCGTAAACGTCCTGCAGGAAATGGTTGAGGGCGACGACCCTCTGCGCCAGTCCGCGCTCGACCTTCTGCCATTCGGCGTGAGGGATGATGCGCGGAATCAGGTCGAAGGGGAAGAGCCGCTCGGCGCCCGCACCGTCGCTGTAAACGGTGAAGGTGATGCCCTGCAGAAGGAAGGCGAGATCGGCGATCTTGCGGCGCTCTACGAACTGGCTGGGAGCAAGCGAGGCCAGCGTCTGGAAAAGTTTGGCGTAGTGCGGACGCGGCACACCGGGGGCTTCGAACATCTCGTCAAAGAAGCCACCCACATCATAATCTGCGAATAGTGCTGGAGTTTTTTGGCCGCTGGCCGGCATCGTAGGAGGTTAACAAGCGGCGGCCAAGTGCGCCAATCGAAACAATTGATGAGGGGTATAGAAAATCAAGCAGGAGTAAAGTGGTGGACAGTTTATGTAAGTTGTTTAGAATGAATTGATTAAGTTGTCTCCATGGGGCGTGCGGGCGCTCCGGAGCCTTGCCAACCGGTGGCGCTTTCTGTGACACTGGTTATGTTCCCGCACCGCGGGAGTGAACTCCGCATCTAAAGGCTTAATGCCTTCTCGCCAACATGGCGATCTGCCCGTAGCGGAGCGGGCCTCTTATGTTTGCAAGAAAAGACTGGGGAAAGCTGGGCTTTCCGGCCGGTGGGCGGCCGCGTGGCCCGGTTTTGGCTGCGTGACGGAATTATTTTCCGTGCGCAAGATTTTTTTGGCTGCCGCATGGCGCCCGTGAAGGACTAAAAGCTTTGGCTCTCGACGATAAATACGAAGATATACAGAAGCTGATTGATACCGGCAAGGAAAAGGGCTTTCTCACCTACAACGAGGTGAACGACCTTTTGCCGAACGACATCAACTCGCCCGACGACCTGGACGACCTGCTTGGCATCATCGGCACCCAGGGCATCAACGTGTTGGAAGACACGAAGCTGCCTTCGGAGAAGAAGTTCGAGCCGAATGAGGAAGAGGGCGAGGACGTTGAGCTGGACCTGACGCCCGGTGCACTGGAAAAGACCAACGACCCGGTGCGTATGTATCTGCGCGAGATGGGCACGGTTCCGCTGCTGACCCGCGAGGGCGAGGTGGAGATTGCCAAGCGCATTGAGCGCGGGCAGTTGCGGGTGCTGAAGGCTCTGTCGCGCTCGGCCATCGTCATTCGCGAGGTGTTGGCCATTGGCGACGACGTGAAGCGCCAGGTGCGCTCCGTCAAGGAAGTCGTGGTCTTCGACGAAGAGGAGATCACCGACGAGGTTCTGCAGGGCCGTTTGAAGGAGATCACCGGCAAGGTAGACGAGCTGGCCAAGCACTACAAGAAGGCCGTGGTGCTGGTGACGAAGCTGGCCGACATCGGGCAGCCCGGCAAGGACAAGAAGAAGATTCGCGACCATCGCAAGGCCTACTGGGCCTTGGGGCGCGAGCAGGTCGAAGTCAGCCGCGCCATCCGCGCGCTGCGCTTTACCAACCAGGAACGCAAGCGCCTGATTGACCGCGTGAACAAGACGGTCGAGAACATGAAGGCCCTGGACCGCCAGGTGTTGAACCTGGAAAAGCGCTGCGAGTTCACCAAGGTCGAGGAGCAGAAGAAGGAAATCCGCAAGCAGATTCGCGCGGTGCGCACCGACATGGAGCGCATCGAAGTGGAGGCCGGAGCCGCGTTCCCCGAACTGAAGCGGACGCAGCGCGAGATCATCCAGGGAGACATGGACGCCGAGCACGCCAAGCGCGAGCTGATTGAGGCGAACCTGCGACTGGTGGTCAGCATTGCGAAGAAGTACACGAACCGCGGCCTGCAGTTCCTGGATTTGATTCAGGAGGGCAACATCGGCCTGATGAAGGCCGTGGACAAGTTCGAGTACCGCCGTGGCTACAAGTTCTCGACCTACGCGACGTGGTGGATTCGCCAGGCCATTACCCGCGCCATCGCCGACCAGGCGAGGACCATCCGCATCCCGGTGCACATGATCGAGACGATCAACAAGCTGATCCGCACCAGCCGCCAGTTGGTGCAGGAGCTTGGCCGCGAGCCAACCAGCGAAGAGATCGCGCGCCGCATGGATATTCCGGTGGCGAAGGTGCGCAAGGTGCTGAAGATTGCGCAGGAGCCGATCTCGCTGGAGACTCCGATTGGCGAGGAAGAGGATTCGCACCTGGGCGACTTCATCGAAGATCGCGCCGTGGTCTCGCCGGCCGAGGCCGTGATCAACGTGAACCTGAAGGACCAGACCAGCCAGGTGTTGCGCACGCTGACGCCGCGCGAGGAAAAGGTCATCAAGATGCGCTTTGGTTTGGAAGACGGCAGCGAGCACACGCTGGAAGAAGTAGGCCAGTCGTTTGCCGTTACCCGCGAACGCATCCGCCAGATTGAAGCGAAGGCCCTGCGCAAGCTGCGTCATCCGTCGCGCTCACGCAAACTGCGCGCGTTCATGGATGGAGTGCACGACTAAAGGCGAGGTTTCAAGGTTTCAAAGTTGCAAGGTTTCAAAGTAAGGGCACGGCCGCGGAGGCTGTGCCCTTTGTTACACCCACTCGAACACTCGCGAAAGTTCTACTCGTTCAGGATTGTAATGCACAATCAAGGAGCCTCCGCGCTTAGTGTCTGCATATTGGATCGCTTCTATTTCATAGGTGTAACTTTCAGTATGAACGCCACCGTAACACTCACCGTCAACCCAATATGAGTAACCAATATTTGCAACATAGTATGGGCCCTTACCTGTGCTTTTCGCTTCTACCCCAACCTGTTCGACGCAGCCGTTCGCAGATGGCCAGGACTCCCATCCTCTGAATTTCAGCCAGTTTCGCCACCATTGCCATAGCAGGTACCCACAGTACACAAATGCAAATGCCAGGAACGCCAAAGGCCCAAGCCAGTCTTTCATGGTCCAAGAGTATAGCGCAGTCAAATTGCTATTCGTAGCGCAGCGCCTCGATGGGATCGAGGTTGGCGGCCTTCCACGCCGGGTAGATGCCGAAGACGAGGCCGATGAAGGCCGAGGCGCTGAAGGCGAAGAGCGTTCATTCTTTCACCGGAGAGCGGAGGGTTGGGGATTTTATTTCGCAAGTTTGTCATCCACTGGCTTAGCCAATTTTACGAAAACGACGCATAAGAATTATCCCTTGAATCTGAAGTCCTCAACGCTGATCGGAACCGTTCAAGGCTTCTGTCTTCCCTTTCGAGGGCGAGAAGTCATGCGGTTCGTGAAGACCATGCAGCATTGCCGCATCAGGCACCGAGCTATTGGAGCTCTTTCATTCGAGCCTGTCGGGTATGGTTTTCAGCTTCATATCGGGGATACTCGCTCATGATCGATCCGCCGGATTGGGGAACAAGGTTTGTAAACCTCCTCCGAAGGCCCGGGAATGATGCCCCTTTCAAAGGGCTACGAGATGTTCATGAGCGCGATAATATGGAAATTACCGTCACCGACATGTCCAGCGAACGTGAAAACGAGACCCGGGTATCTCTTCATGACAGCATCGAGGCGAGGCAGAACTTCCGGCAGGCATTCAGCATAACCATGAAGTCGCCGACTAATCGCCGATGAGTTCTCTGACGGTTTAACCTTTTCGGAACTCTCGTCTATGTCCGCCTTGAAGGGGAACATTCCAGCGGAACGTTCCCCTTCAAGGCGCTGCTATTTTACGCTGCTTCGGATATAAACGAAAAATCGTGGACGGTTAATACCCTATTAATATCCAGGAGTATCATGACTCTGTTCTCTACCTTTGCCATCCCGAGAATATAAGCGGTCTCCAGATTGGTTCCGAACGTCGGGGTATCTTCGATATCAGCTGCTTTGATGCTGAGGACTTCGGAGACAGAGTCTACAACGATTCCCATTAAAATTTTGTTTCTCTCCGAGGGAATCTCTACAACGATGACGCAGGTCCGTTCCGTGTACTCTTTTGCATTCAGCCCAAATTTAAGCCTCAGGTCCACCACCGGAATCACCTTGCCACGGAGATTGATCACGCCTTTCACAAATTGCGGTGCCTCTGGGATAGAGGTGATAGGGCATCAGCCCTATAATTTCTTTGATCATCAGAATGGGGAGACCGTATTCTTCCCCTGCAAGTGCAAAAGTCAGGTATTTTCCTTCTCGATGTTTGGAATCTTTTGCCTGGGTGTCCGTTTCCCGCGTTTCTCCCATAGCTCAATCTCCTCTGAAATTTATATTTCCGTAAAACTGATCATTCATGGGAATAGTTTCTCGGGGCTGACGATTTTTGCCTTGCTCGAGGAGATGATACTCTTCCCTCTGGCAGGGGAAAGGGGTTGGCGAAGGTCATTTGAAATCGACATTTGCGGGCCGTAACTCAAGCTCTTATGATGGTTCCCGCCATTGGCCGCAGTACCGCCAACAACACCTTGAAGTTCAGCAACATACTGCTGCATCTGCTCGGCTTGTGCACTCATCTCTTCAGCCGCAGAAGCCGATTCTTCGGCACTGGACGCATTGTTCTGGACGACCTTGTTCATTTCGTTGACTGCATTGTTGATCTGGCTGATTCCTTTGGCCTGTTCACTGGAAGCTGCTTCGATTTCATCGATCAGCGTGCCCACCTTCGCTGCGTATTCGGCTACCTGAGCAAACCCCTGGTTGGTGCTGCCCACCAGGTCGGAGCCTTCCTTGATCTTCTTGACTGTGCCCTCAATCAAGCTGGATGTATTCTTTGCAGCCTCTGCTGCACGCATTGCAAGATTCCGTACTTCGTCCGCAACAACAGCGAAGCCCGCTCCTGCCTCGCCGGCCCGGGCCGCTTCGACTGCTGCATTCAGTGCGAGCAGATTGGTCTGGAAGGAAATCTCGTCGATCGTCTTGATGATCTTGCTCGTCTCCTCACTGGAATGAGTGATTTCTCCAATCGCCCCAACCATCTGCTGCATCTTGGCGTTAACATTTCCCACGACTGTTTTGGCGTCTCCCATAATGGTCTTTGCTTCATGGGCATTGTCTGCGTTTTGCTTGGTCATGGCTGCAAGTTCTTCCGTGGCAGAAGAGGTCTCCTCCACCGTGGCAGCCTGCTCGGAAGATCCTTCGGCCAGGTTCTGGCTCGACGTCGCAACCTGTCCAGAGGCCGAGGCCACTTGAGCAGAAGCCTCACCCAGGCCAAGGATGACACGGTTCAGGGGCTTTGTGATTGAGCGGGCCAGCATAATCCCACCCCCGGCAGCAAGCAAAAAACCCAATACGGTTACTAAGATCATGACCAATGTCAGTTTGTTTGCCAGTGAGGAATTTTCATCGGAACCGGCTTTAGATGAAGCGAGTCTCATTTCCATTATTTTTGAAAAAGCGGCCGTTGCTTCTCCAGCAATGGGCGCCCCCTTGCCGAAGGCGATCTGGTTCCCTTCTGCCTTGTTCCCTTGTAAGGCGGCGCTTAGAACTTCATCACAGACATTATTGTAATTCACCATCGCCGTTTTCAGCTTCCCATATTGTTCTCTCATCTCGTTTGAGTGGATCGATTTTTCAAATATTGCAAATTTATCGTCAATGGTGCTTCTGCTTTTTTTTATAAGATCAACGGCAGCGTTATCTCGGCGACATCGGTCTTAAGAAGGACATCGCGCATAGTCGCCCGTATTTTATACAATTCGGTTTCGGCTTTCGATATATGAACCGTAGGTATCAAATTGCGCTCGACGAGAAAAATATCGGCGTTGTCTATTAAATGTATTCCTATTATTCCAATAATCCCCACGATGGCACTGATAAGGGCAACTAAAATAAAGCTTCCTGTGATTTTGGCATCTAATTTTATGCGTTTCATTATTGAGTTCCCTCGCTTAATATTTGGCTTACTTTTAACCCTAACATCCCATTCAAATCAACAATCCCCTGTTACGCAGCTGGCCATGGTATGCGAGACCATATCCCGGACACCTTCTTTTTATTCATTCATTTGTCCTACCCAATGATTCGATATCGGAATCGTAGCCTTCAATGTTGCTATCGGTGCTTTGTCAGAATAACTTTAAAATATTGTATTAGGCTGTGCCTCAAGAAGAAAAAAAATTTATGAGATGGCAGTCATGCATGAAGGGCACTTTAATTTCGCTCCTGCCCTCTCAGTGAAAACACTCAAGGGCAAAGCTATCAGCACAGCATGTCAATATATTGACGGTTTTCTATGCAGATTGGTTTTAAACGGACCAGTTTCTGGAAGTATGACTATCTGAAGATTTTAAGGGATATCCAATACTTCAAGCCGCAATCAACATCTGAGGTTTTATTGAAAGCCACAGGGTATTCGCGCAACAAATGTGGTCCGATTTTATGCAATACATTGATCATTTATTCGTGACAGAGGAGAATCAGATGTTAGTCCCGCTCAGAACAAATCCGGAACCGATCGAGGAGATATCCGTTTTACAACAGAGAATTCAGGAACTGGAGCATTCAGTAGCACAACTTCATCGATCCAGCGAGGCCATGAAGAGGGGGGAAGAAAAATACCGAAAAGCCTTTCATACTAATCAGGATGCCATCAGTATCAATCGTCTTTCAGACGGTTTGTATGTCTCGATCAATGAGGGATTTACAAAACTGACGGGATACCGGGAAGAGGACGTTATCGGCAAGATATCTAGTGAACTGGACATCTGGGAAAACCTCGAAGACCGGGAGCGGCTGGCGGAGAACTGAGAAAACACGGTGAAGTGAGCAACTATGAAGCGTTGTTTCGTCTGAAAGACGGAAGGCTCGACCCCGGGATCATGTGTGCCTCCCTGTTTGATTTAGATGGCGTTCCGCATATTCTCAGCGTCAGCAAGAGTATCGGCGACCGCAAGCGCGCCGAGGAGGCGCTGCGAAGGAGTGAAGCCAAACAGCGTGCCATGATCGCAAACATTGCTGATGTTATCGCCATCATGGATAAAGACGGCATAATCAGATACATGAGTCCAAATATCGTGAAATGGTTTGGCCGGAAGCCTGAGGACGTTGTGGGCATTAAGCCACTGGAAAATGTGCACCCCGAGGACCTCGAATGCTTGCAGAAATTATTTGGTGGTCTCCTGGATGAACCAAACGGTGTGCGCAATGCGGAATGTCGATACCGCCGCAAGGACGGCAGTTTCACGTGGATAGAAATTGCCGGGGTCAACCTTTTGCATGATCCAGATATAGCGGGTATTTTGGTAAATTTCCGCGATATCACCGGGCGCAAGCAATTAGAAGCTGAACGAGAAAGAGCCCGAGCTTTTATTGAAAATGCGGAAGATGCCTGCTTTGAAATGGATCTTTCAGGCAACCTGACTTTCTGCAATGAATCCTTTTTGAAATCACTGGGCTATTCCTATGAAGAATATATGGCTCTATCGCGTTGGGACCGGCATCTACGCGGGAAGAAGCAGAACGGGTATTTAAAATTTATGATACCGTTCATCGCACAGGAATTCCCATAAAAAGCGTGGAATACAAAAGCTTACGAAAGGATGGATCGCTTAGAATCGCAGAAAGATCGATATCACTGGTCCGGGATAAATCGGGCAATCCTGTCGGTTTTCGAGGCATAGGCCGGGATATTACGGCCCGAAAACATACTGAGGAGAGGCTTAAAGAGAGCGAAAAAAAATATCGGGAAATTCTGGAGAGCATTGAAGAGGGATATTATGAGCTTGATCTTGCCGGTAACTTTATCTTCGTTAATTCTGCCATGAGCAATCATCTCGGATATTCAAAGGATGAATTAATTGGAATGAACTATCGGAACTTTTCGCATGAAGCAACTGCCAAAAAAACTGCCGAACTATTCAATCAACTTTACAGAACCGGCGAGCCGATTAAGGCATTTGACATAGAATATATACGAAAAGATGGGACTGAAGGGTTTACCGAATTATCTGCATCACTTATAAGAGACGAAGCAGGCAAGCCGATTGGATTTCGGACCCTTTCGTGGGATGTCACCGCGCGCAGGCAGGCTGAGGAGGCGTTGCGGGAAAACACGGCACAACTTGATCTTGCCCTGCGGTCAGCGGGCTTGGGTGCGTGGCATTTGGATATTAGTCCTTACAAGCTATATTATGATGAGCAGGTCTGTCATCTACGGGGAATCGACCCGTCAACCTTCAGCGGAACCAGGGAGGAGTTCATTGAGGCGGTGCATCCAGATGATAGGGCTATGATTGGTGAAGCACTTTCCAAGGCCATCGCCCAAGATGAAATCTACAGAGGTGAGTACCGTGTTGTTTGGCCAGACGGGAGTGTTCATTATATAAGTACTCGGGGCAAGCTGGTTCGCGACGATGCTGATCGGCCGATGAGGTTCAACGGTATCGTCTGGGATATCACCGCTCACAAACAGGAAGAAGGGGAAAGGCAAAAGCTGCAGGAGCGCCTGCAACGGGCGGAGAAAATGGAGTCCATCGGAACCCTGGCAGGAGGTGTCGCCCACGATCTCAATAATGTTCTGGGTGTTGTCGCCGGTTATGCGGAGCTGCTTCTTGGGGAGGTGGATCAGGCAAGCCCGCTCAGGCCAGACCTTACGAATATCATGGAGGCAGGTCATCGGGCTGCTGCGATTGTTCAGGATCTGTTGACTCTAGCGAGGAGAGGCGTCGCCTGCCGGAAGGTAATTAGTCTGAACAAGACCATCGCTGATTTTCAAAAGTCACCTGAATTTATGAATTTAGCTTCGTACCATCCCTCAGTGAAGATCAATACCGATCTGGAGCCAGACCTTTTGAACATATCGGGTTCTTCCGTGCATCTTGGCAAGACTTTATTTAATTTGCTTTCGAATGCTAGCGAGGCCATGCCAAAAGGTGGCACTGTGACCATCAAAACTGCTAATCAGTATTTGGACGGGCCGATTCAGGGATATGATGAAATCCGGGAGGGTGACTATATCGTTATTTCTGTCTCGGATAGTGGCGAAGGAATACCCGCAGCTGATTTGAAACGCATCTTTGAGCCGTTTTACACGAAAAAGGTCATGGGAAGGAGCGGAACGGGGCTAGGATTGGCGGTGGTCTGGGGTACGGTGAAGGATCACAATGGATACATTAACGTTCAGAGCGAAGAGGGGAAAGGGAGTATCTTTACCTTGTATTTTCCCGTAACGAGGGAAGACATCACTGCTGAAGCTGCCGCCATATCCATGTCTGAATACATGGGCTGCGGCGAATCCATTCTCATCGTGGATGACATCAAGGGCCAGTGTGATCTGGCAGCAAGTATGCTCAGGAAGCTGAATTACAAAGTATCTAGTGTTTCCAGCGGTGAGGAAGCGATAATATACTTAAAGGATCACCAAACCAACTTGATAGTTCTGGACATGATCATGGAGCCCGGCATGGATGGTCTTGAGACCTTCAACAAAGTCCTTGAGGTCCATCCGCAACAGAAGGCGATCATCGTGAGCGGTTACTCAGAGTCCGAACGTGTGCATGCCGCCCAAGTCCTTGGTGCTGGTGCCTACGTGAGAAAGCCCTATGTCCTAGAGAAACTGGGTCTGGCCGTGAGGGATGAGCTGGATAGAAAATAGACGATATATTCGCTTTAGCTGTCCTGACCTATTTTTGACTTGACTGACAATGTCATAATAAGTGCTGTCCTCATTAACTTATAATAAATAAATTATTCTCATTTTGCCCCGCTCGCTCCCTTTTGTCCGTAGTAACATAATTTGATTATTGATCCCGTCCCATTGTATTTGAAAGCAAAGATAACGACTAATATGCATGCATGCGAGAATTCCTTTTGGTAATGCATGGCGACATGGAACTCAAATCCATGAGCTCTTCTGAGATTCAATCTGGATAACCATTTCAGAGTAGGTGTAACCGGAATGTAACCAGATCTCATGCATATGTTCTTCAAAAAATTAATTTTGGACGGATCGACCGGCCTCAATACGTTGTGATTAAATGAAAGGAAGGCCGACAGGAGGAATGGGAATCGGCATCTTGCGATCATCATTACACGCATGTCCGTCAGCATGTGTGAGCCGAGGTTTTCAAGTCAGGATTTAATTCTTCAGCCTGAGACGGAATATGGTCATAGAAACATTCCCACAGCGAAATAGCCCTTTGATAGGACAGTTTAAGGTGCGACAACTGCCGGCTGGAACAAGTTGTAATTCACGAAAGAAACCGAACCCCAAAGAGAGAGGGATGAGACAAAGTGTCCTGATTAATCCCAAGTAGGTTCGCCATCCGAAAAGTGGTTATACATAAATTTGATTTTTGTGGACTTTTGTAGATTTTTATTTGTAACCTTGCACCTGGAGGGGAAAAACCAGCTCATTAATGACAGGAAGAAAAGACTTTTCGCAGAAGAGAAACTTATATTCTTATGGATGTGTTGCTTACCATCGTCAATGGTGAATGTCCATCCTATGAGCGGTCGAATTCATCACCACAATAAACGTGTTCACGATGATATGTGATACAATCCGAAGATAGATCATGTTTGGATGCACTTGCAGGGGTTTGCCAAGCCCAATGACCTTAAAATCATTACTCAGCGTTATTGCTCCTAAGTCAAAGAGAATTTGTTATGCGGTGCACCGCATAATAAGTTTG
>CAVRDQ010000011.1:0-6419 GCA_963719655.1 uncultured Acidobacteriota bacterium | reverse complement strand
TTGTTCCTGCCGGGCGTGCCTTCGTTCAGCGTATTGTTCGCTTGTGCTCCACAAGATACGGGCAAGAAACCGGTTACCGAAGAAACCGGTATTTCTGTTGACAGGCGGTCGGAGGCGTCGGATGATGGAAAGGTGCACACGTGTGCAACTTTGCTTGTCTTTTCGTTCGGCATGGGCCCGTGTTCCATTTGCCGGCGTTTTGCGTGAAGCTACCCCTGGAGAGTCGCTCAGTGACCCTGCTTATCCAGCCCGAACGTTCCGCGACCGGATTGATAGTTTCGGATACGAATTTTTATCGTTTGAGACTCGGAAGATGGAAGCCGGCCAGAAGTACAGCGGCGAAACGGCCAACCGCGAACTGGCCATTGTGGTGTTGGGCGAGCATTTGCTCGGTAACGAGCTCGCGGGGCGAGTGGCATAGGTTTGGGCAGCGCGGACGGTTTTTGACGGGCTGCCTTATACGCTTGTCCTGTCCGCACTCGTTTCACTGTGAGCGCCGATGCGGCCTGCGACCTGGCGTTTTGCTACGCAAAGGCCGAGGACGAGTACCCGGCGCGGCTGGTAACGCCGGCGCACGTGGGCATCGAGATTCGCGGGGGCGGAAATGCGACGCGGCAAATCAATTCCATGTTGCCGCCGGAGCGGCTTTTACTGGCGCACCGGCTGATGGTGGTGGAGGTGTTTACGCCAGCGGGCAATTGGTCGAGCTTTCCGCCGCACAAGCACGACGTGCATAACACCGCCGGGAGAAGTGGATCTGGAAGAGATTTACTATTACCGGATTCAGCGGCCGGAGGGATATGCGGTGCAGAAGGTGTACACGGCGGACGGGCGCATCGACGTCCGGGCCGCGTTCGCTGATCTTGCGATTACCGTGGAGATTATCAATCCACATCCGATCGAACTCGGCGAGCAACCTCTTGCGCATGACTACATAGGACATATCCGACAGCCACGAATGGTTGCTGATGAAGCAAACGACGCCGCGGCCGGTGCCCTCGGCGATCCGCCGCTCGGCGATCCGGAAGAACCGCACATAGAGATCATCGAGGTTGAATTTGCGGATACCCCAATCGCGCTGCCAACCCTTCCTTGTAAGGTTCGACCACCCTAACTCCTCAGCGGGTGAGGTACCGGCGAAGGCATTGTATTGCCGTTGCCTTTGCTCTTCAACCTCCGAAACTTCCGAAACCTCCGGAACCTTCGAAACCGTCTTTTACCGGGTCACGTTCACCAGCGAGTGCGCGTAGTTGGCGCCCTTCACCACCATGCCGCCGAACTTGACCACCACCAGCTGGCGAGCCAGGCTGCCGCTCAGTCCCAGTTGGAAGACCCGCGGATTCACATCGGTCAGCCAGTGATACTCGATCAGGTCTTCGGTCACGATGTAGGCCGGCAGGTTTGCCGTGCCCGTGCCCGGAGTCCCGGTGTAGCCAAGCGCCCACTCAGGAATCAGCGGCAACTCGCCCGCCTGCGTCGAGAGCGTCTTCACCGTCAAACCGCCGGCCACCTGGGTCGTGCTCAGCACCACGTTGAACTCGGTCTTCATCTCGCGGTCAATCAAATCCAGCAGCACGGGGTTGGCGTAAATCGCCGTCGGCCGCACCTCGTAGCTGCTGTTCGACACCATGGCCGCCACCTGGCTCTTCAAGCCGTCCACAATGCTTTCCGTCGTCGGCACGCTCACCACCTGGCCGCCCGCCGCAATCTGACCCGCGGCGCCAAAGTACTGGAAGGTCGTCGGCGTGCTCAGCGAAGTGTCGTTGCCGTTCCACAGCGAGACGTCGTGGGTGCGCATCAGCCCGTCCACCGCGTCCTTCAAGTCTTTCGCCTGGAGGAACGCAAACTGCTCCTGCTGGTTGCCCAACTCGATGTCGAACAGGTTGTAGTTGATCTGCGACACCAGGGCCTTCAGCGGCACCGAGCGCTCCACCCTCGTCGGAGACACCGTGCTGGCCGCAATGTTGCGCGGGTCCACAAAGGCGTTTGCCGCCGAAGGCGACGGAATCGCCGTCTCTTCGAAGAAGCGTGAAGGATGTCCCGTCGCCGGTACGTTCACAATGCGCTGGCCGAAAGCGCCGCGGCGCTGGCAGATGTCGAAGATCTCCTTCTGGTACATCTCGATTTCAATTGCCCCCGGCCCCATGTAGTCGGCTGCCGCATGCAAATCCACAAATTGCGTATTCATCGTTTCCTTTTCTCCCTTTCTTCTTTCGCTGCTTTCAAAAGTCGCTGTTCTGGTTTTCGCCCCACCCACAAAGCCGCGGGTGCCCCATGCAAACCTTCTCCTGGCGTGAATGGGGTCTTCGCGGGTGCCCTACCCTTCCGCCTTCTGTTGGCGGAGGGTGGGGCCGTTGCTCTTGCTCTTGCCGTTGCTCTTGCTCTTGCCGTTGCTCTTGCTCTTGCCGTTGCTCTTGCTCTTGCCGTTGCTCTTGCTCTTGCCGTTGCTCTTGCTCTTGCCGTTGCTCTTGCTCTTGCTCTTGTTTCAAAGGTGTCATCCTGAGCGAAGCGAAGGACCCCTGCCACGTTCCAACCCGACGCGCCGTACAAGGTCACCCACCGCCGGGTGCCCCATGCAAACCTTCTCCTGGCTTGAATGGGGTCTTCGCGGGTGCCCTACCCTTCCGCCTTCAGTTGGCGGAGGGTGGGGCCCTTGCTCTTGCCGTTGCTCTTGCTCTTGCCGTTGCTCTTGCTCTTGCCGTTGCTCTTGCTCTTGCCGTTGCTCTTGCTCTCGCTCTTGCTCTTGCTCTTGCTCTTAACCTTCGAACCTTTGAAACCTTCGAAACCTCTGAAACCTGCTCTCCCCTACCCCAGCCAGCCGGCCCGTGCCAGCTCGCCCTTCACCGCCATGCGCTGCTCAATGGTCAATCCCTTCAGCGCCTTCTCCAGCGTGCCGGAATCCATCCCCACCACCTCGCCGCCCTTGGCCAGCAGTCGCCCCACCAGCGGAGCCAGCGTGCGACGCTCGACTCGTTCGCCTTCTGCCGCAACGCTCTTGTGCTTCGCTTCTGCCGGCTTGCTCTCTGCCGCTTTCTCCTCCGGCTTCTCCACCGCGCTCTGCTTCTCCACGGTGGCCTTGTCAACCGTAGCGATAATGCGGTCAATCTTCTGGTTCAGCGACTCGTACTGAGCCTCCAGCTTTCCGATCACTCGCTCCAGAGCCTCGGCCGCGCTGCTCAACTGTGCCGCGCATTGCTCCAGGGAACTCTGCGTATTCGTCTCGATCCCTGCCCCCTTCTCCGTCTCTTCCACCTTCTCCTCCTCGTTCATCTTTTCTCCCAAAATGTTTATGGGGAGCAGCCATGGCCGCTCCCCACGCGTAATCCCACTCGCCCGCACCCTCTATCCCAACTCCACGCTCGATCCCTGGTGCTCCGGATGCCCCACCCTTCCGCCCTCTTTTGGCGGAGGGTGGAGCAGTTCACCAGGTGCCGGGTGCCCCATTCAAGCCTTCTGTTGGCTTGAATGGGGTAGTTGCTCTTGCCCTTGCCTTTGCTTTTGCTCTTGTTTCAAAGGTGTCATCCTGAGCGAAGCGAAGGACCCCTGCCACGTTCCAACCCAAGGCGCCGTACAAGGTCACCCACCACCGGGTGCCCCATTCAAGCCTTCTGTGGGCTTGAGTGGGGTAGTTGCTCTTGCTCTTTCGGGTGCCCCACCCTAGCCGTTGTTGCTAGGGTGGGTCCTTTGTTGTTGCCTTTGCTCTTGCTCCTAACCTCTGAAACTTTGAAACCTTCGAAACCTCTGAAACCTCGCTCTTACCCCAACTCCACGCTCGTCCCCTGGTACGCCGCCTTCTCCCGCAGCAGCACCGCCGCCCCGGTAAAGGTGAACTCCGTCGCCACCCACACCGGAGCCTCCACGTCCACCACGCGCACGTCGGCGATCTCGTAGCTCATTCCCAGCTCGCCCTTGCGCCGTGCCATCTCGGCCACCACCTCCGGAAAGTCGCGCTCGAACAGGTGTCCTCGCACATCCACCTTCTGTGCCCGCCCCTGGCCGCGGCGCATGTCGGCCGCCGTAATCACGCCCACCTTGCGCTTCGCGTCGTGGCGGTCCAGTTCCGGAGAGTAGTCCACGGCCATGCCCAGCAAACTCGGCAGCGCCCTCTCCGTGGCCATGGCCGTCAGCATGACCCGGTGCCCCTTCGCGCCACTCGGAGCCCGATCGCTCGGCTCGTCCGCCATGGTAAGCACCCCGCGAAACTCTCTTCGATTCGGATGCCCCTTCACCTCCGGCATCGCCAGCGCCATCGCCTCCAGCTTCATTGCTCTCACTCATTCACCCCCGTATCACTCAAAGGCTGCCATCCCCTGGCCGAGCGCGCCTCGTTCACCGTCAGCACGCCGCAGTTCAAAAGAATCTGGTCAATCTGCGCCTGCTCCAGCGGATCGGTCGCATCCAGATCCAGAAAGACGAATTCCAGGTCGTCCCAACCCAGCCGCTTGGCAATGGCGTCGCGAGTAATGTGCTCGCTCAGCAATCGCGCCGTCGGCACAATCGCCGTGCGGAAGGCCTGCTCCGTCAGCTCGCCGGCCGTCGCCTTATTCACGTCGGCCTCCACCCCCAGCAATAGCGGAGGCAGATCAAAGGCCGCGGCAATCACGCGGATTAAAAACTGCTGCCACTGCAATCGCAGATCGCTGTCCGTGCCGGCGCCAAACCTCAACACCTCGGGCTTCGTCTCCGCCGTAAGAATCGGCACCCGCCCCGTGCCTTCAATCTCGTCCTGCCACCAGCGAATCAGCCTCTCGTGCTGGTTGGGATCCATGTCCTGCATCCACAGCGCGTACTGCACCACGCTGTTGCTGGCCAGTTTGGCGGCAAAGCGGTGAGCCCCCAGGAACTCGTGAATCGTCTCGAACGCCACCTCCAGCCGTCCCAGCCCGAAGGGCGTGTAGCTGCGCGGGTTCAGCCTTATATAACTCAGCTCGCGATCCTTCAGCTCCACCGGTTTGCCCATTCCCAGCGGCCCCGTCTGCACGTAGCGCACCTGGTCGGGATCGCCATTCCACTCCGCCCGCATCTGGATCGTCGCCCCGTCCACGGGAAACAGCGCCAGCGGCTTCTGGTCGTTGCCGGTCAAACGCATCTCCACCGCGCCGTAGCCGCCCACGATGATGTCCTCCAGCACCTGCTCGCTGAAGCTGCGAAAGCTGTCATCCGGATTCGGCTGCTCCAGCGTCTCGGTCAGCACCTGGATGCGCGCCTTCATCTCCTCGTCCAGCACGCGGCCCCGCCGCGGCTGAATGCGCCAGTTCATGCCGGCCACGCGATCCTTGATCGTGTTGATTGCCTTGCGCGCCACCGGTGTCTCGGCAAATCTCCGTAACGTCTCCGGAGCAACTGCTCGCGTTGTTTCTTGTCGTCCCAATCAATCGCTGCCTCACCTTTCAGGCTGCTGCCAAAGTAGCGACTCAAACCTTGCCGCTCCGCCCACGCTGCTCCCGTCTCCCCTTCCCCTTCCGCCAACCGGCAGGCCAGTTGTTCGATCCCTTCCGCCAGCAGATTGTAGGTGTCCTGCACCGCCCCCTTGCCCAAGATCGGCGTGGTGTCGAGCGCCACCCGGATCTTGCGACTCTGCAAGTAGCCTGCCCGCCGCGCCTCTTCGATCGACTTCTTCAGCAGCGCTTCCCCGTGCTTGTGCAGCACCAGCTTGGCCTCAAACTCCTGCAGCGTGCTCTTCTGCATCGGCACCTCTTCCATCTCCACTCCGATACCGCCCACCTCAGGGCGCGTGTCTGGGCCGCCGAACACGAGACTTCCCTCTCCCGCCGTCGTCGCCTATCTCCTCCAAACCCTCCCAAAAATCAGGCGCGCCAACCTCCAATACCCCCTCCCCCCCTCCTGCCATACCTGCTTCTGGTGCGAAAGTGGGCTGGGAAACTGTGGAGCCTGCAACCAACACAGAATCAGCGGCCTACGGCAAAAACCCCGCATCGTCACAGAATCTGTGAAACTGTGATGCCAATCAAAACATTTGAAATCAATCATTTACACTCGGCGATCCCGCGGCCCACAGAGACTGTGGAACTGTGAAACTGCGCAGCACCGTTGGAGCCGGCCGCGGACCACGGTGAGCTGAATGCAAGGAGCTAGCAGCTAGAAGCTGTTTTCTAATTCCCTGTCCTTCCGCTCCGCCCAAGCGAGCAAAGCACAACCAGCGCCACGATCGACGCGATTTCAAATGCGGCCAGCGCCCATGAATAACCAAACGTCCGTCTCAGCGCGAACTCGACGCCGACCGAAGGCGCGCCGATCAACATGCCAAGCTGGTAAACGACTCCAGGAAACAAGCTGCGCACCGCGGGCGGCGCAAGCTCGTTCAGGTGCGCGGGAATCACGCCGAAAACGCCCTGCACGCCGAACTGCATCACGAACGCGCCTGCGGCGAGCGCCGCAAGCGAGTCGCCGAAGGCCCA
>CAVRDQ010000010.1:0-75459 GCA_963719655.1 uncultured Acidobacteriota bacterium | reverse complement strand
GATCGAGCTTTTTCACCGGCATCACCGGCGCGCCGGTCTCCATCAAGGTGGCGGATAAGCTCCGCACCGTGCCGCACGTCACTGCCGTGGCGCCCATCGTCATGCACATCATCACCACCAAGAACCTGGAGGTGATTGACGGCATTGACCTCGATCCCAACTCGCCGAACAACTTCGACAAAATGGGACGGCCTTTCCAGTACATCTCCGGCGGCGGCTTTACGGGGCCCTACGACATGATCGTGGACGACCTGTTTGCCGAGCAGCATAACGCCAAGGTGGGCGATCACTTTACAGTGCTACAGCAGGACTTCCGCATCTGCGGCATCGTGGAGCATGGCAAGGGTGCACGCCGCTACCTGCCCATCACCACCCTGCAAGATATGCTGGGCAGCGAGGGCAAGGCCAGCATGTTCTACGTCAAGGCCGACCAGCCGGAGAATGCCGAGGCCATCGTGCAGGCGGTCAAACAGATTCCCGGCATGGATCAGTACGTGGCGCGCTCGCTGGCGGAATACGCCTCGCTGATGACGGTTGGCAACATTCCGTTTCTGGCCACATTTTTTGACATCGTCATCGGCATCGCACTGGTCATCGGCTTCATCGTCATCTTCCAGTCCATGTACACGGCGGTCATGGAGCGCACTCGCGAGATCGGCATTCTCAAGAGCCTGGGCGCCACGCGCTGGTACATCCTGAACGTGGTGCTGCGCGAGGCCTTCCTGCTGGCCGTGGGTGGAGTGCTGCTGGGCATCGTCATCACCGGCCTGGGGGCAGCAATCATCAACCATCGCTATCCGCTGCACAAGATGGTGTGGGATAACCACTGGGCCATCCGCGCCGCCGTCCTGGCCATCCTGGGAGCCCTGCTTGGCGCCCTGTATCCGGCTCTGCGCGCCGCGCAGAAAGACCCCATCGAGGCCCTGGCCTACGAATAGCCAGTCCCCACCAGTAAGACGAAAGGCCCCGGAGAGCATCCGGGGCCTTTCTTCGTCGAGTGGGAAATCCACGGCGGAGATATGCGCGTAAAACATGCCGTGCAAAACAAAGAGGAGCGGCGTGATTACACCGCTCCTCTTGTGAATCTTCTTTTGTGTAGCCGCGCGAACCTAGAAGCGAATCACCAATCCGGTGCCAAAGCGCTCATCGGTCTGGTGGCCCTGATGGAAGCGGGTCTGCAGCACGTCACCCTGCACGCGCAGGGCAAGTATCTTCAATAGCTTGTAGTCCACGCCGCCGCCAAAGGAGTCCGTCACTTCGGACTCGGACCAGACGTAGGCCGACTCATACTGCGGGGTGTCCTGGTGCAGGTGAGCGCCGCCCACCAGCACCTGCGCAAACGGGCGGAACTTGCCGACCGAGACCGAGACGCGCGGTCCCACCATATAGGTGACAATGCGCGACTGTGCCGGAGTGCTGCCCGAGCCGCCAAACAGCGCTGAGTTCGGAATCGGCATCGTGCCATAGCTTTCGCTCAAATCGGCCACTATGCCAACGAAAGGCGCGATCTTGCCTTCGGCGGAAACCTGCCAGCCGTTGATGTGGCCGGTGGTGCCAAAGCCTGCGTTGGCGTGGTTCATCGTCCAGCCAAAGTACACATTGCCACTGGTGGGCGCCTGCGCCATGGCGGCCGCGGCCAGCAGCAGCACCGCCATCAAAATTGCAAAACGTTTTACCAAGGTTGCCTCCCAAACTGTGCCGATGCACCCAGTGTACCGGAAGCCGGTCCAGGCCGCGATGAGGCCTCGGACGCCGGATTGCCAATTTCCCCGGGAACTCTTCCATTGTATCCGTCCGGACGCCCCTCTGTGGCCGCCCCGGGAACCCAGCCAGTCACCCGCAACCTGCGCCGGCCCTCCGGCGGGGGAAACCAGCGCGCCAATGGTAAAATTGAGAGAATCTCCACTTCGGCGCAGCCTCGCTAAGGGCATGGCCGCCAGGTTTTTGAAAGCAGGGCATGGACCGCACTCTGATTCGTAACTTCGCGATCATCGCGCACATTGACCACGGCAAGACGACCCTCAGCGACCGCATCCTGGAGATTACCGGTTCGCTCAGCGCGCGCGAGATGGCCGGCCAGGAGCAGGTGCTGGATGCCATGGAACTGGAGCGCGAGCGCGGCATCACCATCAAGGCGCACGCCGTCCGCATGCACTACACGGCCAACGACGGCCAGACCTACCAGCTCAATCTGATTGACACTCCCGGCCACGTGGACTTCAGCTACGAAGTCTCGCGCTCGCTGGCCAGTTGCGAAGGCGCACTGCTTGTGGTGGACGCCACCCAAGGCGTCGAGGCGCAGACGCTCGCGAACAGCTATATCGCCATCAATCACGGACTCGAAATCATCCCGGTCATCAACAAGATTGACCTGCCCAGCTCGGACATTGAACGCACCAAGGAGATGATTGAGAGCGCCGTCGGCCTGGATGCAAGCACCTCGCTGTGCATCAGCGCCAAGACCGGCATGGGCGTGCATGAGGTGCTGGAGGCGATCGTCAAACGCGTGCCGCCGCCGAAGGGTACAACCGACGCCCCGCTGCAGGCGCTGATCTTTGACAGTTGGTTTGACAGTTATCGTGGCGTCGGCGTGCTGGCCAGGGTCGTCAACGGCCGCCTCTACAAGGGTCAGAAGATCAAGCTCATGGCCAAGGGAACCACATTCCTGGTGGATTCCATGGGTGTGCTGACGCCCAAGGCGCAGGAAATTGGCGAGTTGACAGCCGGCGAGGTCGGCTTCTTTTTCGCCACCATGAAGACCGTGGGCGACGTGAAGATCGGCGACACCATCACCGACGCCGACCGCCCGGCCATTGAGGCTCTACCCGGCTTTGAGGACATCAAGGCCATGGTCTTTGCCGGCCTGTACACGGTGGATAGCCACGAGCACGGCCTGCTGCGCGACGCGCTCGAAAAGCTGCGGCTCAACGACGCCAGCTTTTTCTTCGAGCCGGAAAGCTCCACGGCCCTCGGCTTCGGCTTCCGCTGCGGCTTCCTCGGCCTGCTGCACATGGACATCATCCAGGAGCGGCTGGAGCGCGAGTACGACCTCGATCTCATCATCACCGCGCCCAGCGTGCGTTACATGGTCACCCTCACCAGTGGAGAGACCATCGAGGTGGAAAACCCCTCGCGCTGGCCCGATCCCACGCTCATTGACACCATGCGCGAGCCCATCATTACCGCCACCATCCTCACGGCGGAAGAGTACGTCGGCGGCATCCTGAAACTGGTGGAGGAGAAGCGCGGCAAGCAGAAAAATTTTGAGTACGTGGGCTCCAGCCGCGTCATGCTGACCTACGAACTGCCGCTGAATGAGATCGTCCTCGACTTTTACGACCGGCTGAAGACTGTCTCGCGCGGCTATGCCTCGCTCGACTATCACCTCTCCGGCTGGTGGGAGTCACCGATGGTCAAGCTGGACATCCTCGTCGCCGGCGAGCCGGTGGACGCCCTCAGCATCATCATTCACCGCGATGCGGCCTATGAGCGCGGCAAAGCCCTGGTGCACAAGATGCGCCAGTTGATCCCGCGGCAGCAGTTCGAGGTGGCCATCCAGGCCGCCATTGGTGCGCGCATCGTCGCCCGGGAATCGGTCGCAGCCCTGCGCAAGAACGTCATTGCCAAGTGCTACGGCGGAGACATCAGCCGCAAGCGCAAGCTATTGGAGAAGCAGAAGGAAGGCAAGAAGCGCATGAAGCGTATTGGCAAAGTAGATATCCCGCAGGAGGCATTCCTGGCCGTCCTCCGGGTCAGCGAGGACGAGAGTTAGCCTTTACGACGGCCAGCCTGGGGGCCTCAAATGCGGCCTCTTCTCGCTTTATGAGATATATAGGCGAGTGTGTATGTGATTACCCTTGTGTGCAAAACTGGTTGCCCAGCCGGATGCCCAAACAAGGAACACGGTGCGTCAAGAACATCAATGGACTTTGCTTAAGCCATTCATTTTCATAGCGATGCAAGCCATTCCAGATCCGGCTTTCCCGTCTTGGTCCTGAAATCTGTTGTTCACAATCGAAATCTCTCGTTTTCCGCACAGGTTATCCACAGAAAAGAGCCGCGCTCCCCGGGTATCTGGAAATTCAAAGCTGAGCTTCCGGCGGAGGTCTGATTGTGAGCATAAAAATGCCGCCCCGGTTGGGAGCGGCATTGTCCTTAAAGTTAGTTTGCTTACGGCCTCTTGGGAGCCGTTGCTGCCGGCTTGGCTGCGGGCTTGGCGGGGGCGGCAACGCCGGACTGCGCGTTGTAGGCTTCCACCAGCGGCTGCGTGATGTTGACCGAGTTGGCAGCCCACAGAACCGGGCTGGCCTGGCCGCTCACGTCCAGAATCACCGTGAAGCTGTTCTCCTTGGCGTACTTGTCCAGCACTTCCACCAGCTTCTGGACGATGCGGTTGGCGATCTCGTCCTGCTGGGCCTGGAAGTCGGCGTTGGAGTCTTCGTAGCTGCGCTGCAGGATCTTCTTCTTGCTGTCAATCTGCTTCAGCAGTTCGGCGCGGGTTTCGTCGCTCAGCTTGTCGGCCTGGGTATTGAACTTCTTCTGCAGGTCGTCCACTTCCTTCTTCAGGTTCTCCAACTCGACGCGCTTGGGGTCGAACTTCTTCTGGAGGCCTTCAAAGTCGCGCTGCCCCTCGTTGGTATTGATGATGGCAGCCTGAAGGTTGACGATGCCGACCTTGGCAACGGTGGGCACGGGAGCGGCGGCAGGAGCGGTCTGCGCGGTGGCGGCAATGCCGAACACCAGCGACATCACTGCGACCGGAATGAAGCGAGCGAAGTTGCGATTCATGGAAGGTAGCCTCAAATCCTCTGGTTATGCACGGAGATTCCGCGGAAACCTTTCAGCCGGCGGGCGAGCCAAACGTTCTACCGCTCCAGCCCTGATCGAAAAATTCCTCTAACGGATGTACCGAATTATAGGTTGTGGGAAAACCAGCGTCAAACGCCGCTGGCCCCCGGTGGATGTCAAGAAACGATTTAGAACGTGGTCGCCACCGTGAACCGGAAAGTCTTGCGTGGTTCCAAAAGCTTGTAACCCGGGTTGTAAGTGGCAATCGAGTTGAGATACGTGTAGTAGCCCGCGCCATTGGACGGGAACATGTTTTCCGTGATGCGATCCGGCGAGGTGCTGGTGGTGTCAACGCGCAGCGGATTGTATGCGTAGTAGAGGCGGAACGGGGCGTTGACCACCGGCAGGATCACCTGCAACTCCGCGCCCGTGGACATGCGTACCACGTAGTTGGTATGTGCAATCGGCGTCAGGTTCTGGTTGAAGGCCAGGTACTGGGTGCCGGTGCAGGTAACCGTCTCGCTGCCGTTCGGGCTCATGGTCACCACCGGAGTATTGGGGCAACCGAAGGGCTGATTATCGAGCGCGCTGACCTGCACATCGCTCAACCGCAGCTGGGACTGACGCACGGCCATGTCCATGCCGGTATCGGCGAACAGCGCAATGGTCACCGGTCCCACGATCGGGATGCGGTATTCCACATTGCCCACCCAGGCCATGTCGCCGCCCGGGTACACCAGGCGGTTGATGGGGATGGTCACCGGCCAGGCTCCGGCCTTGGGGTTGTTCGGGTCGGCATACACGACGCTGCCGTCGGGATTGGTCAACGACACGGTTGTCTTGTCGGCGATGTATGCAACGGGCCCGGCGGCGCGCATGTCGAAGCCACGCAGGTCGGTGTCGCCGCCCTGGAAGAAGCGCTCAAACGGCGGAGCCGTCTTGCCGGCAAAGCCCGTGATGAACGAACCCTGCAGGCGGAAGCCCAGGGTCTGCAGGCCTTCCTTGCTCGGGTGCAGGCCCTTCATCGGGATGAACTGCTTCATTTCGGCCACCGGCCGGATGTCGGCGACGCTGCCGCCAAGGCCGGCGATGTCCATGCCGATGAAGTAGCTGCGTCCCTTGTGCGGGCGCATCGGGTTGTCAATCGTGCTGCTGCTGAAGCTGGGCACGATCTTGCTGGTCACAATGCCTTGCAGCGCGTTCGGGCCGCCCACATTGCGGAAGGCCAGGTATTCAAAGTACTGCTGCGACGCTTCGGAATAGGTGGTGATGGTCGAAGTGTCAAAGCTGTACGTGAGGCCGAAGCGCTTGAACGACCGATGCAGAGGATAGCTGGCCGACATGGTGAAGCCCGTGCTCTGCTGAGAGTAATTCTGCAGCGAGTTCAGGTAAGCCGTCGGCAGGGTCAGCTTCTTACCCGAGCTGATGGAAGCCTGCTTCGCCTGGTTGTACTTGAAGTTGCGCGTGAAGACCGTGAAGCCCACCTGGATGGGCTTATCCAGGAAGTATGGCTCGGTAAAGCCGAAGACGGCGTCGCGCTGGTAGGCACCCAGCGAGGCCGAAACGTTCAAGGTCTCGCCCATGCCGAGGAAGTTGTTCGTCTGGTAGTTCAAGCCGACGAAGGCTCCGGCCAGGCCGCTGACGCCGCCATTCAGGCCGATGGAGTTCTTGCCCTTTTCCTTCACCTTCAGGTTGATGTCCACCGTGTTTTCGGCGACGTCCTGGTGAACCTCGGAGTCCTGCTCGGGTTTGAGCGTCTCAAAGTAGTTAAGCTGGTTCAGGCGCAGCAGGCTGACTTCCCACATGCGGGAGTTGTAGACCTGGCCCTCTTCCAGGGCGATCTGGCGGCGGATGACCTTGTCGCGCGTGGTGGTGTTGCCGCTGAACTCGATGCGGCGCACGAAGAACTGCTTGCCTTCGTCAATGTCGATTTTCATCGAGATCGTCTTGTGCTCTTCGTCCACTTCGGTGTTGGGCACGTTGGTTTCGTTGATGTAGCCGAGTGAGCCGTAGGCCTTGCGAAGCTCTTCCAGGCCCTTGCTGACCAGGGTGCGGTTGAACCACTCGCCGTCCTTGATGCGGAAGAGGCGGCGCATGGCGGCCGAGTTGGTGAGCGACTTGTTGCCGCTGAAGGTGATCTCCTTCAGGCGATAGCGCTCACCCTCCTCCACCGGCACGGTGATGTCCACGGCCTTGCCATGGCGGGCCTTGAAGGGGAAGTACCAGGCGACGCCGTGAATGTCGCGCGTCTTGGTCTTGGGGTCTTCGACGATGGCCTTGAAATAGCCCTTGTCCTGGTAGGCAAAGCGCACGCGCTCGGCATCTTCGCCCAGCTTGGTGGCGTCATAGGTGCGCGCGAAGAGGTTCTCCAGCAGAATCGAGCGTGGAATGCCGATGGGCTTGGAGTTCTTCATCGAGGCGCGCAGGTAGCGAACCTTGACCTTCTTGTTGCCCTCGAACTTGATGACGCCCACCTTCACCTTCGGGCCTTCCTTGATGTTGAAGGTGATGCCCACGGCGGCCGGCGGAATCTGCCGCACCTCGGTGGTAATGGTGGCGTACTGGCGGCCGTGTGCGGCCAGCAACTCCTTCAGCACGACCTCGGCCTTTTTGACCCTCGTCGGATCGAACTGGCTCTCCTGGCTCAGGCCGACCTTGAGCTCCTTGAACTTGTCCAGCACGTCGCTCTGGCTGACGGCGTTCAGGCCGATGTACTTGATTTCGCGGATGGTTGGTTTTTCCTTCACATAAATGTGAAGAATCCAGCCCTTGGGGCCCTGTTCGCGCTCAATGCGCAGATCGTCGAAGTAGCCGGCGTTCCACAGCGAATTGAAGTCGCGTTCCATGCCGTTGGGGTCGTACACGTCGCCCGCCCGGGTAAACATGCGCCCGCGGATGGTGTCGGCCGGAATGCGCCGATTGCCGTGGACGCGGATGTCCTCGATGATTCCTTGCTGGGCAAAGGCAAAGCCGCCCAGCAGAAGCAGGACTACAAAGAGGCGAAGCAGACCGTTCAAGCCGCCCATTTCTGGACGGATACGGCGGGGCGTAGAACATACTCGATCAAGGCGAAGAATGGCGAGACCCTCATGCGTAAATCGTTGCGCGCGGAGGCCTCAATTATACAGGCAGGGAGTATCAGAAAGCCATTCACCGGCCGTGGCAGCCCGCGTATCCTCTATCCCGCCTTGGCAATTGGCAGGATGGGAGTTAGCGGCGCTCCACTTCCACCGTGACCGAGTAGAAAGTGGCACCCCGTCCCAGGTCCGTCAGCCGGTCGCTGGTCAGGGCATTGATGTTGTGTCCGCCGGGGGAAAGCCGCGCCCAGTCCAGGTGCGCCGCCACCACTCCGGGTGGCACGGAATCGTCCACCTGGGCGGTCAGCTCCACCTCGCCGCGGCCGTTGAAGACCCTTACCAGATCGCCCGTCTGAATGCCGCGCGGAGAGGCGTCCGTCGGATGCAGCCACAGCCCGAAGCGCCGCTCCATGCGCTGGTGGCCCTCCAGATTGCAGAAGGTCGAGTTCAGGAAGTTGTCATGCTTGCGGCTGAGCAACTCCAATGGGTAGCTGTGATCGCCCGGGTTGTGGCGGCTCTCCGCGGCAGGCACAAACTCTGCCACCGGATCCAAGCCTTCCGCGGCCAGCTCCGGACTGTACAGCGCGGCCCGGCCATCCGGCGTCGCAAAGCCCCCGGCAAAGGGCAGGTACGCACCTTCCGCATCCCGCGGAACCTGCAAGGGAATCGAGTGCTCCTGCTCCAGACGCTGGCGCGTAATGCCCTTGAGGTAAGGATGCCCGGTGGCCAGGGCGTCGTCCATCAGTTCGTCGTCGGTGGCCGCCAGGCATGTGCCCTCCGCGCCTGACGCCAGGCCCATGCGCTCGGCAACGCGGCGGAAGAGCTCGGCGTTGCTGACGGCCTCACCCAAGGGCGCGATGGCCTGCTCGGCCAGTTGGAGGTGCATGTGTCCATAACTGGTCAGTAACTCTTTTGTCTCCAGGAAGGTCGTTGCCGGCAGCACCAGGTCGGCGTAGTCGCAGGTGTCGGTCAAAAACTGTTCGTGGACGATGGTGAACAGGTCCGTGCGCTTCAGTCCCAGCACGACCTGGTTGTGATCCGGACAGACGGCCGCCGGGTTGCTGGCATACACGAAGAGCGCCTTCACCGGCGGTGCGAGCGTGGCATCGTCCAGCAGCCGGCCCAACTGGTTCATGTTCAGCGTGCGTGCCTCGCGGCCCAGGGTCGAGGTCATCAAGTCTTCCCGCCGCAAAGCCTGCTTGTTGAGCGCAAAGGCTCCGCTGGTGGAAAGCGTCAGCCCACCGCCGCGCCGGCGCCACGCTCCGGTCACCACCGGCAGCATGCTGATGGAGCGCACGGCCACGCCACCGTTTTCGCAGCGCTGCACACCGTAGTTCAACCGAATCGCCGACGGCTCGGTGGTCGCATACTCCCGCGCCAGGCGAAGAATGTCTTCTTCGGCGATGCCGGTGATTGCGGCCACGCGCGCCGGAGGATACTCGGCAACTTTTGCGCGCAGCTCGGTCTCACCTCGTGCGTGGTGAGCCAAGTAGTCGCCATCCTCCAGCCCCTCGGCAAAAATGACGTGCATCAGCCCCAAGGCCAGCGCGGAATCCGCCCCGGGCAGAATCGGCAGATGCCAGTCGGCGACCTTCGCCGTTCGGGTGCGGAAGGGATCAATCACCACCAGCCGCGCCCCTTTGCGCCGGGCTTCTTCGATGAACGGCCACAGGTGGATGTTGTTGCCGTGGATGTTGGCTCCCCAGGCTATGATGAGCCGCGCATGAACGTAGTCCTCGGGCTCCACGCCGTACTTGGCGCCGTTGACGCTGGCCACACCGACGCCACCGGCCTCGGAGCAGATGGTGCGATCCAATTGCGAGGCGCCAATGCGGTGGAAGAAGCGGCGGTCCATGCCGTTGCCGTGAATCTGCCCCAGCGTGCCGCCATAGGAGTAGGGCAGCACCGCCTCCGGACCAAACTCATCGGCCACCTGCTTCAGCCGGCGGGCAATTTCGTCGAGCGCCTCGTCCCATGTGATCTGTTGATAAGCTTCCGGGCCGGGGACACCCTTCGGGGCCACACGGCGCAAAGGGTGCAGCACGCGGTCGGGGGAGTAAACACGGTCCAGATACTTGGCGACTTTGCCGCACAAAAATCCGCGCGTGACCGGATGCTCCGGGTTGCCCTGGATGCGCACGGCGCGGCCATCCTCCACCGTAACCAGCACGGAGCAGGCGTCAGGACAATCATGGGGACAAGCGGAGTGCACCACCCGAAACATAGGCTATTATAAGCAGCTTCCGCGCGGCCGCGGGCGTCGGAAAGAACCTGTTTTTCCTCTCAGTCGAAGGCCGTTGCTCAACCCAGCTCTGCCGCGGCCTGCTGGTGCCGCAGCGTCTGCTGCCACGCGCGGTAACCCATCACGCACATCACGATGAACGCCGCGTACAAGCCGGTCGTCAGGTAGAGATGCTTGTAGGTGAACAGCGCGATGCTGATGACGTCCACCAGAATCCAGACCATCCAGTTTTCCAGCAACTTGCGCCCGGCCATGTACTGCGCCGCCAAACTCAGCACCGTCGCCAGCGAGTCGCCCACCGGCACCGTGCTATCCGTGTAGTGGCGTAGCAACTGGTAGATGCCCAGCCAGGCAATCGGCGTGACCACCGCCAGCAACAGGGCCGTGCGGCGCGTGGTGTTGCGTATGGGCAACTGCCCGGCGCCCGCGTCGGAGTGGCTCCAGCGCCACCAGCCGTAGATGCTGATGACGATGTAGAAAATTTGCAGAGTGGCGTCGGCATACAGCTTGTTGCGCCAGAACATAACGAAGAATGCGACGTTGTTGACGATGCCGATGGGCCAGGTGAGGATGTTCTCCCGGGCCGCCAGCAGTACGCAGATGGCGCCGGTGGCGACGCCAAAGATCTCCAAGGCAGACATTTTGTAATGATACCTGCCCCGCGGCCCTCGCCCAAAAGGCCGCGCAAAACGCCGCACAAATGAAAGGAGCCCGCATCCAGCCGGGCTCCGCATGATTGTAATGGGTGGGCGATGCCTCAGACCTGCATGACTTCCTTCTCCTTGGCCTTGAACATCTCTTCCATCTTCTTGATCTCGTCGTCGGTCACCTTCTGCATCTGCTCCAGAGCGCCGCGCTCCTCGTCCTCGCTGATCTTCTTGTCCTTCATCGCCTTCTTGATGGCGTCGTTGCCGTCGCGGCGGATGTTGCGCACGGCCGTGCGATGCTCTTCCAGCACCTTGTTCAGGTGCTTGACCATCTCCTTGCGGCGATCTTCGGTCAGCGCGGGCACGGGGATGCGGATGACCTTGCCGTCGTTCTGCGGATTGAAGCCGAGATCCGAGCTGCGAATGGCCTTTTCGATGGCCGCCATCAGCGAGCCGTCCCACGGAGTGATGGTGATCAGTTGCGGCTCCGGTGCGCTGATGTTGCCCACCTGTGCCAGCGGCATCTGCGAGCCGTAGGCCTCCACGTGGATGTTGTCCAGCATATGCACGCTGGCGCGGCCGGTGCGCTGCCCGGTCAGCTCCTTGCGGAAGGCTTCCACCGCCTTGTCCATGCGTGTTTTAAGCTGCGAGTATGCGTCCTTGAGGGCGGGCAGTGCCGCCATGTTGACCTGTGCCATATGTTTTACTCCGTACAAACCAGAGGATTATAAACCCGCCGGCGAAAGCTGTGAATCATTGCCCCTGGCGGCCATGAAAAAGCCCCGGCTGCGCCGCCCGCCGCAGTGGCAGGCTCGCATTCGGGGCGACTGCTCAGGCAGTAACGATGGAGCCGATCTTCTCTCCCAGGCATGCCCGGCGAATGTTGCCGAAGGTGTTCAGGTTGAAGACCAGAATCGGGAGATTGTTCTCGCGGCATAGGCTGATGGCCGTGGCGTCCATCACCTTCAGGCCCAGCTTCAGCACGTCGGTAAACGAGATGCTCTCGAACATCTTGGCCTGGGCGTTCTTCACCGGGTCGCAGTCATAAATGCCCTCCACCTTGGTGGCCTTCATGATGACCTGCGCCTTGATCTCCATGGCGCGCAGAGAGGCCGCGGTGTCGGTGGAGAAGTAGGGATTCCCGGTGCCTGCGCCGAAGATGACGACCCTGCCTTTTTCCAGGTGACGAATGGCGCGGCGGCGGATGAAGGGCTCGCAGACCTGGTTCATCTCGATGGCGCTCATCACGCGCGTGTCCACCTTCTGCTTCTCCAGGGCATCCTGCAGGGCCAGCGCGTTGATGACCGTGGCCAGCATGCCCATGTGATCGGCCGAGACGCGATCCATCTCCTTAGCCTGGTCGGCGACGCCGCGGAAGAAGTTGCCTCCGCCGACGACGAGCCCGATCTCGACGCCCAGGCGATGCACTTCGGCCACCTCGGCGGCAATCTCGTGCACGCGGTTGTTGTCCACTCCAAAGCCCTGGCCGGCGGCCAATGCCTCGCCGCTAAGTTTGAGAAGAATGCGCTTGAAGGTCGGTTCTGCCATGGTTTTATACCCGTATCAGTGTAAACGAAGTGTGGCGCAGGCGCGACGGGCATGGCCAGCGGAATGCCGCATCCCTCCCGAGAGCGGAACGGTTTCCGAGGCGGGCAAGGCGTTTGGGCGGGACGTTTTCGACAAAAAACAAAGCGGGACGGATTTCTCCGCCCCGCCTTTGGGGTTCATGTCCGAGCGGAGCTTACTCTGCTTCGGTGGCTGCCGACTGCTTGACCGTGGCGATGGTCTCCGTGGCTTCGCCGACCTTGAAGCGGGCGTAGCGGCGCACGGTGATGTTCTCGCCCAGCTTGCCGATGACGGCCGCGATCAGCTGCGTGATGGTCACGCTCTGCTCCTTGATGAAGGGCTGCTCCAGCAGGCACACTTCCTCGTAGAACTTGCTCATCTTGCCCTCGACGATCTTTTCGATGACGGCGGGCGGCTTGCCGGTGGCGGCTGCCTGGGCGCGGAAGATGTCCTTCTCGCGTTCCATGTCGGCCGCGGTCACATCTTCCTTGCGGACGTAGCGCGGGTCCACGGCGGCAATGTGCATGGCGATGTCATGCACCAGGCCCTGGAATTCCGCGGTGCGGGCCACAAAGTCGCTCTCGCAGTTGACCTCCAACAGCACGCCGATCTTGCCGCCGGCGTGAATGTAGCTGGTCACAACGCCCTCGCTGGTGCTGCGCGTGGCCTTTTTGGCCGCCGACGCCATGCCGCGCTTGCGCAGGACCACGATGGCCTGTTCCAGATCGCCATTGGCCTCGGTGAGCGCTTTCTTACAGTCCATCATCGGGGCGCCGCTCTTCTCGCGGAGCTCCTTGACCATGCTTGCGGTGATTTCTGCCATTGCTCTCAAACCTTTCCTGTTTGCCTGCGCCCCTGGTGGACGCTGGTTGGGAATTACCTGTCCGTCTGACCTCGAAATTTCGTCTTACAACTCTCGCAAACTGATTCTCGCAAAACGACCCGCGCATGCAATCGGCGCGGGTCGCTTTTCACGAAAGATTCGCGAATGCCCCGCAGCGGGGGCGGCCGGATTCCTACGCCTCGGGAGTAACCTCGGCGACAGCTTCCACGCTCTCCGCGCTGGGAGCCGCAACTGCCGGCTCGGCGACGGGTGCCACGACTTCAGGAGCAGCCTGTGCGGCCGCCGTCTCAATGGCCGCTTCCTCGCTGGTGGCGCTGATGCCAGCCGCCAGTTCGGCGCTCTGCTTGTCGGTGGCAGCCTGTGCGCCTTCGACCACCGAATCGGCGACCTTGCTGGCGAACAGGCGGATGGCGCGCAGCGCGTCATCGTTGCCCGGAATGATGTAGTCCACTTCGCTCGGATCGCAGTTGGTATCCACCACGGCGACCACGGGGATGCCCAGCTTGCGCGCTTCCTTGACGGCGATCGCTTCCTTGTTGGAATCAATCACGAAAAGGGCGTCGGGCAGGCGGCCCAGGTTCTTGATGCCGGCCAGGTTGGCCTGCAGGTGCTTGCGCTCGCGCTCCAGCTTGACGACTTCCTTCTTCGGCAGCAGCTCGTAGCGGCCATCGGCGGCCATCTCGTCCAGATCCTTCAGGCGCTTCACCGACTTCTGCACGGTCACCCAGTTGGTCAGCAATCCGCCCAGCCAGCGCTGGTTGATGTAGAACATCCCGCAGCGGGTGGCCTCTTCGGCGATGGCTTCCTGAGCCTGGCGCTTGGTGCCCACAAAAAGAATGGTGTGGCCTTCGGCGGCGTTGTCCTGCACGAACTTGCTGGCTTCCTTGAACATCTTCAGCGTCTTCTGCAGGTCGATGATGTAAATGCCGTTGCGCTCGCCAAAGATGTATTCCTTCATCTTCGGATTCCAGCGCTTGGTCTGATGCCCGAAGTGAACACCTGCTTCGAGCAGCTCTTTCATTGTGATGTTAGCCACTGTACCTCCTTCGATGGATTTGCATTGCCCGCTTGCGCCCGTCGGGCGCCGAACAATTCAATTCCCGTTGCCCGACCCGTTTGAGCGGGTGCGGGAAGATTTTTGGTTCCGCGTACACAATGCATTGCCGCCAGGCCACCGGAACCCGTGACAGGGGGCAAAAATCAGCCGAGTGCGGCCAGCCGGAACAGCAGCGCGGGCCCCGCTTGCACGGGGCCCCACAGATTTAACGCTTGCTGAACTGGAAGCGCTTACGGGCGCCCTTCTGGCCGTACTTCTTGCGCTCCTTCTGGCGCGCGTCGCGCGTCATGAAGCCCTCGGCCTTCATCTTGGCGCGCAGCTCGGGGTTGAACTCCTGCAGCGCGCGGGCGATGCCCATGCGGACCGCGCCGGCCTGTGCCGTGACGCCGCCGCCGGAGCAGTTGGTGATCACGTCGAAGCTCGTGGCGGTCTCGGTGAGAATCAACGACTGACGCGCGATGATGCGCTGCACGTCGGTGACGAAGTACTCCTCGAAGCCCTTGCCGTTCACCGTGATCTTGCCGGTGCCGGGGCGGAGGAAGCAGCGGGCTACGCTCGATTTGCGGCGGCCCGTTCCGTAGTATTGAACCAGTTCAGCCATGCGTTCTTGATCCTTTTAGGCGATCGGAGCAATCGCTTCAGGCTTCTGGGCCTGATGCTTGTGCTTGTCGTCGCGGTAAACCTTCAGCTTGGTGGCCATGGCGCGGCCCAACTTGCTCTTGGGCAGCATGCCTTCAATGGCCTCCTGCACGATCAGTTCCGGCTTGCGGGCCAGGCGCTTGGTGAACTCTTCCTCGCGCAGACCTCCGGGAAATCCTGTGTAGTGGCGATACACCTTGGCGCCGGCCTTCATCCCGGTCAGCTTGACCTTGGCGGCGTTGACGACCACAACGTGGTCACCGGTGTCGAGAAACGGTGTGTAGCGGGGGTTATCTTTGCCGGTCAGGATGCGGGCAACGCGCGAGGCGAGCCGCCCAAGCGTCTGCCCATCGGCGTCCACCACATACCACTTGCGCGCAATCTCCCCCTTGGGGAAATAGGTTGACATTCCAAACTCTCCCAGATGTAGAAACCGACTGATGAGCGGGCTGCTTTGAGCCCGGCCCGGCCTGTTTGCGGCAGGCACCGCCGTGCGCCCAGGCGCCGTAAAGCGCCAGGGAGTGGAAGATCCAGGACTTTAGTCTAGGAACTTCTACCTTCGTGCGGGGCAAATCCGTCCACAGAACCGTTAGCGGAATCCGGTCGGTGAGACCGTAAGATTCCGCGGCGACGGGACACAGTCAGGCGGGCAACCGCAGGACAGCCGAACCATTACGTTAGCGCATGCCGGAAGCGGCTGTCAACGCCCGGCAAACACGCAAAAGCCCGCGGGCGCCATTAACGCCTTCGGACCAATTGCTTCGATTTCCCTTTCAGTATAGCACAGCGCCGTTCCCAGCCCAGCCTGAGATATAGTGTTTCCCAATCGGCGTCAACGCGCCGCAACGGGGCGGAGAAGGAAGCATGAGCAAGAGCCGGCTGGAGGCCTTCAGCGACGGCGTTATCGCCATCATTATCACCATCATGGTGTTGGAGTTGCACGTCCCCACCGGGGGCGAACTCCACTCCCTGTGGCCCTTGTGGCCCACCTTCGTCAGCTACGGACTCAGCTTTGCCTACGTCGGCATTTACTGGAATAACCATCACCACCTCTTCCAGACCGTCAGCCGGGTCTCCGGCGGAATGCTGTGGGCGAACCTGAACCTGCTCTTCTGGCTCTCCCTAATGCCATTCTGTTCGGCCTGGATGGGGCAAAATCACCGGGCATCGGCCCCGGCGCTGCTGTATGGACTGGTGCTGCTGGCGGCGGCCATCAGCTACACCGTCCTGGAACACTCCATTATTTGCCTGCAGGGGCAGGAGAGCCTTCTGCGGAGCCTGTTGGGCGTGGGGCGCAAGGAGCATCTCTCCATCGTCATGTACCTGCTGGGCATCGGGCTCTGCAATGTCAGCACTCCGCTGGCGCAGGCCTGCTACGTCTTTGTGGCCCTACTGTGGCTGGTGCCGGATCGCCGCATTGAGCGTGCGCTGGGCAAAGGTCAGGGCAAGAGTGCAAGCTGAACGCTGAGCGGGTGTCGGCTACAATCAAAACCATGTTGATATTGGCCTCACAGTCGCCGCGCCGCCTTGAGCTTTTACGCAACGCCGGCGTGGAATTTTCCGTCGCCCCCGCGGACATTGATGAGAGCCTTTTGCCCGCCGAGGAGCCTGCGGCCTACGTGCAGCGCCTGGCGCGGGAAAAAGCCCTGGCCGTGCTGTCCAACTCCCCGGCCGGAGCGCTGGTGCTGGGCGCGGATACCACGGTTGTGCTCGACGGCGAGAGCCTGGGCAAGCCCCTCGATGAGGCCGATGCGCGCCAGATGCTGCGGCGCTTGCGTGGGCGCAGCCACCAGGTGATGACCGGCGTCTGCCTGGCCTGGCAGGGCGCACGGGGTCCGCAGGCAATGGTGGAAGTCGAAGTGACCGAGGTGGAGTTTGCCGCCATCAGCGACCAGGAGATTGCCGAGTACGTCGCCAGCGGCGAGCCCATGGACAAGGCCGGCGCCTACGGTATCCAGGGCCGCGCCTCACGCTGGGTTCCGCGCATAAGTGGCTGCTATTTCAACATTGTAGGACTGCCAGTGGCGCGGGTCTGCGCCATGCTGCGGCGCGCCGAAGAGATGCAGCGGTAAATCTCCACAGTGTGGCTTTTCGTTCACATCGCGCGGCGCGTCAAAGCCCTCTAACCGCGCACCAAACCCTCGCCGGTGGCCAATGACGTAATCAGCCCGGCCAGCAGGGCAGCCCGGCGCGGCAACTCGCGGGCAAAAACGAACTCATGGGGAGCGTGAGCGCCATCGCCCACCCCGCCCAGTCCGTCCAAGGTGGGGATGCCGAGTGCGGCCGTCAGGTTGCCATCGCTGCCGCCGCCAACGGCCTTTTCCGCCAGCTCAAATCCAACGCCACGCGCAGCCTTTTGCGCCACTCGATAGAGTCGAACCGTTGCAGGCGAGCGCTCAAAGGCCCAGCGCTCCACGCCTCCGGTCAGCTCCAAGGAGCAGCGCGGATCGTGCGGGCGCAGGCGATGCAGGGCGGCGTCGGCGTGCTTGGCCTGCGCGGCACTGAAGAAGCGCAGATCCACCACGATCTCTGCCTGTTCGGCCACAACGTTAGGGCGCGTGCCGCCGTGGATGAGTCCCGGGTTCAGGGTGAGTCCCTTATCCGGCTGGCAGAGGGCGTGAATGGCCTCCACCTGGCGTGCGGCTTCGACGATGGCCGAGGCTCCGCGCTCAAAGTCCAACCCGGCGTGCGAGGCGCGACCCGTGACGCGCAGCGTGTAGCGGCCAACGCCTTTGCGGCTGGTCTTGCAGGCGCCGTCTTCACCCGCGGCAGGCTCCAACACCAGCACGGCATCGGCCTGCCGCGCCAATTTTTCCGTCAACGGCTGCGAGGCGGGACTGCCGATCTCTTCATCCGGCACCAGAAACAACCGGATGGAGCAGGGCATAGGCCCCAGGGCGAGCAGAGCGCGCAGGGCGAAGAGCGCCTGTACGATGCCGGCCTTCATGTCAAAGACTCCGGGGCCGCTGAGCTTGCCGGCCTTCTCGCGCCAGGGCATGGTGCGCAGGGTTCCCATCGGGTAGACGGTATCCACGTGGCCGAGCAGCAGCAAACGCGGCGATCGGCGCGGGCCGGGGAAATCCACCTGCAAAGCTGGGCCGTGGCCTTTGAGGCGGTGCAAGCGCACCTGTCCGCCAATGTCGGCAAAGTCTTTGGCAATCTCCGCGACCAGCGTGGTGATGGGCTCTGCGGCACCCGAGGGCGATTCCAACTCGACGTAGCGGGCGAGGGTGGCCGTCATGGCCTTTTGTTCCGAGCGCAACTGGCGGAGAAGAGTACGGGAAGAGTTCTTCATAAGATTTCGCTGGCCGTTATGGTAACGCCGCAGGCGCGGTAACGCACGTACAGAGAAGCACGACCGACCGTCGCACCCCAATCACTCAAGCGCCGGGAGTTGCCTACAGGGCAAGCCTTAGCCGAAGCTCTGATATTTCTCCCAGAAGGCTGGCCAGCCCAGCCGCGGCGGGCCGCAGACGAAGATATCCGGATGCCACAGGCTCTCCTCGTTCCTCACCACCTTGGGGTCGCCGTTCTGTGCGGCCAGGCGGCAGCCATCGAAGGCTTTTTCTGCGTCTTCACGGTCGAAGCCGACGACGATGAGCGTGGTGGGTGGCGGCGTGGGATAGCCGCGCAGCCAGGCCGAGTTGGTCAGGCTGATGGGCGGCGGCAGATGATAGGCCGGGCCCAGCAACTCGAGCGAGCCGGCCTCGCCGTAGTTGCCCACCAGGATGCCGAGGTTGGCGCGCTCTGCGGGCGGCAGCGCGTCGCGGATGTTTGCCACGTTGCGCACCAGCTCCGGCCAGCCAATCTCCTCGCCCAGGTCGTCGCCATGGTGCAGAGCGTATTCGCGCAGGGGGCCGCTATCGGCGAGCGGAACCAGCACGCAGGTGGCGTAAATTCCAAAGCCCACAAGGCCGAGCCAGAAGACGGTTTCGAGCGCCATTCTTGGCATACGGCGCAGGGTTGGCAGCCAGGCTTCGGCCCGCACCGCGCCCAGGGCGATCAGCATGGGATAGGCCGGCGCGACGTAGTAGAAGCGCGCCCGCGCCAGCATGAAATAAGCAGTGGGCAGCAGAAACATAAAGGCCAGCGCGCGCAGTTTTGCGCTGCGCAGGGCGGCCACCAGTCCGGCAATCCAGAGCGGCGTGGCCAGCGGGTTGTTACAGATGAAGAACTGCTTGGCCACGAAGCCAGAGGCGCGACCCCAGCGCACGTCGCGCGCGTGGATGTGGCTGAGAAAGTGCCAGCTGATGAATCCATGCCGCGCCTGCCACCACAGGTTCGGCAGGCACATCAACAGGGCCAGCCCCATGCCGAGCCAGAACCAGCGCGTCCTCAGATATTTGCGCGCGGGTGTGAGCAGCAGTCCGGCCACGATGCTGAGTGCGAAAAAGAGGATGGCGTACTTGGTCATCAGGCCAAGGCCGATGAAGCCTCCGATGGCCAGGCACCAGCGCGCGTCGCCGGACTCCAACAGGGCGATGACCGCGGCGGCGGCGAGAATCCACCACAGGTAGTCAAAGCTGGAGTACTGGAACTCCGTGCCCTGAAAGAGCGCGTAGGGGCAGAGCGCGATGGCCGCGGCCGAGATGAACTGCGCCAGGCGACCTCCACCCAGGCGATGCGCCATCCAAGCCGTGGCCAGGATGGCCGCCACCTGCGCCAGAACGCTGGCCATGCGCAGGGCGATGATGTTGAGGCCGAAGAGTTCCAGGCCGATGCGCTGAATGAATGGTGTAAACGGCGGGTACGCCACGAAGCCCCAGTCCAGGTGCCGGGCATCGCTGAGGAACTGCCACTCGTCGCGATGGAAGCCATAGCGCCCGTTGGTGAGGACGTGCAGCACGGCGATCGCGGCGGCCACGGCCAGCACAGGCCAGTGGCGGGCAAACAATCCCGGCCGCGTGGAGTCTTCGGCGGTGATCACAGCGGCGTTGGTGAGCAAAAAGCCCTCCCCGGGGCGGAATTCTTCTGCCCATGGTACGCCGCGGGTGGGCGGAGGGTTCCAATGCGCCTGGGCGCTGGCTCCTTTTTTGCACGGCGGACGCCGGGGCGCAGGCTGCTATACTTTTTACACGGTACATCCATGAGCCCATTCCATAGTCCTGACAACAGTTTGACGCCCGAAGTGCTGGAGAATCTTCCGATGGATGTGAACACCATCCAGAAGATTCTCCCCCATCGCTATCCCTTCCTTCTGATTGACCGCGTCATCGAACTGGTGCGCAAGAAGCACATCGTGGCCATCAAGAACGTCACGCTCAACGAGCCGTACTTTACCGGCCACTTCCCGGGCAATCCCATCATGCCGGGCGTGTTGATGGTGGAAGCCATTGCGCAGACCGGCGCCACCTTGCTGATGACCGAGGTTCCCGACCGGGCCAACAAGCTGACGGTCTTCACCGGCATCGAGCGCGCCAAGTTTCGCCGCCAGGTGGTGCCGGGCGACCAGCTTCGCATCGAGGTCAACGTCCTTGTGTGGCGCACCCTGGCCGTCAAGATGCAAGGCAAGTGCACGGTGGACGGCAAAGTGGTCAGCGAGGCGACGGTCACCTGCCAACTGGTGGATCTGAAGCGGGCAGAAGCCTCAGAGGCCAAGCCTGAGTCTGCGCCCCCAGCGCCTGCAACCCCCGCGGAGTAAGTGATGCCGATTCATCCCAGCGCGTTGGTGGATCCGGGCGCGAAGATTCCCGCAAGTTGCACGGTTGGCCCCTTCTGCGTGGTGGGCGCCGAGGTTGAGTTGGGCGAACACTGCGAGCTGATCTCGCACGTGGTGCTCAGCGGCCCGACCAAGCTTGGCAGCCACAACCGCATCCATCCCTTCGCCGTCATCGGCGCCGGGCCGCAGGACCTCAGCTACAAAGGCGAACCGACGCGTCTGGAGATTGGCGACCGCAACGAGATTCGCGAATACGTCACCATCCACCGCGGCACCGTCAAAGGCGGCGGCATCACGCGCATGGGCAACGACTGCCTCATCATGGCCTACGTGCATATCGCGCACGACTGCCAGATTGGCAATTCGGTGATCATGGCCAACGCCGCCACCCTGGCCGGCCACGTCACGGTGGAGGACTTTGCCGGAGTGGGCGCGCTCAGCCCGGTGCATCAGTACGTGCGCATCGGCCGGCACAGCTACATTGGCGGCGGAACGGTCATCACACAGGACGTGCTGCCCTTTGCCAAAACCAGCGCGGTGCGTGAGGTTCACAGCTACGGAGCCAACAGCGTGGGCTTGGAGCGCCGCGGCTTCAGCAAGGAGCGCGTTCGCGCCCTGCATAAGGCCTTCCGAATCCTGCTGGCCGCCAAGCTGAATACCACGCAGGCCCTGGCGCGTATTGAAGCCGAGGTGGAGCAGACCGAGGACGTGCGCACCCTGGTCGAGTTCATCCGCAGCAGCGAGCGCGGAGTGCTCAAGTAGGCGGGGTTTCAAAGTTTCAAGGTTGCCAGGTTTCAATGCAGAGGCGGGTGGCGAATGCTTCCCCGCCTCCGTCATGTTTCATGCCGGGGAGAATTTGATTCAGCTTGGTGGAAGCCTTCAAAAGAGCTAATTCCGGAGAGTAACTGCGATCGAATTACGCTTGCTTTTCGCCCTTGAAACCTTGAAACTTTGAAACCTTGAAACCTTGAAACCTTAAAGCTATGTGGAGAGTGCAATGGCCTCACGGCTCGGACTGATCGCGGGCAACGGAAAATTTCCATTCCTGGTGTTGGACGCCGCCAAGGCCAAAGGCTACGAGGTTGTTGTGGCGGCCATCCGCGAGGAGGCCGATCCGCTCATCGAGCATCGCGGCGCCGCCGAGGTTCACTGGCTGAGCCTGGGCGAGTTGAGCAAGCTGATCGAGGTCTTCAAGGCCGCCGGAGTGACCGAGGCCATCATGGCCGGGCAGGTCAAGCACAAACAGATATTCAGCTCCATTAAGCCGGACTGGCGGCTGGCCAAGCTGCTGCTGAGCCTGGCCACGCGCAACACCGATTCGCTGATTGGCGCCGTGACCGGAGTGCTGGCCGCCGAGGGCATCCAACTGCAGAACTCGACCTCTCTGCTGGAGCCGATGCTGGCCCCGGTTGGCGTGCTGACCAAGCGCGAGCCCACGGATCAGGAGCAGACCAACATCACCTACGGACGCGCGGTGGCGCATCACGTGGCGCGCTTTGACATCGGCCAGACCGTGGTCATCGCCGAGGCCGCCTGCGTGGCTATTGAGGCCATGGAAGGCACCGACGAGGCCATCCTGCGGGCCGGCAAGTTGCTGCAGAGTCTGCACGGCGAGGCCAGTACCCTGAGCCGCGCGCTGACGGTCATCAAGGTGGCCAAGCCCAACCAGGACATGCGCTTCGACGTGCCGGTTGTGGGTCTGCATACGATTGAGACGATGAAGCAGGCGGGCGCCGTGTGCCTGGCCCTGGACGCCAATCGCTGCCTGATGCTGGAGCGCGAAAAGGTCATCGCCGCAGCCGACGAGGCCGGCATCTGCATTGTGGCCGAAGAGGTGGTACACCGCGAAGGCCCGCACCACGGATAAAGCATCGTGGATGGTGCGCGCCGTCGGGCTTCGCGGCGGAATCTTAATGAACCACGGCCACCAGTATCGCAATCTGCTACATCAAGGTTTCCGCCTGCGCCGTCTTGTACACCGCAGGCTATTTCTTTTTCGAAGAAGGTATTGCCCGATGGGGATTGCCGTTTCACACCGCTTCTTTGCCCGTGTTGTTTTGCTCTGTGCCGTCTGTTGCGGCCTCCTGCTTCCGGTGGCCGCGCAGAGCCAACCGCTCGACGCGGCGACTCATCAACTGGCTCGCGACATCTTCCGCCAGCTGATTGAAATTCGCACCACGCATGATGTGGGCAACACCGCGGCCACCCTGGCCATGGAGAAGCGCTTTGTTGCGGCCGGCTACGCCCCGGAGGATATCTTTGTCGGCGGACTGAATCCGCAAAAGCAGAACCTGGTGGTGCGCCTGCGCGGTACGGGAGAGAAAAAGCCCATCCTCTTCATCGGCCATTTGGACGTGGTGGCCGCCAACCGCGAGGATTGGAGTCTGGATCCCTTCGTCTTTACGGAAAAAGACGGCTACTACTATGGCCGCGGCACGCAGGACATGAAGAACGCAGATGCTGCCATGGTGGTGACCTTCCTGCGCCTGAAGCAGGAGGGATACCGCCCGAACCGCGACCTCATTCTGGCGCTGACCGCGGACGAAGAGGCCGGCGGCGACGCCAATGGCGTCGAGTGGCTGCTGGCCAACCATCGTCCGCTGATGGATGCGCAGTATGCTCTGAACCCGGATGGCGGCGGCGTGGAATTGGAGAATGGCCGCGCCCTGGCCATGGAGCTGGTCGCCACCGAGAAGCTCTATGCCGATTTTCTGCTGACCACGACGAACCCCGGCGGGCACAGCTCATTGCCAGTGCCGGAAAATGCCATCTACCACATGGCCACGGCCGTTGAAGCCATCGCCCGTCACGGGTTTCCCGTCGAGCTGAATCCCGTGACGCGCGCCTACTTTTCGGCCCTGGCCCGGCAGCAGAAGGGTGAGGTGCGCCGGCAGATGGAGGCCGTTCTCGGCAACACAATTGATCTGGAGGCCGCCGCGCGTCTCTCCGCCGCCAGCTCGCTTTGGAATGCGCAACTGCACACCACCTGCGTGGTGACGCGCCTCAATGCCGGACACGCCGCCAACGCTCTGCCGCAAAAGGCGGAGGCCACGGTGAACTGCCGCATCCTGCCCGGCCACACCATCGCCGAGGTGGGGCGCCAGCTGACGGCCGCAATTGCCGACCCGCAGGTTCACCTGCACTGGGTGGACTACTACGGTCAGGTGCAGGAGGCACTGCCCGAGCGGATGAAGACCCCGCCGAGCGCTCCCAACCCGGAGCTGATGGCGGCCATGGCAAAGCTGACCGAACACTACTGGCCGGGAACTCCGGTGGTGCCCACCATGGCCACCGGCGCCAGCGACAACATCTACACCGAGGCCGCCGGAATCCCCAGCTACCAGGTCAGCGGCTTTGCCCTTGAGATCAGCGATGTGCGCGCCCATGGCCGCGATGAGCGGCTGCCGGTAGGTAGCTTTGACCGTGGCGTCGAGTTCCAATACCAGTTGACCCGGGCGCTCAGCTCGCAGGAATAGGCATACACTGTTGGCCATGAACGACGCCGAAGAAACAAGTTGGAGCCTGCTGCGAGCGCAGCTCCAGAAGGGTACGCTGACGGCCGAAGCAGCCGTGCGCCTGAGCCTGGAGCGCATTGCGGCCCTCGAGTCGCTGAATGCCTTCATCACCGTGGACGCCGAGGGTGCGCTGAAGGCGGCCCGCGAGCTGGATGCCACCCGCGCGGCATCGTCTTCCAACGAAAAGCTGGGCGCGCTCTTCGGCCTGCCCGTGGCGATCAAAGACCTGGCCGATGTGAAGGGTCTGCCGACAACGGCGGCCAGCCGCGTGCTGCACGACGCTCCCGCGGCCATCTCCGACGCCGAGTGCGTGCGGCGCCTGCGGCGGGCGGGCGCGGTCATCATCGGCAAAACCAACCTTCACGAATTTGCATATGGCGGCAGCGGAGCCATCAGTGCCTATGGCGCCGCCAGGAACCCGCGCGACATTGAGCGCGTCTGCGGCGGCTCGTCATCGGGCTCGGCAGCGGCGGTAGCTGCCGGGATGTGTTTTGCGGCGCTCGGCACGGATACCGCCGGCTCCATCCGGTTGCCCGCGGCCTGCTGCGGAGTGGTCGGCTTCAAACCAACCTATGGCGCGGTGCCGGTGGCGGGCATCATTCCGCTGGCGTGGTCGTACGACCATGCCGGGCCGCTGGCTTCTACCGTAGAGAATGCGGCGGCGGTGTTTGCCGTGCTCAGCGGGCAGGCCGAGGATTGGCCACCGGCGCAGGCCCTGCGCTGCGGTGTGGCACGGAAGTACTTCTGTGACGATCTCGCTCCCGAGGTGGCCGCGGGCTTTGAGCGCACGCTCGACGCTGCCCGCGTGTTGGGTTGGGAGTTGCACGAGATCGAACTGGCACACGACGAAGACCGCAAGGCCAGCAACGCCGAAAGTTGGGCCTTCCACGCCCCCTGGGTGGCCGAGCGCAGCGAGCTATACGATCCCGGCACCCTGCCGCGCATCGTCAACGGCCGCAAAGTGACGGTGGAACAGTACGTGGAGGCGCGCCGCGCGCTGGAGCTCTTCCGCGAAGCTCATCGCGGCGGTGTGGCCGGCGTGGACGTGGTGCTTTCGCCAACCGCGCCCATTCTGCCGCCTACGCTCGAAAGTTTTGCCACTCCGGAGGCTCGCCGGCAGGAGCTGGTGATGCTGCGCAATACGCGGCCATTCAACGTGCTGGGATGGCCGACCGTGAACCTTCCCACCTCGGCGATGACCGGCGTGCAGGTAAGCGCCCGGTGGGGCCGGGACTGGCTGGCGCTCTCTGCGGCGCGGTCTCTGGAGCAGGCGCTCGGTAAAAAGTTTTGACGATCTACTAAAAAACGGAGACAACTGGGCCTCAGGTTCCGCTTTCCATAGAATTTGCCTGGCTCGGGCGATGGCACAAAACTGACAAGTCGTTTTTTTTGAGTTACCTAGGCGATTCGTCAACAATTGGACTGTCATTTGCAACGTAAATAGACGAGCTAAAAGGTGCGGGACTTCGGTCCTGCCTGTTCTCCGGCGATGGCAAAAGCCGCGCCGCTGCTACAGACGAGAGTGATTCGGGAAGCACCTTTCAAAAGCTCTGAACTCTGCGACTTGGCCACCGGGCGTCCGGTGGCCTTTTTTGTTCAGCGCAGATGGCCGGCGGCATCGTGCATGTCGCCTGTCAACATGGAGTTCCAACTGCCCCAGTCATGGCCGCCTTCGACAGAACTCCAAGCCACCATTGCGCCCCGCTTTTTGAGTTCCCCGGCAAAGCGGCGGTTGACTCCAAAAAGAGGATCCTTCCGGCCGCAGGTGATGATCCAGCGTTGGGCGGTGGGATTGGCCTGGTGCGCCAGGAGGACGAATACATCCTCCAGCATCCTCGTGCTGCGGCGCAGGCCGAAGATCTTGCAGATACGCCAGAATTGATCGAGTCTTCGCAGGCGCATGGGGCGCGCCGTGATATCGAGCGCACCGCTTAAGACACCAACCCATGAGTAGAGTTCCGGGTGCTTGAGGGCTAGCTTGGCCGCGCCGTAACCGCCCATGGAGACGCCGGCAATACCGCGATGCTCACGGCCGCCGAGGATGGGAAACCGCGCCTCCGCATCTGCGCGAAGATCGGTGGTGATGGCATCCTCCCAGCGGCCGTGGAAGCCGTATTGTGCGTTGGTGTAGTAGGAGTAATCAGCATCGGGAAGAATAACGATGAGCCGCTGAGAGGCGGCAAGCTGCACGATCTGCGAACTTAGCTGAACCTCCTCGGGGCCGCTGTTAGCGCCATGCAGAAAGTACAGGACGGGCAATCGCTCACCGGGCTGAGCGGAAGGAACGATGGCGCGATAGGTAAGCGTGCGTCCGAGGCTCGCGCTCGCAAAGCGTACCTCGGTGATAGTGGGATTCCCCTGAACGAGCTGGCGCTGCTCTGCGTCCTGTGAGTGGTGGCTGACGCAGCCCGCTGCGACGAAAACCAAGAAAACAGAGAGCCAGTTGCGCATGCCTGAGGTTAGGCCGGTTCGCCTTGTTCGCCAATTGACGAAGCGGGCACCTGCCGGCGGCTACCGCGCCTCGCCTTCGGGGGCGAAGGTTACGGCCGCCGTGTCTTCCGGCGGCGGCAGGATGCCGAGTTCTATGTAGATGGGGCGCAGGGCGCGGCGGATGATAGGCAGGCAGCTGAGGTAGAAGCCAGCGCAGGCGACGCAGACGATTCCGCTGACGATGAGCGCGCGCGGGGCTCCGAAGCGGCTGGCCACGGCGCCGCCGAAGAGCGAGCCGAAGGGCGTCATGCCCATAAAGGCCATGGTGTAGTAGCTCATCACGCGGCCGCGCTTGCCGGGGTCGGAGATGGTTTGCAGGATGGTGTTGCAGCAGGCCATGTGGGTCATCATGGCAAAGCCCGTCACCAACAGAAGGACGAGCGAGAGCGGGTAGTTGCGTGAGAGTCCGAAGCCGAGCAGGCCGGTACCGAAGAGCAAGGCGGCCAGGCCAAGTTTGCGTCCCAGGCCGAGGATGCTGCGGCGGGCGGCCATGGTGAGGGCGGCCATCAGGGCTCCGACGCCGGTGGCGGCCATCATGATGCCCAGGGTGTGGGCTCCGCCGTGGAAGATCTGCGAAGCGAAGATGGGCAGTAGCACCGAGTAGGGCATGCCCACCAGGCTGACCACGGCGAGCAGCAACAGAATCGAGCGGATGGGCAGCGAGCCCGTGACGTAGCCGAAGCCCTCGCGCAACTCGCGCCAAAGATTCTCCTCCTCCAGGTGGCGGGCGGCCATGGGCGCGATCTTCATCAGCAAAAGACTGGCGATGACCGCACCGTAGCTGATGCCGTCAATGGTGAAGCACCAGGCCTCACCGGAGAGGGCGATGATGAGTCCTCCAACGGAGGGGCCGACCAGGCGCGCCAGGTTGACCATGGTGGAGTTGAGTGCGATGGCGTTGCCCAGCACGGCGCGGTCTTCCACCATCTCGATGAGAAAGGCCTGGCGGGCGGGCGTGTCAAAGGCGTTGATGATGCCTTGCAGAACGCTGAGGGCGGCGACGTGCCAGACGGCGACGTGTCCGCTGAAGGCCAGGGCGGCCAGGGCAAAGGACTGAATCATGCTGAGCGTCTGCGTCCAGACCAGGGTGCGATGGCGGCTCCAGCGGTCTACCCAGACGCCGGCGAAGGGGCCCAGCAGAAAGGTGGGAACCTGGCCGAGAAAGCCGATCAAGCCCAGCATCCAGGCCGAACCCGTGAGGCGGTAGATGAGCCAGTTGGTGGCGATACGCGTCATCCAGGTGCCGATGAGCGACAGCCCCTGGCCCGTGAAGTACAGGCGATAGTTGCGGTGATCGAGGGCGCGCAGTACGTGGCGCCAGCTGGATCCGCTTTGAGTGGTGGAAGAGGACATAAATACCGACAGTCAAGATGATATAGGGTCGAGGGCGGGCTGTGGTACCGGGATGACGCATGAGGAGATTCCGCGGCAAATCGTGGCGCACGGGGCTGGCTTCGAATAGACTCAAAATGGCGCGGGGGCAAGCGCGCCGGGCAAGAGAGGCGGACGACCTCCGCGTTGAGGAAGCTGTGGCGAAGGGAAAGCTGAAACCGCAAGGCGGCAACAAGGCCAAGGCGCCCAAAAAGACCCCCGCGAAGAAGTCACCGTCGCGGGCAACGCATCTTAATTTTGCCAACCTCTATGAGAAGTTTTCGCGCCGGCAGTGGGCCAAGTTAAGAGCCAACATGCCGCTCGAGATCAGCCACGAGGACCTGGATGAGCTGCGCGGATTGAACGATCCCGTCTCGCTGGACGAGGTGGAGGCCATCTACCTGCCGCTGGGCCGCCTGCTGAACATTCACATTGGCTCGGCGCTGGGGCGCGGCCAGGTGAAGGATGCCTTTCTGGGGCGGCCGTCGCCGCGGCCCACTTACGTGATTGCCGTTACGGGCAGCGTGGCCGTGGGCAAAAGCACCTTCTCCCGCGTGCTGGCGCAGGTGCTTTCACGCTGGCAGAACCATCCTTCCGTCGAACTGGTGACCACCGACGGCTTCCTGCTGCCGAACAAGATTCTGGCCGAGCGTGGGCTAGCCGACCGCAAAGGTTTTCCGGAGAGCTACGACCTGCGGCAGATGCTGGACTTTATGATCGCCCTGCGGCAAGGCGCGCGCACCCTGAAGGTTCCCGTTTATTCGCACGACAGCTATGACATTTTGCCTGGAGAATTCCTGGAGATTCGCCGCCCGGAGATTCTCATCTTGGAAGGGCTGAACCTGCTGCAGCTCAACCTGCTGGGTGAGGCGCGCTCACCGAAGCTACTGGCCGGCGACCTGATTGACTTCTCCATTTACGTGGACGCCGAGGAAGAGAACATCCGGCGCTGGTACATGGAGCGCTTCATGCTGCTGAAGAACACGGCCTTCCGCAATCCGCGCTCGTTCTTCCACCGCTTTGCGGAGATGAACGACCACGAAGCCCGCGAATTCGCCACCGGGGTGTGGCAGCGCATCAACCTGGTGAACCTGCTGAACAACGTGGCTCCGACGCGCGAGCGCGCCCAGGTGGTGATGCAGAAGGGCCGCGACCATCGCGTGCGCGAGGTGTGGCTGCGCCGAGTATAACGCTCTAGCGGCGGCGGTAAATGTCGTAATCAGCGAGCTGCTCTTCCCGGTGAAAATCGGCGGAGAGCAGCTCGACTAGTTTTGCGTGGAAGCTTATGGGCTGCTCCTGCAATTGCAGGCGACGCTTGACAATCACCCACCGCACATTCTTCTGGCGCGCCAGTGCGGTCAGCTCGGCGGCCGAGTAGGGGTTCACCGTGTTGTCCATCAGGATGACCGGAAACTGCGGCGTGCGCCCGGTGGCGAAATAGAAGAGATCTTCGCCGGGGACTTCGAGAATGGCGTCGCCCATTGGGATATTGCGCGCAGCGTAGCCAGCGAGTTCGTCGAAGTCGCCCAGCCAGGGGCCGCGCATGGCCAGCCCGCGCAATGCAGGCAGTTGACTGTGGTGCAGCGGGTCATCTGGGCTGGCGGCAGAGTCCTTCGCCGCGGAATCCGAATTTCCATTTGCAGAGCTTTCAGAATCCGAAATTTCCGTGGTTGAATTCCCCGTGGTTGAATCCAACGCCACGTAATCCAACCGCTCGTGGCACAGCGCGTAGTAGGCGCCGTTTGCGGTCAGCAGCAGGGCGATGATTGTCGTGAGAACCGCCAGTGGTGCGGAAGTGAACGATGATGGAGCGGAGGCAATGGGCGACGGCGCAGACGCTTTGTGGCCGAAGAGCGCCGCCAGCACTCCAGCCAGCAGCAGAACAAACATCGGCCAAAGCGCATAGGTAGAACCCCAGAGCTGCTGCGAGAGAAAGGCTCCGTGGATGGTTCCGAGCAGGATGAAGGGCATCACCGCGAGCACTGATGGCGCGCGATGATGGCGCGTGTCGGCCACAATGCGCGCAAGGGCAAAGAGCAGGGCCGCCACCAGCACGATGGGCCACAGGCGCAGCAGGGCTTCGATGCGGTCGCTGTCATTATCTTCGAGAAAGAGCGCCGCCACCGAGGCTGCGAAGGGATAGAGCAGCAAGGCCGCGGCGAGCCAGCGCGCTGGGCTGCCCGCAATCCACTTCTTGATCTCGTGCGGGCGACTCTCCGTGTTATCTGGCGAGGCGCTCCGCGCAAGCCTCTGCGAGCCCAGCCACAAGATGATTCCGGCGGCGAAGGCCACGGCAGGCCACAGCAGTGACGAGTCCTGATAGACGCCGAGCATGGTGGCCACGCCGGGCAACCTTCGGCTGGCGGCAAAGCCGATGGTCCAGTGCAGGTAGTTGCCAAGGCCGAAGAAGAACTGAATGAGTGCAACGGAACAAGCAAGGCCCGCGACGGCCCCGGCGAGCAATGGCCACACTTTTCGGCGGCCGCACAGCAGCATCCACGCCACGCAGACCGCGGCAGAGGCGAAAAACGCCAGCCCGGTGTTCTGCTTGATGAAGAGTGGAACGACCATCAGCACACCGCACAGGAAGCTGAGGCCGCGCGGGAATTCACTCTCCTCGCAGCGCAGCCACAGCCACAACCAGAAGAGGATGAAGACCGTGCAGTCGGAGTCGTAAAAGGGATGAGGGAAAATGCTGTTGGTGCCCAGAAAGACGAGCGGCGCGGCCAGCGCGAGGCCTATCCAGCGCCACGGCCCGGTGCTCACGGAGAAAACGCGGCGCAGCAGGCTCCAGGTGAGCAGCGTGCCCAGGCCACCGGCGAAGGCGGAATAAAGTTGGTGATGCCACACCACGCGGCCGAAGAGGCGGATGATGGCCGCCTGGGTAAAGAACGTAAGCGGCGCGTACGGGAAGGGGAAATCCCGGTAAGGCCGTTGACCCAGGGAGATGCGAGTGGCGTTCTCCAGGATGTAGCTGAGGTCCCACAACACGGTCAGGTGAAAGTTCTGCCACAGCACAAAACCCGCGCTGGCGACGAAGAGCGCGGCGGCGAAAAACAGTTCCCCGGTGTGATGACGGTCACGGCGTTGCATGGCGTTCAGGGTCATTCTACGGGATACGGCGAAGGCCTGGGAGCGCTCCATGTCTCACAACACAGCAAGAGAGAGCTATCGCAAGCTGACCGAGCGGCTGAACCGCTTTCCGCAGGGTGCGCCGCCCAGCGAGTTGCTCTACCAGATTCTGGGCGTCCTCTTCTCCTCCGAGGAGGCGGAACTGGTGGCGCTGTTGCCCATCAAACCTTTTAACGTGAAGGCGGCGGCCGCGGCGTGGAAGAAGAGCGATGCCGAGGCGCGCGCGGTGCTGGACCGTTTGGCCTCACGCGGCATGCTGCTGGATACGGAGATCGCGGGCGAGCAGGCTTACGTCATGCCTCCGCCGATGGCCGGCTTCTTTGAGTTTTCCATGATGCGCCTCGGCAACCAGTACGACCAGAAGCTGCTGGCCGAACTCTTCTACCAGTATCTGAACGTGGAAGAAGATTTTGTGAAGGCGCTCTTTGCCGGTGGAGAGACGCAACTGGGCCGCACCTTTGTCAACGAGCCGGCGCTGGGTGACAACGCTTTGCATGTGCTGGACTACGAACGCGCCACGGAAGTAATTGAGACGGCTTCGCACATTGGCGTTGGCAGTTGCTATTGCCGCCACAAGATGCAGCACCTGGGCAGGAACTGTGCGGCGCCAATGGATATCTGCATGACCTTTAACAGCACCGCGCGCTCACTGATTAAACATGGCATCGCCCGCGCGGTGGAGGCCAGCGAAGGACGCGAACTGCTCGCCCGGGCGATGGAGCACAACCTCGTGCAGTTTGGAGAAAACGTGCGCGAGCAGGTCAGCTTCATCTGCAACTGCTGCGGCTGCTGCTGTGAGGCGATGCTGGCGGCCAAGCGCTTTGCCGTGCTCAACCCGATTGCGACCACGAACTTTCTGCCCGCGGTGAATTCCGACGAGTGCAGCGGCTGTGGCAAGTGCGCCGAGCTGTGCCCGGTGGAGGCCATGGGGATGGTCTCGGCCGGTGATCCGCATAAGCCGAAGCGCAAGAAGGCGAGGGTCAACGAGGAGCTGTGCCTGGGATGCGGCGTCTGCGTGCGCGGCTGCCGGACGAAGGCCTTACAGCTTACACAGCGCGAGCAGCGGGTGATTACCCCGGTGAACACCGCGCACCGCACGGTGCTGATGGCCATTGAACGCGGCACGCTGCAGGAGTTGATCTTCGACAACCAGGCGCTGGCCAGCCACCGCGCCATGGCGGCAATCCTTGGAGTCATCCTTAAGCTGCCGCCGGTAAAACAGGTGATGGCCAGCCGGCAGATGAAGTCACATTATCTCGAGCAGCTGCTGGCCAAACATAGTTTCGCGCACCGGGCCAATTAGGCTATAGAAGAATTGCGCCTGCGGTTTTTGGGAGGCTGCGGAGAGAGAAAAACGGCGGCGAAAGGCAGAGGGATTGCCATTTTCGCCGCCGCTTCCGTTTGCGTCCGTTGCCCGGGAAACCGAGAGCAACTTACACGTGGGAACGATACTCCGGTCCACCCGCCGCCGGGATCCACTCCTGCTGCTCCTGATGCCCGCGGTAAGAGTGCGAACCTGAGGAGTGGCTGGACGCGTTACTGGATACGTGGAAGACGCCGACGATCTCCTGCAAGCGTTGCGCCAGGGCATTCAGGTGTTCGCATGCTTCGGCCGAGGTGTTGGCGGCCTGGCTGGCGTCGGTGGCCATGCCGGCGATGCGCTGCGCGCTGTTCTGGATGTCCTCGGTGGCGCTGGCCTGCTCGGTGGCGGCCGTGGCGATCTGCGTCACCATGTCGCCCACGCGCACGGCCATTCCGATGATGCGCTCGAGCGATTCACCGGCCTTGCGCGAGCCCTCGAGCCCCTCATCCACATCCTGTTGTCCTTCCTTCATGGCCTGCGCCGTATTGCGCGATTCATTCAGCACCACCTCCAGGATCTGCGCGATCTCCTTGGTGGCACTTGTGGTGCGTTCGGCCAGCTTGCGTACCTCGTCGGCGACGACGGCAAAGCCGCGCCCCTGTTCGCCGGCGCGTGCGGCCTCGATGGCGGCGTTCAAGGCCAGCAGGTTGGTCTGGTCGGCGATGTCGTCAATCACGGCGGCGATCTTGCCCACCTGCTGCGAACTGTCGCCCAGCTTGGTGACCCTCTCGGCGATGCGCTGGTTGCTGTCGGCGATGCGCTGCATGACTTCCAGCGTGTGGCTGACCAGGCCGCCGCCCTCTTTGGCCGTGCTGTTGGCGTCTTCGGCGGCGCTGGCCGCGGCCTGCGAGTGCTGGCTCACCTCCATCACCGTGGCGGACATCTGATGGATGGCGGTGGCCACCATGTTGGTCTGGTCGGTCTGCTGGCGGCTGGTCTCGGCGCTGTGCGCCGTCCCCTGGGAGATGCGCTCGCTGGCTTCGGCCAGCTCACCGGAGGTGCCCGAGATGCGCTGCAACAGCTCCTGCAACTGCTTCTGCATCTGGTTGACCGAGCCCGACATATCGGCGAACTCATCGCCGCCGGTCTCCTCCAGCGGATCGCCCGTCAGGTCGCCTTCGGCAATCTGCTGCGCCCTACCGCTGAGTGCGGCCGCGTTGCGGCTGACGGAAATGGCCAGCCGCCAGCTCACCACCGAGCTGATGGCCAGCATCACTGCCATGCTGCCAAAGAGCCACACAATGGAGTTCTGCATATCCTGCTGGATGCTGGCGAAGATCTTGCTGGTGAGCGTGTTGTTCTGCTCCTGCAATTCCGCCAGCGCCGTGCGCACGGCGTTGGCCTGCGGCAGTGCGCTGCGCAGCAAGGCCAGGGCCTGTTTGCTGTCGCCGTGGCGGGCAACTTCAATGGACTTGCGCTCGGCCTCGTGCATGATGGGCAGGTTCTCGGCGATGACTCGTACGCGCTGCTTGTTCTCCTCTTTCTGGAAATTCTTTGACATCTCTACCAGCCTGGCGGCGCACTCATCCACCTTGGCGGCGGCTTTGTCGTACCGCTCCACATCCAACGCAAACTGTTGCGGGTTGTCATGGTCAAGGACGGTGTCGCGCAGCACCATGCGATAAAGGTTCATGGAGGCGATGGCGTCAGAAAAATTCTGCGCGGCCGGCCACTTTACGTCCACAACCATCTGTTGCCAGGCCAATGCGTCACGCGCGTGCAGATACACGCTCAGGTTGGCAATGCCGGCCAGCAGCATCACGGTCAGGGTCAGAGTCCAGATTTTCCGGCCAATTGTAAATTTCATCGCGCACTCCATGGGGCAGGCGGTTTGAGGCTACCCATGGATGAAGTATCGGCGGGGAGTGGAAACGACTTGAGGCGGGGCCTAGCTGTCCAGCCGGTAGCGGCCCTCGGCCAGGCGGAAGAGAGGCTTCCACAGCAGGCGGTTGACGGCCACCACCAGGGCGGCCATCACGACGGTGGAGAGCAGCAGAAGCCTTCCGTTGCCGCTGTCGTTGGCCAGGCTGATCTGTGCTCCCAGGCCGAGCGTGGTGTAGGTGTGCTCGTTCATGCGGAAGTATTCGGCCACGATGCTGGCGTTCCAGGCTCCGCCGCTGGCGGTGATGAGTCCGGTGACCAGGTAGGGGAAGATGCCGGGCAGGATGACCGTCGTCCAGCGCTCGCGGCGGCCAAAGTGGAAGATGTTGGAGACGTCGCGCAGGTCGCTGGGGATGGCCAGGGCTCCGGCGATGACGTTGAAAAGGATGTACCACTGCGTGCCCAGCAGCATCAGCACAATGCTGGCCGTGTTGATGCCGCCACCCATCTCGATGATGGCCAGCAGGATCATGGGAAACAGCGCGGTGGCCGGAACGCTGGCGGCAATCTGCGCCAGGGGCTGCGCATAGCGCGCCAGCTTGGGCTGGAAGCCGATGGCGACCCCCGCCGGCACGCACCAGCCAAGGGCCAGCAGCAGGGATAACGTAACGCGGGCGAAGGTGGCCGCGGCGGCGCGCAGGGTTAAGACCAATTCGGGACGGGTGACCGAGGTCAGCACCAGCACGGCCTTGCCGGTGGCGTACAAGGAGACGCATCCGGCGGCGGCGAACAGCACGATGGGCAGCGCGCGGCGCAGCCAGCCCGGGCTTGCCGGCTCTTCCACGGCCTCACCATGGTTGGCAAAGTGCTGCACCAGCCGCTCGCCGATGGGAGTGACCACGCGGCGTTGGAAGGTGTGCACGATCGAGGAGTTGCGCAGCAGGGAGAGCAGCGGCGAGCGGGGCGGCGCGGCCTGCTCCACCTGCTCGAACTTGAACTTGTCGCTCCAGGCGATCAAAGGCCGCCACACCAACTGGTCGAGCATCACGATGACCGCAATCAGCGCCGTCAGTCCCCAGAACATTGCCGGCTTGTCGGAGTGGTCGGCCGCGGTCTTCAGGTAGCTGCCAATCCCCGGTAGCCGGAAGTCGTGGTTGTTGAGCACGAACATCTCGCACAGCATCAGTGCAAACCAGCCCTGCGCAATGCTGACCATGGAGTTCCACACCAGGCCGATGGCGCTGAAGGGCAGCTCCAGTTGAAAGAAGCGCTGCCACGGGCTGAAGTTGTAAATCCGCGTGGCCTCACGCAGCTCGCGCGGAATGGCCTTGAGCGAGGAGTAGAAGCTGAAGGCGATGTTCCACACCTGGCCGGTGAAGATCAGAAGGATCGAGCCCAGCTCCAACCCCAACTGGCGCCGCGGAAACAATGCCACCGTGGCCAGCATGACGCCGGGCAAAAAGCTCAGCACCGGAATGGACTGGAGGATATCCAGCACGGCAATCAGGAAGGACTCGGCGCGCTTGTGGTAAGCCGCCATGTAGCCGTAGGTGAGCGCGAAGGCCAGGCTCAGCACGTAGGCCACAAACATGCGCACCAGGGAGTAGAAGGCGTACAGCGGCAGATATCGTGGCGAGCGCTCAATGACGGCCTCCGCCACAGGCGCGGTAAACCAGTAGCGGGTGACGAACGAGAACGCGTAGAAGATGGCCACCACGCCGCAGAAGACGGCGGCATCCATCAGCACGGGCCAGTTGCGGCTCCGTGTGGTGGATTGCGCGAAGGTGCGCTGGCGGCTCACTGCGCCGTGGCCTCCATGGCGGGCTCAGCCGTGTGCAGATACAGGCGCTGGCGGTCGGCGTCGTACTCAAACAGCTCGGCGTAGCGGCCCCAGATGATGGCCGTCTCCATCTGCCGGCCGGACTCCTCCGTCGTAAAGTGCTCGTCGAGCAGGTCGGTAAACAGCTCCTCCGGTGCGGAGTGGTCGCGCTTGGCCTCGAGGGTTCGGGTAATTTGCCGCAGCAGGGTGACGTTGGCGAGCGCGGCCTGGCGGAAGAGCTCCTTGCGGCGAAGAATCTCGGCGGCGGCGAATTCATGGCCCTCGGGAGTGATCTGCGCGTCGCCTTCTTCCACCTTCAGGAAGCCGAGCTGGCGGGCGGCGTCCACGATGGGCAGCAGGTCGTCGAGTTCGAAGCTGAGATCGTCGGCCAGGCGGTACATGTCTTCGCGGCCGTTGGGGCTTTCGTCAATCAGCTCCAGCAGGCCGGCGATGCCGCCGGGGCGGGCGTGGGCCAGCATCTCATAGCTGCGTGCCGGCGTCGCAGGCTGCAGTGGAGCTTCGCTGGGCAATCGCGGCGTGGCCTTCTGCGAGGGCGAGGTCAGCACCTTGTAGATGTAGTCCACGTAGTTGGTGAACTCCACGGACTTGCGATCGCGCGGGCGTGGCAGCACCAGGTCGAAGTCCGTGCGAATGCCGCCCGGATCCTTGCCGAGGACGATGATGCGGTCAGCCAGCAGCACCGCCTCCTCGATGTTGTGCGTCACCAGGAATATGGCGCGCGTCGGGATGGCCTTCTTGCCCCACAGCTCCAGCAGTTCGCCGCGCAGGTTCTCGGCCGTCAACACGTCCAGGGCGCTGAAGGGCTCGTCCATGAAGAGCACCTCGGGCTCGACCACCAGGGCGCGGGCAAAGCCGACGCGCTGCTTCATGCCGCCACTCAGCTCCTTGGGATAGGCCTGCTCAAAGCCGTCCAGGCCGACCGTGTCGAGAATCTTCAGGCTGCGCTTGCGGCGCTCAAAGGATGAGACGCCGCGCGCCTTGAGAGGGGCCTCGACGTTTTCATACACGGTGAGCCAGGGGAAGAGCGCGAAGCTCTGGAAGACGATGCCGACGTTGGGCGAAGACTCCGCCAGCGGGCGCCCGTGCCACAGCACGCGGCCGCTGGAAGGCTCGGCCAGTCCGGTCAGGATGCGCAGAAGAGTGCTTTTGCCGCAGCCCGAGGGGCCAAGCAGCGCGACGATCTTGTTCGGCTCAATGGACAGCTTCTCGACGGTGATCGTGGGCGGCGTGCCGGGGGCGTGCTCACCGTAGAACTTTTCGATCTTTTCGGCCTGGATAATGGCTTCCGGCATCGTGGGCCTCGCGTTGCATCTTCAGGTGCGGGAATGAGTTGCGGCCATGGCCGCCGGTCAAGTGTTTCCTCCTCACGATACCAGCCGCCGATGAAAGGAAGACGACAAAGCGCAAGAAAACGAGAAAAATGATCGAGAAAAATGACAAGTACGCTTGACATTGGTAGAAGATTGCGGCATTTTGTTTCTGGAAAGCGAGCTTTACATGGCAGACATGGTCATCAACCGGGTCAAAGAGTTGCGGCAGGCCCGAGACTGGACACAGGAGCAGCTAGCCGCGGCCGTCGGGGTCTCTCGCCAGAGCATTAACTCGATTGAGCGCGAGCGTTATGTACCCAGCCTGCCGCTGGCACTGACCTTTGCCCGCGTTTTTGGTTGCGCAGTAGATGAGATTTTCCATTTGGAGGCAAGCCGATGAGGATTCCGGGGATGGGGTGGATTTGGGATGAGCGTTTTCTGCAGCACCGGCTGAAGGCCACCAGCCTGGCCGGAGTGGTGATGGCCGAGCTGACCCTTCTGCTGTTCCTGTATCGCATGTACTTCCAGAAGCGCTGCAGCTGGGATCTGGCTGTGCTGGCAGGCGTCTTTCTGGTGGTGAAGTTTTCGGCTTTTGCCTGGTACCGCCTGCGCGACTGAAGGAGCCAGTGGAATTGGCTTGAGTGGAAAAAACGTATTTCGGGATCGAAAGTGGAGGATGGAATGAGTTATGAACTGCGTAGTCCGAAGGCTCAACAGAGATATGGCCAGGTCATTTTGTGCCTGGGCCTCCTGATATATCTTTTTGTCCATCCGGTCATGCAGCCGGGCCGTAGCTGGACGCACGGCGTGATTGGCTTCTGCGTAGGCCTTGGCGGGACGATGATCCTCATGGGCCAATGGAACCGGCGTCGGGGTGGCTGCGAGAACCTGTAAAGCCTGCCCCCGATTGGCAGCTCACACGTCAAAGGCCCCGGATCAAATCCGGGGCCTTGATCGTTGCCACGAATGCGCGGCAAGAAACTAATCGCTGGTGTAGTAGTCCACGTTGACCGGGTGTTCAAAGAGTGAGTAGTCGCGGGTGACCACCGTGATGCCGCTGTCGGTGACGAAGTACTTCTGACGGTCGGCCGCCGTGTCATAGCCGATGACGGTGCCCTCGGGAATTTCCACGTGGCGGTCAATGATCGTCTTGCGGATGCGGCAGTGGCGGCCGACGTTGACGTGGCTGAAAAGAATGCTGGAGTCCACCTCGGAGAAGCTGTTGACGCGCACGTCCGGAGAGAGCACGCTGTCGCGCACGGCGCCGCCGCTGATGATGCATCCCTGGCTGATGACCGAATCGTAGGCCACGCCGGCGCGGCCGGCCTCGGCGAAGACGAACTTGGCCGGAGGATACTGCCGCTGGTATCCGCGGATGGGCCAGCTCTGGTCGTAGAGGTTGAAGACCGGAGAGACCGAGGCCACGTCCATGTTGGCTTCGTAGTAGGCCTCCAGGGTTCCCACGTCGCGCCAGTACAAGGCCTCCTTGCGGTTTTCATCCACAAAGTTGAAGGAGTACACCTTCAGGTCATCCACCATGCGGGGCAGGATGTTGTAGCCGAAATCATGACGCGACTCGGGGTCCTCGGCGTCCTTCAGAAGGGCGGGGATGAGCACGTCGGTGTTGAACAGGTATATGCCCATCGAGGCCGAAATCATCTCCGGGTTGTAGGGCGAGCGCAGGTCGGTCTTCTTCGGCTTCTCCTGGAAGCCGGTGATGCGGCCGTCGCGGGCGACTTCGACGACGCCGAAGTTGCGGCTCTCGCTGGGGTCAATCAGGATGGTGGCCAGCGTCACGTCCGCCCCGGACTGCTTGTGCTGCTCGAGCATCAGCTCGTAGTTCATCTTGTAGATGTGGTCGCCGCTGAGGATGAGCGTGTACTTGGACTGCTCGCTGCCGATGGAATAGATGTTCTGATAGACGGCGTCGGCCGTGCCCTTGTACCAGTCGTCGCTGACGCGCTTCATCGGCGGCAGAATCTCAATGAACTCGCCCAGTTCGCTGGCCACGCACTGCCAGGCCTCGCGGATATGGCGGTTGAGCGACAGCGCCTTGTACTGGGTAAGGATGTAAACCTTGCGCAGGTTGGAGTTGATGCAGTTGGACAGCGTGACGTCAATGATGCGGTAGATGCCGCCGAAGGTGACGGCCGGCTTGGCGCGATCGCGGGTCAGCGGAAAGAGCCTTTCGCCTGCGCCGCCCGCCAGTAAAACTCCCAGAGTGTCCTTCATCGTTATGTCCTGGCCGGCCGTGGCCGGCGATAAAAGAGCGTATGAAGTAAAGCACAAATCAACAGAGCTGCGGTCAGATTGTTCCTTGCGAAAAAAAGAAACTGCCGCGAGGAGCAACAGAGGATGGTAGCACAGGAATTTTGCCGCGTCTGGCAATGGATTCCCAGCTCCCGAGGACGCCCGCCGGAATGTGACAGCCTTCTAATTGCGGGGGCGGCTGGCGGCCGCGTTACAATGAGCACATGAGCGAAGCGCCGGCGCCACCGAAGCCTGTGACCTGGTCCCACGTGCTGGGCAGCGGGGCGGGAGCACTGTTTCGCAGATTGAAGGGCACGCCCGGACGCAACCAGCGCTGGTTTGGCGGCCTGCGCGCCGGTGGCGGAGCCTTCTGGAAGTCCGTCAGCCACACCCTGCACCTGCTCTTTCTGGAGGTCAGCGGGCTTGTGTTTCTCATCTTCACGGTAGGGGTTGGCGCAACGTTTCTGCGGGAGTGGCACCGGTACTCCGCGCACGAGACCGGCGTGGAGCGGGTGGTGGTGGCGGGTGGCATCAGCGTGATGTTCTTCTACTTCGGGCTGAGCTCCTTCTGGCGCGCCCGCCGCAAGCGCTCAGGCTCTTCGAAAGCCTCGTAGAATTCCTGAATATCGAATTCCTGCACATCCTCCGAATGTCTTTTCCCAGCTGAATGCTGAGCGATGGGGCACGGATGGTTCGGCGCCCCAGTTTTACTTTGGCTACTTTTGCAGGGAAGGCTTCTGGCGCCTACTCGCGCGGGCAGGGCACGGCCTGGCCGTTGTCATAGCAGCGCAACATCACGGGTTGTTGTTGCTGCTGGCGGCGATCATTGCGCTCGGCCTCGCTGAGCAGGACCATGCTATGTACGCTGCACTTTACCTCCTTGGGCAGCCCGGGACTGCTGACAAGAAGCTCGCTGACGGCCAGGCGGATCGTCACCTCTTCGCCCACCATCAGCAGTACCTGCTTGTGGGGACGAACAACGTAGCTGACTTTTTTCGTGCGCAGTTCGTATTCCAGGCAGTCCCCGCCGGAGGACATGCCCCCCTGCATGCCGCCACCGCCCATCGGCGGCGCTTGGAACGTGGAGGAACCTTCGCAGGGCACCTTGCGCATAACGTGGACGATGGCGCGCTCCATGCCTCCGGCCAGGCCGAAGGCGGGCAGCGCAAAGCAAAGGAACAGAAACAGGCAGCAGCGTTTCACGGGGCACTCTCCATTGCCCCCTATCGGCCACGGCGCGCAAGAACCTGAGTTTTGCCCCATATTTTCACTTCCCGCTTGACACCCACACCCACATCCGCTACAAAAAGAGGATGCAGCTGATCGCGATCCTGATGACGGCCATGGCCATGTGTATGCACATGATGTGCATGCGTACCGCCGTGGGCGCGCTCCAGACTTCGCGAATGCCAAGGTAAAACCTAAGGCCAAGCAGAGCAGAGAGATTGCAAACGACCCACGGCGACGAGCCCGGGTCGTTTTGTTTTGCACGCAAACGAGTTTCAAGCCCATTCGAGAGAAAACAGGAGACGGAGATCATGGCGGAACAGCAGACCAAGCAGCATTTTGCAACACTGGCACTGCACGGCGGACAGAGCGTGGAGCAGACCACCAAAGCCCGCGCGGTGCCCATCTACCAGACGACCAGCTACGTCTTTGACGACAGCGCGCACGCCGCCCGCCTCTTCGGCTTGCAGGAGTTCGGCAACATCTACACCCGCATCATGAATCCCACGACGGACGTCTTTGAGCAGCGCATTGCGGCCCTGGAAGGCGGCGCGGCCGGGCTGGCCACGGCCAGCGGCCAGGCGGCGGAGACCCTGGTGATCACCACCCTGGCCGGCGCCGGCGACGAGGTTGTCTCTACAACGTCGCTGTATGGCGGCACCTACAACCTCTTCCACTACACGCTGCCGCGGCTGGGCATCACCGTCAAGTTCGTGGATGCCGACGACTTTGACGGCCTGCGCAAGGCCATCGGCCCCAAGACCAAGGCTCTTTACACGGAGACCCTGGGCAATCCCAAGCTCGACGTCAGCGACATTGAGACCCTGGCCAACATCGCTCACGAGGCCGGCATTCCGCTGGTGATTGACAACACCTCGGCCTCGCCCGCGCTGACCCGGCCCATCGAGTGGGGCGCCGACATCGTCGTCAACTCGGCGACCAAATTTATTGGCGGCCACGGCACCACCATCGGCGGCATCATCGTGGACGCCGGAAAGTTCGACTGGACCAAGTCTGAGCGCTTCAAGAAGGACTTTGTGGATCCTGATCCCAGCTATCACGGCATCAGCTACACCACGGCCTTCGGCAACCTGGCCTTCATCCTGAAGGCGCGTGTGCAGGGGCTGCGGGATACCGGCGCGGCGCTTTCGCCCTTCAACAGTTTCCTGCTGTTACAGGGCGCGGAGACTCTCCATCTGCGACTGGAGCGGCACTCGGAGAACGCCCTGAAGGTGGCAAAGTGGCTGGAAGCACATCCCGGCGTGGAGTGGGTCAACTATCCCGGACTGGAGTCGAGCAAGTACTACAAGCGCGCCAAGAAGTATCTGCCCACCGGACAGGGCGCACTGGTCACCTTTGGCATCAAGGGCGGTCTGGAGGCAGGCCGCAAGCTGATTGACGCCATCAAGCTCTTCAGCCACGTGGCCAATATCGGCGACGCCAAATCGCTGATCATCCACCCGGCCAGCACCACCCATCAGCAGCTCAGTGATGCGGAGCAGAAGGACACCGGCGTCACCGCGGAGCTGGTTCGCCTCAGCATTGGCATCGAAGATATCCGCGACATCATCGGCGACCTGGAGCAGGCGATTACGGCGGCCAACGGCAGCAAGCCGGTACAAGGGAAATAGACATGGCCATCGAAATCAAGAACCGGCTGCACCTCACGCAAGGCACGGTCAACATCACCCGGCTCGCGCCCTTTGAGCTGGAGATTGGCCGCGCCCTGCCCCGGGTGGAGCTGCGCTACGCCATGTATGGCGAACCCGACGCGGAGTGTAGCAACGTTTCGCTGGTCTGCCACGCGCTCAGCGGCAGCTCGCGGGTGGACCAGTGGTGGCCGGAGCTGCTGGAGACGATCTTCGACCTCGACCGCGAGTGCGTCGTCTGCTTCAACGTCATCGGCGGCTGTTACGGCTCCACCAGTGCCGCCAGCATCAACCCGGAGACCGGCCGAGCTTACGGCGGCCACTTTCCGCAGGTGACGGTACGCGACTGGGTGCGGGCGGAGAAGCTGGCCCTCGAAGAGCTTGGCATCACTCACATTCGCACCGCCATCGGTCCATCGCTGGGCGGAATGCAGGCCCTGCAATGGGCAGTTGAATATCCCGAGTGGGTGGAGAAGGTCATCGCCATGGGCACCACGCCGCTCAACGCCCTCGGCATCGGACTCAACCACTTGCAGCGCGAAGCCATTCGATTGGACCCCGAGTTCCACGGCGGCGACTACTACGACGGTCCCGGCCCGCGCCAGGGTTTGGCCACCGCGCGCGGCATCGCCATGACCACTTACAAGTCATCCGAGCTGTTTCATCTTCGCCACGGCCGCCATCCCGACCGCAAAGGCACCGCGCCCTGGCAGCGTGAGAGCGGACGCTTCGACATCGCCGGCTACCTCGACTACCAGGGACAGATCTTCTGGCAGCGCTTTGACGCCAACGCCTACCTGGCCGTCATCCGCGCCATGGACCTGTGGGATCCGCAGCGCGACTGGCACGGCGAGGCCTGGCAGCGCGTGCAGGCCCAGGTGCTGCTGTTTGGCATCAGCAGCGACGTGCTCTTTCCGGATTCGGACGTCAAACTTTTCGCCGAGGAGTTGCAGGCCGCCGGCGTCAACTGCCGCTACCTGAGCATTGAAAGCGCGCACGGCCACGACAGCTTCCTGGCCGAGCCCGACAAGCTGGTCGAACATCTGCGGGAGTTTGTCGGTTGGGTGGCCCCGCTGGGATCAAGCTTTCGCACCGGCCTAAGCGACGAGGACGGTGCAAGACTGAAGAAGGCAGGTGGCAGCGTCGCCTGAGCCGCTCCTGTACCCTCCAATAGAAAGTCCCCGAATCGTTTTCCAAGCTGGTAGCTTTCCAGGCTGCTGGTTTTCAAAGCCTCGGGGCTTTTGTTTTTTTGCCTCACCACGCACAAGCATTTGACACGCCGCGGCCCGCCCATTAGCGTCGGACACATGGCTCCGCCGGCGCACGCCGCACTGGCTGCGCACCGGGGCTGGAAGGATTCATGGAACTGAAGAATGGGGCAATGATGAAGCAACTTTGGCGAGGTATTTCCTGTGTAGTGCTGGGCGTGGCGCTCGCCTCGGTGGCATCGGCGGACTGCTACCAGAATGGCAAGAAGGTGGCCTGCCCCCCGGCGCCCAAACCTGCCCCGCCTAAGACAGCGCCTGCGCCCAAAGTGGTGGCCCCGACGCCGCAGTCCGCCCCGGCGCCGCAGCCGGCTCCGCAGCCCACCTACACACCGCGCGGACCTTCGGCGAACTCTGCGCTCCATCCGGCCAACACTCCTGAGCCTGTGACCACGACTCATTCGGCAACGCCGTCCGCCGCGCAGGCCGAAGCTCAGCCGTCCTCCCCACGCTCGCCGGGAAAATCGGTCTATACCGTCAGATCCACTGCCGTGGGTTCCAAGGGGCCGACGCCGGGGAGCTTCGTGCTAACACCCGCGGGCTCGCGCGACATCGTCAACCAGGTCAACGACTCGCGCGCGGGATTCAAAGGGGTCAATGCGCGCCCGCTGCCGCAGGGCACGGTCACCACCCGTCCGGACGGACACATCAACATTGCCGCCAGCGGAGGCCGCCGTTACGAGGTTCGTCCGAACGGCACGCTGGCCGGCTTCAGCCGCAACGGCACCGATGCGCGTTTCCGTTCCGATGGCCGCCTCTCCGGGGTGCACACCGCCAGCCTGGACGTGACGCACGGCGTGCACGGCGAGCGCACGATTGTGCTGCGCCGTCCGGATAACACCCTGGTTGTGCGCACCGGCCCGCGCCTGGGATACGTGCAGCGCAACGTGAACTATCACGGCGTCAGCTACACCCAGCGCACCTTCATCGTCGGCGACCGGGTTTTCACCCGTAACTATGTTGGCCTGCGCTATCACGGAGTGCTCCTGCCGCAGTACGTTCCGGCAGCGTACTTTGCGCCCAACTTCTACGGGTGGGCGTACTATCCGTGGAGCCTGCCCGCGCCCTATCGCTGGGGATGGACGGCAGATCCCTGGTATGGAGCCTACGGCGGATACTTTGTGGTCTCGACCGTCTACGCCTCGCCCGCGCTCTGGCTGACCGACTTCACCCTTGGGCAGGCGATCTCCTCGGCCTACCAGATGCAGGCGCCGGCCTCCGGAGCCGATCTATCGCCCGACGCGTCACCGGATGCAACCCCGGATGCAACCCCAGATGCTCCCATGGACGCGAGCCAGCTCACAGCCGCCGTGAACACTCCCATCACTCCTGAGCTGAAGCAGGCCATTGCCGAAGAGGTTCGCCAACAGTTGGCCTATGAGAACGCCGCCTCGCAGAATGCCGTGCAGGCCGCAGAGCTGACCGGCCTGCCGCAGGTGATGCAGCCGGGCCACCTCTTTGTGGACGATGCGCCGCTCGATGTCTCCACCGTGGACGGCCAGGCATGCACTCTCTCGCCCGGCGACGTGATTCGCCTCGCGGAGGTCCCCGCCGCCGACGGAGTGGCCGCCAATCTCACGGTGGTGGCCAGCCGAATCGGCGACTGCCCGGTGAACACCACGGTCACGCTCAGCCTGGACCAGTTACAGGAGATGCAGAACAGCTTCCGCGCCAACCTCGACCAGGGACTGGAGGCCTTGCGCGCACAGCAGGGGAGGGGTGGACTGCCCAACGCGCCGGCCTCGGCACTCTCAGACCTGCCTCCCCCGCCCGCCGATGCGCCTCCTCCGCCGCCTGCCGCCGATGCGCCCGCCTTGCTCGATGCCGCGGCCCAGCAGGCTGACCAGGCGGAGAGCGGCATGATGCAGGCGCTGAACACCACGGGCGCCGTAGCGTCGCCGGGCGGCCGGTAATTGCGGTAAGCGGCCACAAGTTGCAGTAATATGCTGGAGAAACCGGAAGCGGGTCGGAGTCATGCTTCCCGCGGAATTTTGCGCCGAGGAGATGTCCATGCGTAGGTGTCTGGCAGTCGTACTTTTCTCGCTCATCAGTTGCGTGGTGGCCATTCCGCAGAGCACGCCCGTGGCTCCGCCGCCAAAGCCCGCCGACGGCGGTCCCACACTGGAAGTCACCATGCGCTTTATCGAGGACAAGCTGAACGAGGTCGGGCCCATCAGCTACTCCGCCACTTGGCAAAACCATGCCGATAACACCAGCGGCGGCAACCAGTTCACCGTGGCGGCCACGGCCGTGGAGGCCGATGCCGGCGGCTGCAAAATCGCCTATCACTGGCGCAGCGTGCGCGACGGACAGACCACGCGCGACTCCGATTACTGGTTCCAGCTGAACGCCGTGCGCGAGGTTGTGGTGCGCAGCGGAGACGAACATTTAAAGAAGGTGAACGAGGATGCCGGCCAGCCGCAGGTGGTGGCGCACGTGGAGCCGCCGCACTGGGTGGTCGTTCTGCGCCGCGGCGGACGCAGCGAAAACGTATTCGTCTTTAAGGATGAGGTGCTGGCCAACCGCGTCGCCCGCGCAATGCTGCACGCAGTGGACCTGTGCGGCGGCGGCAAGAAGGACGAGCCGTTCTAAACTGCCATTTCGCTTGTTCAGAATTTACATTCGACACAGAGCAGGAAAGCCAGCCCGAAGGCTGGCTTTCTTATTGCGCGTGTGGTGCGCACGACGTTTAATGTCCGCCCTTGGGGTCTTCAATGAAGCGCGGCGGACGCGCCTCGTCTCCAAACTGCCATGCCGAAAGATAGGCCAGCCGCAGAATCTGCGCCATCTTGCGATAGTTGATCTTCTCCGCCGTGTCGGTCGTGTGGTGGTAGTCCGGGTGGAAGCCCGTGAACCACCAGAAGGCCGGCACGTTGTGCAGTACAAAGGGGAATTGGTCGCTGCGGAAAAAGACGTTCAGCGCCGACTCGTGATCGAAGCGGTCATCGAGCACCAGCCCCACGTGCCGGTTCTCGTCCTCCACCGTGCGGCGATAGTCAGGGCTGTAGTAGCTGCCGATCAGGTTCAACCGGTTCGTCGTATCCGCGGGAATTTCAATCAGCCCGTCGGTCTGCGGACTGGGAGCCTCGTTGCGTCCGATCATGTCGAAGTTGATCATGGCGCGCGTGGTGGCCAGCGGGCGCACGGGATGCGCCGCCAGGTAGTATGCGCCCAGCAGTCCACGCTCCTCGGCTGCGAAGACCACGAACAGCACGCTGCGGCGCGGATGCTGTGGATTGGCGGCAAAGGCGCGCGCCAGCTCCACGATGCCCACCGTGCCGCTGCCGTTGTCGTCGGCTCCGTGCCAGATGCCTTCTTCCGTCTGGCCGTCGTGGTCGTGATGCGCGCTGAGAATGACGGTCTCGCCCTTCAACTCCGGGGAGCTGCCTTCGAGAATGGCCCCGACGTTCCAGCTCGTGCCCGGCTTGGCATAAAGATTGCGGAAGTGCAGAGCGATCTGGGTATCGGGCAGCGGACGTGACTGCGGCTTCAAATCGCGGTCAATGATGGTCTGCGCATCTGTGGGCGTCGTACCGCTGGCCAGCATCAGCGTGCGCGCCACCTCGTCGTTGACGATGGCCAGCGGAATTGTCAACTCGTCTTCCGCCAGGGCCTGCAACGGCGGAGCCAGTTTGCGAACCGCCGAGCCCCCGATGCGCGCCCGACGCTCTTCGTTGGAAAGGTGTTTGCGATTCGGCTCGGGAACCACCAGGATGGCCAAGGCGCCATGTGCCTGCGCGTTCAGGGCCTTGACGCGAGTGGTGGCGTAGCGCGTGTTGCCCGTGCCGTTGAAGATGGAGTTCGCGTCAGTCTCCTGTGGCTCGTGGTCAAACACCAGCACGATCTTGCCGCGCGCATCCACCCCGGCGTAGTCGTCGTAGCCCAGCTCGGGAGCGGTGATGCCGAAGCCGGCGAAGACCACCTCGGCCGTGATGTCCACGTCGTGCTTGAAAGCCCCGTAGGCCTCCGGGAATTGCATGACGCGTTCGGTGCCGGCGCGGCGCAGGGTGATGGTGCTCTGCCCGCGGTCGGCGCGGTATTCGATCAGCGGAACCGCCTGCAGGTAGCTGCCGCCAAAGGCGGGCTTCAGCCCGGTCTTCGCGAACTCGGCGGCAATCCACTGCACCGCCACCTCGTCGCCGGTGGTCAGCGAGAGCCGGCCCTGCAAGGCGTCTGAAGAGAGAAATCCAAGGTCGGCGCGCAGATCGCTTTCTTTGATGGCCTCATACCCGGTGGCAACCTTCGCCGGCACGGGAGCCTGTGCGGCAGCCGAGGCCGCCAAGGTCAAAAGGGCAGCCATGGCCACCCGCATCGCACGAATCCTGATCGTCATTGCACCTCCGCCCGGGCTTTTGCGGCGCAGAGAAATGGTCGCGATATGCAGCGATGTAAGAAGTAAGATCGCAATGCCATCGGCGCCGAGCCCGTTGCACCATGGTAGCCTAACGCACATTCGCCCGGCATGGACACGTGCTTCCTTCCGGGCCGCCATGCTGGGTCGCCGCAGGTTTATGAATTCACCACAAAACAAAGCCGCCGGCAGAGTGCCCGGCGGCGATGTTGCCTCGCAAAGTCACGCGGCTATTAAGGCTTGGGCATCTTCTCGCGGATGGCCTTCATGCGCTCGCGCTGCGCTGCCGTCTGCTGGCGCCCGTCGGGAGTCAGGTCAATCAGCCGCTCCAGGTTGGCGGCAAAGCGCGGCGTGTACGCCTTGTGAATCTCCTTGAGAATGGGCTCGATCTTGGCGAAGACGCCGATGTGCTCGCCGTTGCAGTCGCGGAAGAGGCCGGCGTCAATCGTTTCGTGCAGCACCAGTGCGGCGTACATGTCCCAGTAGCTGATAACCATGCGCAGGTGTCCGCTGTGCGGGCCATACATCGCGGCCTGGAAGTCGTCCAGCGTGGCGGGGTGAAACTCCATGAAGTACCAGTCGCGAGCCTTGCGCATGGTCTCCTCGCGGCGGAAGTCATACATTTTCAGAATCAGTCCTGCCTGTGCTTCCTTTGACATACAACATCTCCTTTGCTTTCGCTCGATGTTTCTCTTCACGCGGAGCAGGCGCCATCGTCTGCCCCGTTGTTTTCCCGGCTGGCGCTCAGTTCCCCTGCTTGCAGCTCAAGATGACGCCGTTCTTCAGGTACTGATCGCAGAGCCCCATCATACTCGCCGGGCAGTTGAAGTTGCCGCCGCTGGTTTGCCGGCAGCCGCCGCGCTGCAATATCTCCTCGGTCTGCGGGGGAACAAGCGCGCCGCAGCTGAGGATGGCGCCGTTGTTCAGAATCGCGTTGCAAAGCCCCAGCATCCCCTTGACCGGACACAGGTAGTGACCCTCCGGCCCGTCGCGCTGGCAGCCGCCGCCGGTCAAGGTGTGGTCGGCCGTGTCCAGTTCCTTCATCACCAGGCCGGGATCGCAGCTCTGAATGCCCAGTAGGCTGCTGGCCTTCACTCCGGCCAGGCATTCGTTATAGGTTTGCAGCTTGGTGCAGTGCAGAATGCTGCCCTGCTGCACGCAGCCCTCGCTCGTCAGCTTCTGCATCAGCGCGCCGCTGGCCTTGGCCTCGCGCTCCGGCTCAAAGTCCAATATGCAGGTGGTGCCGGAGTGGCAACTGAAGTCAATGCCGTTTGGCGGCAGGTCCAGCGCCAGTTGCGGGAACCACACCGGCCAGTCCCACTCCTGCGACCACACGGCCAGGTCCACAAAAAGCGCGGCATCAATGCCCGGCGTCAACGTGAAGCCCAGGTTGTACACCGGATTGCCAAAGCTGAAGTGGCTGTCGTTGCCTTTGGTCGGGTCCACGCCCACGTTCACCGCCTGCCCCGTGGCCGTGAACTTCGTCTTGCGCCTCAGCACCTCGTCGTTCAAAGTGAACTCCAGCTTGTTGGAGTGCAGGTTGATGTTCACCGCCGGAGAGATTCTTCCGCCGAGCACGCCAAAGTCCAGCAGTCCGCCCAACAGGTCAACGCTGGTGAAGACGAAGGGCGTGTCAATGCCGTGGGTTCCTGGCGCGGGCGGCAGAAAGTGTCCACCGGTGTATGGCGCCGGCAGCATGTCGGTAAAGTCCACGCCCACGGAGAAGCCGATGCCGTTGTTGCCGATGACCGGCAGGTTAAAGTTGACGCCTGCGTCGGCACCCACCTGGGCCACCAGTTCCTTGCCGTCAAACAACTGGTCCTGCCCGAGCCCCGAGGCTTCAAAGTCCGTCACCGAGCCGTTGATGGGCACGAAGTTGGCCGTCAGGCTCGCCGTGGCCGAGTTATTCGGCTGCGTCACGTTGTGATATTTCAGCTGGGTCCGGATGGGGAAGCGAAGACCGAAGCCGTAGTTGAAGCCTGCATAAAGCGTCACGCTGTAGGTAGACGAGCATCCCACGATGCACCAGTTGATCGTCGTCGAGATGCCCATGCTCCACTCATAGTCGTGGCCCAGGGTGAAGCCCGTTAAGTAGATATAGGTTCCCAGGTCCAGGTCGGTGACCTGCGCGCTGCCGCCGCCAGCGGCGTGAAAGTTTGTCGGCGGCACAATCCGCAGCAGTCGCGGATAGCTGGCGGCCGCCGAGCGCGCCGCGGGGTCATCCATCAACTGCTGGGCGGCGGCCATCTCTCCGCCGGCGGGCGAAATGCGCAGGGTCTTGGTTGCGTGCAGATACTGCGTTCCCTGCGTGTTCGGGACGAAGGCTGTCTCCTCAAAGCGCTGGGTCGCCGTGTTGATGACCTCTTCCTTCAACTGGTCGTCGCTCAGCGAACTCATGCGCGCCGCCTCCGCCTGTCCCACCTGCTGCACTATCGCTGCGCGTTGCGTGGGATTGGCCAGGGCCTGCTTCAACTGTGCCAACTTGGCCGTGGCGTCGGCATCCTGCAGGGCGCTGTTTCGCTGGTAGGCGGCGATGGCCATCTGCCGCCTGCCGGGGTCGGCAATGTAGCGCACCGAACCCGGCGCTCCGAACTCCGCCGCGCGCTGTGCGGGTGTGCCGCGCGTGAAGCAGCCCACTCCGGCCTGTGCCAATTGCGCCCGGGCCGTGGAGTCAGCGCACTTGCCGGGCAGAATGCGATAGCTGAGCACGTGATGAATCACCAGGCCCTGGTCAATCTGGCTGACCTCGCTTGTCTCCTCCTGCACCTGCACGTGCTGCGGCAGGCTGTGCAGCCGTGCCGCCACGTTGAACAGTGCCTTGGGATTATTCAGCATGGGAGTAAAGTCCAGCTGCGCCTGGCCCAGGGTCATGCGCGGATTCTCCCTCACGCTTGCCAGTGTTACCTGCCGCGTCACGCGCAGGCGCTGCATGGTCTCCGCATGCGTGCCGCCGGCCAGGATGACTGAGTTTGGCAGTGAGCGCTGGCCCGTCGAGCGCGACTGGCCGCCGCCTGCTTCCGACGCTGCCACAGAGGGCAGCGTACACGCTGCACCCAGGAAAACGAGCATGAGTATGCGGAAACTTCTCAAAAGCTGAAGTGACATTGTTTAGCCTCCGTTACTGCCCCACAGAGAAACGAAGAACCCGGGGAACTAATGCCACGGAACAAAGAAAGGACATCACCGCAAAAGACGGAATTCCAACGATCAGGCCCCCAATCCTGACCCCGAAAAATACCAAGACAGGCGATACGATACACCAAAGCCCAAGGCGGTCCAATGCTAATTCCGGCCATGTCGGCGGCCCGTCCGAATGGCCAAACGCGGTCGCCAGAAGCTATCATCCTGCGCGGGCAGTGCCAGAAAATTGTCACGATTCAGATCGAAGGTGGCGCAGAGCCAGTTTCAAAAAAGCGCCAGCCGCCAAAGAAAGTTGTAAGATCACCCCCTGCGTCTATGGAGGGAGTTCACCATGGGCGCGCAGCCCGGTGTCAGGGGAGCTCGAACATCATGACCATGCCAGGCGCGTCGAGCGGGAACAAGGCCGGTGCCGAACTGATCGTCGTCAGCAACGGCGCGGAGAGACATTTTCCGCTCTCGAAGCCCGTGGTCACCGTCGGCCGCCGCCCGGACCAGGACATCGTCATCAGCGAGACTTATGTCTCCCGCAGCCATGCCAAGATTGAGCGCCAAGGCGAAGAGCATTTTCTGGTTGATTTGGGCAGCAGCCATGGAACTTTCCTGAATGGGCACCCCACGCAGCGCAACCGTCTGGCCGACGGAGACCGCATCGCGCTGGGTTCCACCCGTGGCACGCACCTGATCTTCCACAATCCCAACCAACCGGCGCGCTCCGGGGACAGCTCGAGTGAGACGATTACAACGCTGCTGACCGCGCGTTCGGCAGCCGAGAAGCCGGGCGATATCCAATTGCTCAATCTCTATATCGAAGGCGCGCGCGCCATCAATGCCGCCTCGGTGATGAACGAAATACTGCGCAACCTGGTGGAGATCTCTCTGCGGCTGACGCGAGCCGAACGCGGATTTGTCTTCCTGTGCAGAGAGGATGGAAGCCTGCAGCTGGAGGCCGGGCGCAGCGAATCCGGAGCGATACTTACCGAGGCCAGTGGCATCTCGCAATCCATCCTGAAAGAGGTGCTGGCCACCTCGTCGGAGTTCATCAAGAGTGAGGGCGACCCCATGCTGGACGCCCGCGAGAGCGTGATTGCCCAGCACCTGCGCAGCGTCGTCTGCATCCCCCTGCGCAAGTCGCACTTCCGTGAAAGCGGCGCGCAGGGCGTAATGGGTGCGCTCTACCTGGACAGCCGCGCCGAGGATGGCAAGCTGACGAGTGTAAGCCATGAGCTGATCCGGGCGATTGCGCGTGAGGCGGCAGCTTTGGTGGAAAACGCTTTTCTGGCCAAGGCCGAACAGGAGGCGCACGCCTATCAGCGGGAGCTGGCCATTGCCTCGTCCATTCAGCAGAGGATGATGGAGGTGAAAATTCCATCCGTCTCCTTCGCCCGGGTCGAGGCGCGCAACATCAGTTGCAAGGAGGTTGGCGGCGACTTCTACGACGTGATGCGCATGCGGGACTGTGTGGCCGTGGTAGTGGCCGACGTCAGCGGCAAGGGAATCTCGGCGGCCCTGCTGGCCTCGGTGTTGCAGGGAGCGGCCTATCCGCAACTGCTCCAGGGGCTGCCGCTCGACGAGGTGGCGGCGGCGCTGAACGGTTACATCTACAACAAGATTGCCGGACAGAAATACGCCACGCTGTTGATGATGCGGCTCTATGAAAACGGTGAGCTGGAATACATCAATTGTGGGCATCTGCAGCCCATTCTGCGCTCGGGCGACTCCATGCGCACCCTGGAGAACGGAAACCTGCCCGTGGGGCTGATGGCCGATGCCGGCTTTACCGGCGGTCGTGAGCAACTCAAGGCGGGCGACCAACTGCTGCTGATGACCGATGGCATCTCCGAAGCCGAGGACAGGGACGGCACCGGCTTTGCAGACCTGGCGATGGAGCAGGCGCTGGCCGCGGAATTCACACTGCCCCGGTTGTTCGCTGCGCTCGACACTCATCGCGGCGATGTTCCGCTGGCCGATGATTGCACGGCGCTGCTGCTGGCCTACTCCCGGCAACCGTTGTAGCGCCGCCAGAAGGGAGCGGTTTGCTGGTTTATTAATGAATCCCGGCACTTACGGGTACATCTAAGCCAACACTTGCCATGCCAGCGGGATCTTTTTTTGCCGATCCTGCGACCACGTTCCACCAAAATCCACTGGAGGGCTGCATGTCCGACGAACAGGCCAAACTGAAGAAGCTGGAAGACGCCGGAATTCTGGAGAAGCGTCAGTTCGCTGCCGAAGAGCTGGCATTGGTTGCCAAGATCAGCGATGAAGAGATCGAAGTGCTGGTCAAGCTGCGCAAGAGGCTGGGCGCCCCGGCGGCCGACAAGCATCACATCCGACCCAACATATTTGTGTAGCCGGCAAGGTTCCGCACGGCAGTAGAATTGTCCGATCCTGAAGGTCGGAGTGTGCCCCGATGGTTAACCAGCCGAAGTCCCCGATGGATATGCAGGCCGCTTTGGAGGATGTAACGCGGGAGGCTGTCACACGCACGGCGCCACCAACGGTTTCCACGGCCGGAGCCGCCTTGTGGCTGAAGATTACGCTCGCCCAGGGGCTACTGAACACGGCCGCCGCAAGCTTCTGGAGCGCTCCGGAGATGCCGCGCTTCTTCCCGTCCTTTCTGGTTGAGCTCTACTCGATTGTGCGTTGCAGCGTGCCGCTGATGGAGCGGGCGCTCGGGCGCGCCGAGCACTTGGCCCCGCATGACGAACTGGCCCGGGTGACCGCTGGATATCTCCGGCTGCACATTGAAGAAGAGCGTCACCACGACGAGTGGCTGCTGGACGACCTGGTGGCCGCCGGCATGGACCGCGAGGCGTTGTGGAGGAATCCTCCCAGTGCGAACGCCGCCAGGCTAGTGGGCGCGCAATATTGTTGGATCGAGCACGCGCACCCGGCCGTAATATTCGGATACCTCGGCATCATCGAAGGCAACCCGCCGCTGCCCCAGCACATCGAGGAGATTCGCCGGCAGACCGGTCACCCCTCGGATGTTTTCCGCTCCATGCATCTGCACGCCGTGCATGATGTGGATCACCTGGCGGCACTGAAGGCGATGATCGTCGGGCTGCCCCTGACCGAGGCCAACGAACGATTGATTGCCACCAGCGCCTTTGCCACTCTGCACGCCCTGGTGCGCATCCTGGAAGACATCGCCTCCGCTGGCGAGTACGATTCGCGACTGGCCGACGCCGTGTGACAGGAGAGTCCGCTTGACCGAGAGCACAATTGCGCACTACAGGGTCCTGCATGAGGTGGGACGCGGCGGCATGGGAGTGGTGTGCAAGGCTGAAGACATTCGCCTGAAGCGCATGGTGGCCCTCAAGTTTCTTCCCGCGCACCTCACCGAGGACAAGGATCGCCGCGAGCGTCTCCTGCTGGAGGCCCGCGCCGCCAGCCGCTTGGACCACGCCAACATCTGCACGATCCACGAAATCGAGGAGACTGGCGACGGCCAGATTGTGGTCGTGATGGCCTACTACGAGGGCGAGACTCTGAGCCAGCGTATCGAGCGCGGACGCATGGAGTTGGGGCAGGCCGTCGAAGTGGCCGGCGGAATCCTGCGCGGCCTGCAACACGCTCACCAGCGCGGCGTCATCCATCGCGACATCAAGCCCTCGAACGTCATCCTTACCGGCGAAGGCGATGTGAAGATTGTGGACTTCGGTCTGGCGAAGCAATCCGGCAACGACGATTGTCTCACCGAGACCGGGGCGATGCTGGGCACCGTGGCGTATCTTCCGCCGGAGGTATTGCAGGGGCAGGAGACGGATCATCGCGGCGATCTGTGGTCGAGCGGCGTCGTGTTTTATGAGATGCTGGCCGGCGCGCCGCCCTTCAGCGGCGCCAACTCCTACGTGCTGATGCATGCCATCCTGAACGATGCGGTCACCCCGATCCTCGAGCATCGTCCCGAACTGCCTGCCGCGCTGCACACGGTGATGATGCGTGCGTTGGCCCGCGCCCGCGATGCGCGTTACCAGAGCGCGGCGGAGTTCCTCGCGGACCTGGAGCGATTGACACAGGGGCGGATGACTGCGGCGGTGACCGTGGCGGAGGATGTGCCCGCGGCGAATGAGAAGTCCGTGCTGGTGCTGCCCTTTGCCGTGTTGGGCAACGATGCCCGCGGTGAAGTGTTCAGCGACGGATTGACCGACGAGATCATCACCGACCTCTCCGCCATCTCTCAGCTCAGGGTTATCTGCCGCACCTCGGCCAGCCGCCTGAAGAGCGCCGAGCACGACCTGAAGAAGGTTGCCGCCGAACTCAAAGTGCAGTACGTGATGGAAGGCACGGTGCGGACCAGCGGTGAAAACCTGCGGGTCACGGCCAAGCTCATCAACCCGGCAACGGACTCGCTGCTATGGGCGGAGAAGTACTCCGGCACGTTGGAGGACATCTTCGCCATTGAGGAGAGTCTCTCGCGCCGAATCGTCGAGGCACTGAAGGTGACCCTCAGCTCGATGGAGTCCGTGCGCCTGAGCGCCAAGCCCATCCCGGACGTGCGCGCCTACGAGTTCTACCTGCGCGCCAAGCAGGAGATTCTCTCCTACTCTGCCTATGGCCTGGAGCGCGCGCTCGACTACCTGCGCAAGGGCGAGCAAATTATCGGCGAGAACGTGGTGCTGCTCTCCGCCATGGGGCAGGTGTACTGGCAGTTCGTCAACGCTGGAATCTCCACCGACCCGAAGTACCTGGTCGAGGCTGAACGTTGCGCGCGCCGGATTCTCGAGATGGAGCCGGAGAGCGGCCATGGGCATCGTTTGCAGGGGCTGGTGGAGGCCGCAAAGGGTAACACGCAGCAGGCGGTGCGGCTGCTCAAGAAGTCGCTCACAAGCAATCCCAACGACCCCGACACATTGAGCTGGCTGTGCGCCATCTGCAGCCTGAGCGGCAAAGGCTACGCCGTGGAGGCCATGGCGCAGCGATTGATCGAGGTGGACCCGCTGACGCCGATGTGGCAGATGGTGCCCGGCATCGTGGCCACGCTCAGTGGCGAATTCGGCCGCGCGCTGGCGCCCTTTGAGCGTTCGATTGCCGCCGACCCGCAGAACCCGATGCTGCAACTGGCTTACGCCCAGGTGCTGGCCTTGAACGGGCGCACCGCGGAGGCCGTAACGCGGCTGGAGGCCTTGCCCGCACTGGCCGGCGAAAACTTCTTCTCTCAACTCGGAATCTTCTACGGCCACGCACTGCGCGGCGACCGCGAAAAGGCACTGGCCGCACTGAATGACGAACTGACGGCAGCCGCCGGGGCAGACATGAATTACGCGTGGCTGATGGCGCAGGGATTTTCCCTCATCGGCGAAAACGCGATGGCCCTCGATTGGCTGCAGACGGCGGTCAATTGCGGCTTCATCAACTATCCGCTGCTGCATCATCTCGACCCGCTGCTGGAAGGCGTGCGCAAGACGGAGGGCTTCGCCGAACTGATCCGCGCCACGCGCCAGCGCTGGGAAGCATTTGAAGTTTGAGTCGTCCGGTGCGAGTCATGAGGTGTGAGTGATGGCAACGCGCAGGCAAAAGCCACAGACGAAGGCTCGAGTGCCGGCAGGGAAGCGCACTCCGCTCAAAGGGCACCAGCATCCTCCGCTGCCAGGCGAGCAGCGGACGGGTAAGACCGATCCGCGCAGTGAGTTGACGCTGACCCTGGTGCTGCGCCGCCGCCGTCAACTACCCGACCTGCATCCCCTCGGCAGTAAGCCGGTTCATCAGCGGGAGCACCTGACCCGTGAAGAGTTGGCGCGCCGCCATGGAGCCGTCACCGCAGACCTCGCGGCGGTCAAGCGCTTTGCGCGCAAGCATCATCTGGAACTTGGCGAAGTAGATATGGCCCGCCGCACGGTGGAGCTTTGCGGCCGGGCCCGCGCCATCGAAAAGGCCTTCGCCGCGTCGCTGGTGGAGATGAAACACCCGCGCGGAAACTATCGCCGCGCTGCGGGCAGTGTCACTCTGCCATCAGAGCTCGCCGGTGTTGTGGAAAGCGTGCTGGGACTTTCGACTCGGCACTGTGCGCGGCGCAGCCAGGTGCATCACTCCAACACCTTGCAGCCTTATTGGACGGTGCCGCAGATGGCGCGCGCCTATGGCTTTCCGCGCGCGCTCCATGCCCGGGGGCAGAGCATTGCGCTGGTCGAGCTTGGTGGCGGATTCCACAAGGAGGACCTGCGCAAGTTCTTTGCCCGCCTTCGCCGTCCGATGCCACGGATTCGCGTGGTCAGCGTCGGCGGCGCGAAGAACCGTCCGGCGCCGGTAAACGAAATCAAAATGTTGCTCGACGTGATCGAAGGCAAGCGCAAGCTCGCCGACTGTCCGCAGGATGTGTTGGCCGCCGCCCAGGCAACCGTTGAAGTCACAATGGACATTGAGCTGGTGGCCGCCCTCGCTCCGGGCGCGGAGATCGTCGTCTACATGGCTCCTCCTACCGAGCAGGGAATCTACCACGCGGTCAGCCGCGCCGTGCGTGGAGCAAAACAACTTCCCTGCGCGCTCTCCATCAGCTGGGGAGAGCCGGAGACCGGCGTCAGCAAGGCCTACCTGGCGGCGGTGGATGAAGCCCTGCGCGACGCGGCGATGCTGGGCGTGACCGTCTGTGTCAGCTCCGGCGACGAGGGTGCGATGAACGGTGCGACCGATGGCAAGCCGGTGGTGAACTTTCCCGCCAGCAGCCCGCATGTGTTGAGCTGCGGTGGAAGCTCGGTGCACGTTTCAGAGGGCAGCGAACTGCGTGAGGCGGCCTGGAACTGCACTCTGCACGGCATGCACGGCGCCACGGGCGGAGGCGTGAGCCGCCACTTTGCTGCGCCCGCATGGCAGAAGGAACACAACGTCCCGCTGGGGCCCACAGGCCGTCGCGGTCGCGGAGTGCCCGATGTGGCCGGTCCGGCGGACCCGCACCAGGGCTGCGAGATTCTCGCCGGCGGCAGGCGTTGCTCCTCGGCCGGAACCAGCGCGGTGGCTCCGCTATGGGCGGCCCTGATTGCCTGTCTCGGCAATCACCTCGGCGGCCGTTGCGGATACCTGACGCCGCTGCTCTATCGCCACTCCGCCGAGGGGACGGAAGCTCTGCGCGAGATTACCCGGGGCAACAATGGATTTTACGAGGCCGTGTCCGGATGGAACGCCTGCACCGGTTTGGGCTCTCCCGTGGTGCAACGGCTTCTGGAGGCATTGCGCGAGCAGGGCTCGCAGTAGCCTCCCACTGGGAAGTGCATGGCGCGGCTAGTTGCCGGTTGCCTTCGTCCGGGGCGCGTCGAGTGCGTCGCGCAACCGGCGTGCCAGAACGCTGAGACTGAATGGCTTCTGCAGGAAGTGATCGCTGCGTTCGCGCTGGTCCTGTTCCAGTATGGTGTCGCCGGTATATCCAGACATGTGAATGACCTTGAGATCGGGCCGCAGCTTGAGCAGTGCCTGTGAGAGTTCAGCGCCGTTCATCTTCGGCATCACCATGTCCGTAATCAGTAAATCAATGTGCGGCTGTTGCTCGGCGATTGCCAGTGCATTCGGGCCGGAGTTGGCGAGCAGGACGGTATATCCAAGGCTGCGCAGGTATGCGCCCATGGCATCCCGCAGGGCATCCTCATCCTCCACCACCAGCAGGGTCTCGCTGCCGCGCGGACGGGATTCGGCGCTGGGGGAGACGACCGCCTGGGCCAGGTTCGTCAGTGCGGGCAGCACAACGGTGAACTCCGCGCCGTGTTCGGGGTCACTCTTCACCCACACATCTCCGCCGCTTTGTTTCACGATGCCATAGACCGTGGAAAGCCCCAGCCCCGTACCCTTGCCTACTCCCTTCGTGGTGTAGAACGGCTCGAAGATCTGTTCATGTAGTTCTTTCGGAATTCCCATCCCGGTGTCGGCAACCGAAAACTGGACATAGTCTCCCGGCGCGATGAAGTAATGTCCGCCCAGGTTGCCGCTTCCCACGCTGAGGTTGCCGGTGCGGATCGTCAGGATTCCACCCTTGGGCATGGCGTCGCGAGCATTCACGCAGAGGTTCATCAGGATCTGCAAGATCTGGTCCGGGTCGGCCTCAATGGCCCACAGCGGCGAGCCTGGATGGACTCGCACTTCGATGTCCTCACCGATCAGCCGCTCCAGCATCTTCGACGCTTCCTGGATGACTGAGTTCAAGTCGAGCAGAACCGGAGAAGCCAGTTGCTTGCGGCTGAAGGCCAGCATACGGCCCGTCAGGCCGGCCGCACGCTCCGCGGCTTTGATGATCTCCCGGGTGTTGGCCTGCAGCGGATCATTCGGGGGAAGTCCATCCTCCAGCATCTCCGTATAGCTTTGGATGACCATCAGCAGATTATTGAAATCGTGTGCGACGCCGCCGGCAAGCCTGCCCACGGCCTCCATTTTTTGCGCCTGGCGGAGTTGTTGCTCCAGCGTCCAGCGCTCGGTGATGTCTTCGGCGATCATCTCCAGGCTTTCCACCGCACCCTGCCCATCCCGCACCACGCGGCCGCTCAGGCGCACCGTAAAGGGATCGCCGCCTTTGCGCTTCCACAGGACTTGAATATTCTTGATCTGGTCCTGGTGCCGGTACTCTTCCATCAGCTCGGCCAACTCGTCGGGGTTGGCGTAAACATCCTGTGAGAGCCGCAAGGCCAGGACCTCTTCCGTGGAAGCGTAGCCAAGCATGGATACCAGCGCGGGGTTGACCTCCAGAAAACGGTCCTCCATGCCGGAGCGGTAGATTCCGTAGACCGCGTTCTCCACCTGCCTGCGGTAGCGGACCTCCGACTGGCGCAAGGCCTCGGCGCTGCTCTTGCGCTCAATGGCCGTGGCAATATTTTGTGAAACAAAGGTCAGAATGCTCTGGTGTTTTTCGTTGAAGCGCACGTTCTCCGTATAGCTTTGCACCACCAGCGCCCCAAAGGTCGTGGCACCCGACTTGAGAGGAACGCCCAGCCAGTCCACGGAAGAAGCTCCAATCTTCTCCACCTGGCCGCCCTCCACCATTTCATCGAAGACCTCAGGAGAGGCCAGCAGCGGCTCGCCGGTGTGCAGCACATACTCCGTCAATCCCTTGCCCAGCTTCTTGCGTGTGGGTGTCACATCCTCTTCGTCCACAAAGTAAGGGAAGCTCAAGGTATCGGTTGCCCTGTCATACAAGGCAATATAAAAGTTGTTGGCGGGCATCAATCCACCGACAATGTTGTGCAGCGAAGCGAAGAACTGGGGCAGGTCCACCGCGGCCGCGGCCTGCTCGGAGATGCGATAGAGCGCCGACTGAAGCTGCTCCGCACGCCGTCTCTCCGTGATGTCTTCGGCCGAGACCAGGATGGCGGCCTTGCCTCCGAACTCAATCGTCGTAGCCAGAACTCCCAGCCAGCGCTCCTCGCCGCCCTTTGTCACGATTGGGATCTCGTACTTTCGGGCGGCCGACTCGCCGCGCAGGCGCAGTTGCGCTCTCTCCTGCATGAAAGCGCGATAATCCTCCCGCATCAGCGTCCAGGGATTTAGATTCATCAGTTCTTCGCGGGTGTAGCCGCTGACCTTTTCCGTCGCGGGATTCGCGTAGTTCAGCCGGCTTCCATCCGAAACCAGAATCAGCGTGGGAGAAGTCTCGGCCACGGCGCGGAACTTCTTTTCGCTCTCCTGCAGCGCGGCGTCGCTGCGCTTTGCCAGGATCGCCGCGGCGATCTGCTGCGATACGATCAGCAGAATCTCCTTCTCCGCCTCGCCATACTGGACAATCGGTTCATAACTCTGGAGCACCAGCGCGCCAATGGTCTCGTCGCCGTTCTTCAGGGGCACGCCCATCCAGTCCAGCGAGGCGCTGCCCCGGCGTTTCAACTCACCCTGCTGCACCAGTTCGTCCAGCTTGTCCGGAGTCGCAATCAGCGGCTCCCCGGTGTGGATCACGTACTCGGTCAGGCCCCTGCCAAACTTGCGCGGCGGAGAAGGCGGGTCCTTCTCATCCACGTAGTAGGGAAAATGGATCATGTCGGTGGCAGGATCATAGAGCGCGATGTACAGGTTCTTGGCGTAGATCAGTTCGCCCACAATGCCATGAATGGATGAGTAAACCTTCTGGAGATCCTCCGGCGAACGGGCCAGTTCGACAATGCGGTACAAGGCCGACTGCAACCGCTCCGCCCGCCGCTTTTCGGTGATGTCCCGTATGATCGTCTGGGTTCCCACCACCGCCCCGTCGTTTACGATTGCCGTGACGATGGATTGCAGCCACAGGCGGCTCCCGTCCTTCCGCATTCCTTCATAGGAAAATTCCAGGGGGGCGTCCATGCCATGGAGCCGCCGGTTGAAATGCTCCTTCAACCGATCGCGCCACTCGGGAGCGGTAAAACTTTCCAGTTGAAATCCGGCGAGGTCTTCGCGGCCCACGCCGAAGAGTTCAAGAAACCGGTCGTTGGCGTAAACCAAATGGCCCGCCTGGTCGTTCACCAACAGGGCGTCAATGATGTGATCCACCACCCGGCGATAGCGCTGTTCCGACTCCTGCAAGGCCTCCAGCGCACGCCGCGTCTGCCAGACCTGGGCGGAGAGCGCCCGGTTGGCCTCACTCAATTCCGCGGTTCGCGCCTCTACCTTCCGCTCCAGCCCATCGTGCGCCCTTCGCAATTCCACTTCAATCTGCCGGCGGCCGGTAAGATCGCGGATGCAGCCAACGACGAACTTCTCGCCCCGTGCTCCCACGAACAGGGACTTTCGCGTGGTGATGGCGTGGGTGACTCCACCGGAGTCGGTAAATTCCTCGTCGCTGAGATTTTCCTCGCCAGTCTTTAAGACCTGCCGGTCCTTGTCCCAGAAGACCTCAGCCTCCTTCGCCGAGAAATAATCCGGGTCGGACTTGCCAATCAGCTCCTCCCGGGGATGACCCAGGAAGCGGCAAAAGGCATCGTTGAGGAATACCCAACGGTGCTGCTCGTCCTTCACAAATACGGGATCGGGGATCGCGTTGATCACTCCGTGCAGAGAGGCCTGGGAGCGGCGTACGTCTTCATCCAGGGAGATGCCTTCGTCGGCCTTGTGCAGAATCATCGCCGAGGCCGCAATCGCGCCGGAGTCGTCGAGTACGGGAAGCGCCACCACGGTGACCTGTACCCGCGAGCCGTCTCCGCAAAGGGCCGAGACTGCACCCCGCCAGGCCACGCCGCGGCCAAGTTCCAGGAGAGGATCCGGCAGATCACCATTTACACCATCTGAGACATTTGCAGAGAAGATGTGGTCAGCCTTTTTCCCCAGCATCTTTTCCGCCGGGTAGCCCAGCAGACTCTCGGCGGCCGCATTCCAGACGAGGATCCTGCCGTCGGAATCCCTTCCGATGATCGCATCGCAGGAGTCCCTGGCGAGGGCCGCCAGCAGTGCCACTGATCCGATGTGATCTCCCCGTGTGGGGTCAGTTTTGTCCCGTGGCGCCATATGCCTCTCGACAGCCCTTGGTCACCGTTCTTCAACAAGGCGCAGTTAGGGACGTAATTGTGTTTCAGAAGACCATGCGCCTTGGTTTTGGGCTAACGTCGTGCCAATACTACTCCAGAAGCCATTGGTATTTGAGTGAGTTTCCCCGAAAAGTTGTACCGCGCCGTCCCATCCGGTCTTGGAACGATGGGCCGGGGGATGAGCAGTCTTGTCGTCCTGGGCTCCCTTTGCCCGGTACTGTTCCTGTGCTATCATTTCTTATCCTTTCCGTTGTAAGTGGGATTTACAGATGACTTTGCTCAACAACTCGCGAATGCGTATGGCCATGTGCCCCCCAGGCGGTGGTCGTCCGGCATGGAGTGTCTGAGTAATCGCACATCTCTTTTCTGGCAGCCGTCTGGGGGACTCCTCAAGACGGCAAATTTGTTTTAGCGCACATTCACTCACCCGCCAGGAGAGAAGACATTGCCTCACTCGCATGACATTGCCACCGTCGCCATCCATGGCGGCCGCTCGCTGGACACTCACGCCAGCTCCCTGATCTTTCCGCTCTACCAGACCGGAACCTTCGTCCACGATGCCGTCGGCGTGGATAAAGGTTTCAGCTACTCGCGCGTCAGCAATCCGACGGTGGACGCCCTGGAGAAAGCCATCGGCGCCCTCGAAGGCACGCCGCCCGCGGTCTGCTTCCGCACCGGCCTGGCCGCCGAAGCAACCCTCTTCTTTTCGCTGCTCAAGCCGGGCGATCACGTCATTCTCGGCGAGGTTCTCTACGGCGGCACCATCCGACTCTTCCGGGAGATTCTCGAGCCCTTCGGCGTACACGCCAGCTTCGTGGATTCCGCCGACCCATCGAACGTCGAGCAGGCCATCACCCCGCAGACGCGGCTGGTCTTCATCGAATCGCCCGGCAACCCCGTGCTGCGCCTCACCGACATTGCCGCCATCGCCGAAATCACCAGGCGTCACGGCCTTCTGCTGGTGGTGGATAACACCTTCCTCACGCCGGTGCTGCAGCGTCCGCTGGAGCTTGGCGCTGACATCAGCGTCCTCTCCACCACCAAGTACATTGACGGACACAACGCCACGGTCGGCGGCTCACTGGCCACCCACGATGCTGCGCTGGCCGAACGCTTCCGCCTCATCCGCAAAACCCTCGGCAGCATACAGGCGCCCTTCGAGGCGTGGCTCACCCTGCAGGGCCTCAAGACCTTACCCGCGCGCCTGCGCCTGCATTGCGAAAACGCGCAGGTCATCGCCGAGTGGCTGGAGTCGCATCCGGCCGTTGCCCGCGTTTACTATCCCGGCCTCAAGTCATTTCCGCAGCATGAGCTGGCATTGCGCCAGCAGCGCTCAGGCGGAGGCATGGTGAGCTTTGAACTCGATGCCCCCAGCAGCACGGCCATCGCCGTACTCAACGCCGCACAGTTGTGCTCGCGCGCGGAGAGCCTTGGCGGATTGGAAACCCTGCTCACGCATCCAGCCTCCACCACGCACGCCGATCTGGACCACGAGCTGCGCGCCCATCTTGGCATCAGCGACGGACTCATCCGCATCTCCGTCGGCCTGGAATCGCCCACCGACATCATCGCCGACCTCGAGCAGGCCTTTGCCGCCGCCGGTTGTCGCACCCACGCCAAGGAGGCCGCCAATGAAGTTCGCTAGCAAATTGATTCAATACGACGCCGCGCCCGGAGACCGCTTCCGCCCCACGGCCACGCCCATCTACCAGACGGCGACCTTTGAGCAGGAGCACGCCGACCGCTTCGGCGACTTCGACTACTCGCGCAGCGGCAACCCCACGCGCAAGGTGCTGGAAGATCACGTAGCCACCCTCGAAGGCGGCACGCGCGGCTTCGCCTTTGCCAGCGGCATGGCGGCCATCACGGCCGTGGCGCGCACCCTGCGCGCCGGCGATCAGATTCTTGCCGACAGCGATCTCTACGGTGGCACCTGCCGGCTCTTTACCCGCGTGCTGGAGCGCAGCGGCATCACCGCGCACTACGCCGATGCCGGCGACCTAGCCATCTTCGCGGCGCGCATCACCCCGAACACGCGCCTCATCTACGTCGAGTCGCCCACCAACCCCTTGCTGCGCGTGCTGGACCTGCGCGCCCTGGCCACTCTCGCTCACGCCCACAACGCACTGCTCGTGGTGGATAACTCCCTGATGTCGCCCTACCTGCAACGTCCGCTCGAACTCGGCGCCGACGTGGTGCTGCATTCGGCCACCAAGTTTCTCTGCGGACACGCCGATGTCACCGGCGGCGTGGTCGTGGTCAAGGATGAAAAACTCGCCGAGGACATCGCCTTCCTGCAAAACGCAGAAGGCAACGCGCTCGGGCCCTTCGATTGTTTCTTGTTGCAGCGCGGCCTCAAGACGCTGAAGCTCCGCGTGGATGCGCAGCAGCGCAACGCCCAGCAGATTGCCGAATTCCTTGCCGCCGATCCGCGCGTGGCGCGCGTCTTTTATCCCGGCCTGCCCACGCACCCTTCGTATGAGTTGCAACACAGCCAGGCCAGCGGTGCGGGCAGCGTGCTCAGCTTTACCGCGCATTCGGTGGAGGCGGCCAAGACCATCGCCGAGCGGGCGAAGATGTTCCAGATCTGCGTCAGCTTCGGCAGCATTCACTCCACCATCAGCCTGCCGGGCTGCATGTCCCACGCCAGCGTTCCGCCGGAGATCGCGTCCACGCGCGAGCTGCCGCCGCAACTGGTGCGCATCTCGGTGGGCATCGAAGATGTCGAGGACCTGCTTGCCGATCTCGACCAGGCGTTGGCCGCCGCCAGCCCGGCCGCCACGCTCGCCAAAGTCTCCGGAGAGTAGCGCCGCAAAAACAAAGGCCCCACCCGGGGCCTTTTGACTTGTCCATAGAAAGCTCGCCCCTGCCGGGGCCGATAGTCGTGCCATCCCTGCTGGCGGTACATCGGCGGTACAACCGTCAAACAAACATGGATGAACTGTGGCAAAGTGCGCTACACTTTGGTTCCCGCGCACTCGGGCCTGCTGCCGCCACGCTGGCGGCACAAACGTCAACCCTATGACGGGCACGACCCGAACCTTTCAGGAGAAATGACAATGGAAATGGAAATGTCTATGGAAATGCGTCGATGTATGGAGGATTGTCGCAACTGCATGGCCATGTGCATGGAAGCCATGATGCACTGCATGAAGATGGGCAAAATGGACATGAAGATGATGTGCATGTTCATGGATTGCATGGAAATGTGCAAGATGTGCGCCGACTGCATGATGCGCATGTCGCCCATGTGCGGCAAGATGTGCGCCATGTGCGCGGAAATGTGCATGATGTGCGCCGCCATGTGCCAGGGCATGAGCGACAATCCCATGATGATGCGCTGCGCGGAGATGTGCCGCCGCTGCGCCGAGTGCTGCACCATGACGGCAAAGATGATGAAAGCTGCGTAACCTGCGCCACTTGCAGTAAGCAAGGCGCGGGGGCAGCGCACTCTGCCCCCGGCCTGTTCGCGCCGGGCAAACCCGTCTAGGCGCCAACCCTGCGCGAATCCTCAAAGTCCAACAGCACCGCCGAATCCGCTCGCTGCGCCTGCTGGCGCGCCTCCCCTACGCGAATGGAAATCTCCCGGCGTCGCCGTCCCAGCCGCGTCGCGCCACCCTGTTCCACCTCCAGGATGCGCTCCACGACGCTCGAGCAAACGGGGCAGCTTGCGCCCACCGTGGCCTCCACCGCGCCGCGCATGCACATGCCGCAGTAGATCTCCGTGCCGGTGCTCCAGCACGGGCGCAAAAAACCTTTCTGCGCGTCGCGGACGTAGATATGCGTAAGTGTTTTTTCCTGCGGTGTGGTGTTGTGTTTCATCTCTGGCTCCTGTTCGTTGCAAAAAGAAGAAGGCCCACGTCATCTGCGTGGGCCTTCGGGAAATCCTCTTCCGGTGCGTTTGCTGCTAGGCTCCGGGGTCTCCGCCCACGCTTAAGGTTTTGCGACACATACACATGGCCATGCGCGCGCGGCTGCCCGGCGTGCTGGCGTTCGTTTTGAGCGTGAACCCGGTCATGTGCATTCCTTCGGTCGCAAGCCCCAGGGGGCGGTTGAATATTTGGAGCACGGAATGGGATTTGAACCCATGAATAACGGCTTTGCAGGCCGCCGCGTTAGCCACTTCGCCACCCGTGCCCTGGGGAGAATTTCAACCCGCAAATTCTCCGCAAAACTGAAAAACCCACTGCCTTTGGCAGTGGGTCGAATAAGCCAGAATCTTAAATCGCTTATGCCCCAATGCCAGAACGAACGCGTGCGCAACAGCAACACATGCTGGCGCAACCGGCGGTCATCTGCATCAAGGACTTCATGGATGTAACTTTAACCGAAGTCGCCAACCCGTGCAAGCTCCAAATACGTGCTGGTTTTGAATTAGCGTGGCAATAAATAGAGGACGGCTCGTGCCCGCAGGGCCTCGCGGATGGGAGTCGCTCAGTGGAAGTCGTGTGAACGCATTTCGGCCGCGCTGATGGCAAGCGGCTCCACGGCAGAGACCTTCACGGAGACGACGCCCTCCTGGTTCTGCAACTCGCCAACGATGAGCAGAAACTTCTCCCGCACCACGATCTGCCGGAACTCCTCGTACACGGCGGGAGTGAGGATGGCGTTGGCGATGCCGGTCTCGTCCTCCAGGCTGAGAAAGACAAAGCCCTTGGCCGTGCCGGGACGCTGGCGTGCGATGACCGCTCCGGCGACGCGCACTATGAGCTTGTTGCGCAGGGTGGCCAGCCCGGCGGCCGCGTGGACGCCCATGCCGCGCAACCGCTCGCGATGAAAGGCCATGGGGTGGCGGCCCACGGTGACGCCGGTGCCGGCGAAGTCTGCCACCAACCGCTCCTCCAAGGTCATCTGCCGCAGCGGCGATGCGGTTTTCTTTTTGCGCTGCATTCTGCGGTGACGACTTTTCTATTGATACTTCCCGCCGCGCATCCTGCATTGACGCGGGTTCTTTCCACGGCTCTTCTTCCGGCGACATAGCGTCCGTTATCTCTTCGGCGAAGGTGTCCAGCAGCGGACCCGCCGGGCGGCCGGCGTACTCCACCTGCCACAGGGCGTCGCGGCGGTGTGCAACCTCGCCCAGTGAGTTCAGCGCGCCGATCTTTGCCAGTAGCGCCAGGTCGCTCCTGCGCAACTCCGGCACGCGCAACGCAAGGTCCTGGATGGAGGCAAAGGGCTGGCGGGCGCGCGCCGCAAGCATTGCCTCGGCCACACTGCGCATCAGTCCGCGGGCGTAGTTCCATCCCAGGCGCAGGGCAAAGCCATGCCCGCTCTCCGTGGCGGGAGTCAACGTGCACGGCCAGAAAGAGTGCGCGGCGTCCACCGGCAGCACGCGCAGGCCGTGGCGCTGCGCATCCTTCACCACCGTCGCGGGAGCGTAGAAGCCCATCGGCTGGTTGTTGAGCAGCGCCGCCGTAAATGCCGCAAGGTAATTGCACTTGAGATAAGCGCTGGCGTAGGCGATAAGCGCAAAGCTGGCAGCGTGCGACTCGGGGAATCCATAGAGCGCGAATGAGGAGATGGACTGCACAATCTCATCCTGCGTCTTCGGCGGGATGCGATTCTGGCTCATGCCGCGGCGGAGCTTGCCTTCCAGGTCCTTCATGCGCGCCAGGGAGCGGCGCATGCCCACCGCGCGGCGCAGCTCCTCGGCCTCGCCGCCGGTGAAGTTGGCCACAATCATCGCCATGCGGATGAGCTGCTCCTGAAAAAGAGGAATGCCCAGCGTGCGCTTCAGCACGGGCTCCAGCAGAGGGTGAGGATAGGTGACCGGCTCGATTCCGCGGCGGCGCTTCATGTAAGGGTTCATCATGTTGCCCGCAATCGGCCCGGGACGGATGATGGCCACCTGCACGACGATATCGTAAAAGCGCGTGGGAAGATTGCGCGGCAGGGCCGCCATCTGGGCGCGGCTCTCCACCTGGAACATGCCCACCGTGTCGGCCGTCTGCAGCGCGCGATAGGTGGGTGGATCATTGGCCGGAAGCTGCGCCAGGTCGAGTGGCACTCCGTAGTGCGCGGGCACCAGTTCGGTGCAATCCTTCAGCACGGCCATCATGCCCAGGCCCAGCAGGTCCACCTTGATGAGCCTCATGTCGGCGCAGTCTTCCTTGTCCCATTGGATGACCGTGCGGCCGGGCATACTGGCCGGCTCGATGGGCACCACGGCGTTCAGGCGGCCGCCGCAGATGACCATGCCGCCGGAGTGTTGCCCAAGGTGGCGCGGCAGATCCTGCATGCGCTGGCAGAGCTCGGAGTACTTGGCGATGCGGCGCTGCTGCGGATCGAATCCGGCGTCGCGCAGATTGCGCTCGAAGGAATCCTCGTGGTCGTGCCACTCCCAGGGGCTGACCAGGCGGGTAAGGCGCGTAAGGGTCTCGGCGTCAAAGCCCAGAGCCTTGCCTGCCTCGCGCGCCGCGCTGCGCCCGCGATAGGTGATGACGTTGGCGGTCATGGCCGCGCCCAGCTCTCCGTAGCGGCGGTAAACATATTGGATGGCCTGTTCGCGCTGCTCGCCGCTGGGCAGGTCAAGATCAATATCCGGCCACTCGCCGCGCTCTTCGCTCAGGAAGCGCTCAAAGAGCAGCTCCATGCCGACCGGGTCCACGGCCGTGATGCCCAGCGCGTAGCAGACGACGCTGTTGGCGGCCGAGCCGCGCCCCTGCACCAGGATGCCTTCGCGGCGGCAGAACTCAACCACGTCCCAGACGATGAGGAAGTATCCGGCCAGGCCGAGCTTGGCGATCAGGTCGAGCTCTCGCCGCGCCTGCTTTTTGGCCCGCGCCAGAAGAGCCGCGTCGCGCCGGGGTTGATAGCGATTGAGAATGCCCTCATTCGTGCGCTTCTCCAGAAAGCTCTGCATCGTATCGCCGTCGCCGACGGGATAATCCGGAAAGCGGTAGCCGAGGTCGCTCATGCGATAGCTGAGGCGCGCGGAGAGTTCAACCGTGTTCTCGATGGCCTCGGGCAGATCGCGAAAGAGGCGCAGCATCTCTCGCGGCGAGCGCAGAGAGCGCTCGGCGTTGGCGGAGAGCAGCAGGCCCGCGGTCTCCAGCGTACGGTGATGGCGGATGCTGGTGAGCACGTCGAGCACTTCGCGCTCTTCGGGTGCGGCGTAGCAGACGCCGTTTGTGGCCACCAGTGGCAGGCTTAGCGCCTGCGCAATCCGCACGGCGGCCTGGTTGCGATGCTCCTCGGCGCGGTCGAAGTGGCGCTGCACTTCGACGTACACATTGCGCGCACCGTAAATGCGCACCAGCCGCTCCACCTCGCCGAGGCCAGCCTCGTATCCCCCGCGCCCCAAGGCCGAGGCCAATGGGCCTTCGTCGCCGCCCGTCAGGCAGATCAACCCGTCAGCGTGCTCTTCCACATCGGCCAGCGTGGCCGAGCCTTCGCTCTTGTGCGGCTCGCGCAGCTTCATGCGGGTGATGAGGCGGCAGAGGTTCTGATAGCCCGCCTGCGACTCCGCCAGCAGCGCAAAACGTACCGGCTCGCTCGGCACGGAATGGGGCAGCCACCGTGGCGGCATCACGCGCAGGCCGGCCTCGCCGACGGCAACCTCCGCGCCGATGTGCGCCGCACAGCCCGCGCGCAGGGCGGCCATGTGAAGGCGCGGCGCACCGTAAAGGCCGTTGCGGTCCAGCAGGGCCATCCCCGCCATGTTCCACTGCGCACAGCGCTCCATCAGCCGCTCGGGCAGTGAGGCGCCCTCCAAAAAACTGAAGGCCGAGCGGGCATGGAGTTCAACGTACATCGCGCCCTCTCTTCAGTCGTAAAAAGCGATGAGATACCACCCAGCGCCTGCGGCCGGAGCGGCAGCCCTTGCCGCGTACCCTGCGCCAGCGCCTGCGGCCGGAGCGGCAGCCCTTGCCGCGTACCCTGCACGCGTGTTGCCCGCGGCCGGATCGCGCGCCAATCGCAGGCAGCGCCGCGACTCCGCTTCTAACTGCACGTCCCATTCCTCGCGGCACCAGCTGGGGTTCGTCCACCATGCGCCGCTTGTGCGCCAGGGCCCGCTGACGGACGAGATTTGAAAGCGGCGGCCTTCATAATGCATGGCGCAGGGAGCGTCATCGCGCAGTTCCACCTCCACCGCGCGCGGCGGACGCACCATGCGCAGCGCCATGGCCGCAGACGGCGAGTGCGCGCCGTCAACGGTCCGCACCGGCGGCGGCACCAGCGCAAAGTCGTCCACGCGGAAGGCCTCCGGCGCGTGCGAATCCAGCAGTTGCGCCGAGCCGACGCGGCCTTCGCCGACCAGCTTGCGCAGCCGTGCCAGCAGAATCTCCATGCGTCCGGCCTCGGGAGCCTGCGCCGCAAACAGTCCCTGCTGCGCCGTCTGCGCCCGCGCGGGATAGGCGGTGAGGCGCAGCGCGATGACCGCGGCGGCGGGAGGATGCGCTTCCAGGTCGAGCTGAATCAGCTTGAGCAGCGTGAGGCGATCGCGCTCCGGAAGGGTGGGGCGCACCAGGCGGCGATGTTCACCGCGCTCCACGTGCGAGGGACCATCGAGCGCCAGGCAGCTCTCCACGGCGGCCAGGGCCAGCGCGTGCCCGGCGGCACGCTGCAAAAGTTTCTCCAGCATCTGGCTCAGCAGAAAAAGAAGCGGCTCGAGCAACTCCACGGGATGCTCCAACTCCATGCTTTCGATCAGCGGAGCATCCACCGGCTCTTCACTGGGCACCAGCAGTTGCTCGCATTCGCCGCGCGCCAGTGATTGCAGCCGCAGTCCATTCTGCCCCAGCCGCGCCGCCAGCGAACGCCTTGGCAGCTCCGCCAACTGACGCAGGGTGTGAATGCCCCAGCTCTCAAAGGTCTGCGCCGTGACGATGTCAGGCTCCAGCACGGAGAGCGGCAGAGGGGCCAGCGCCGTGGCCTCGTCACCGTCGGCGATGGTGGTTATGCCCAGCCGTCCGCGCGCCGCCAGCAGGGCAGCCGAGGCGCGACCCGACGTGGCGACGCTGGCCTCATAGCCAAGCGCCGAAACCTGCCGCCAGAAAGATTCGCCGATCTCGGCGGCCGAGCCCAGCAGCCGCTCCGAGCCCGCGGCGTCGAGCACGAGCGTCGCTCCCGAGTGCCGCTCGCCGGGCGAGGCAACGGCCTCCACGCGCGGAGAAAAATCCTCGCCGCAGCGCATCAGCTGCGCAAACGACAACTCTTCCTGCCGGCGGTTGCGGCGCACAATGGCCACGGCAAAGGATTCGGCCTCCAGGCGGCTCATGCCCTCTTCAAGGCCAAGCTGCCGCGCGCCTTGCGTCATGGCAAACACCTTCTCCAAAGGCGGCTCTCCACTCAGCACCACCAGCCCGCGCGGTTGCGCTGCGGGCTCAAGGCAGGCCAGCGCCTGGGCGGCAAAGTCCCGCAGATGAAGACAGAGATACAGCGGCGTGGGCATCGCTCATCCCGCCCACGTGGCCCGGCTCTTCCAAAGGGTGGAGGGCAACGCCACGGGCTGCTTGCGCAGCGGCATGGCGCGGTGGCGCTCCAAGCGCAGGCTAAACCGCAGGCCCGCCAGCAGCCGCGGACCGCTCTCCGCCGCCCGGGGCCACCCTGCGGCATCAAGCCCGCAACTGAGAGAAACGGCCGCACAACTGTTGGCCGAGGCCACCTGCGTCATCAGTAAAATGAGCGTGCGCGACTGCTCCGCCAGCAACCGGAAGCGATACCAGGTGGCCAGCGGCACGCGCCGAGCCTGCTCCGGAGCCACGTCTCCCATGTCCAGCACAACCACCCGGAAGCCTCCCGTGCTGAGCAGCAGATCGGTGGCGCGCAGGGCCTGGTCCAGGCGCGTCCACGGGGCCATGTTTTTCGTCCAGGCCGGACGCGGCGGGTGTGCCGCCATGGCCGCAGGAAAGGGAGAAGAACCTGCGGCCACAGCGGCTTTCCCAGCGTGCGCCTCCGCGGTGCGAACCCACAGAAGGCGGCGCAAGTCCACTCCCAGGGCGGCGGCCGAGACCGGGTCCAGGGCGTCGGTGGCATCCACGTAGGCGCAGCTTTCCCCTGCGGTCGTCGCCTGGGCCAGGGTGGAGAGCGTCAGCGTGGTGCGTCCCGAAGAATGCAGCCCGGTCAGCTCCGCAATGGAGCCCAGCGGAAAGCCGCCGCCCAGCATGGCATCCACCCCCGGCAGGCCACAGGAGAGACGCTCCGGCGAGCACAATGGGCGCGGCGAGAGCGCCGCGGGAAAGCGCTCGCCCAACGCCGATTCCACCTGCCTGCGAAGTTCTGCCGCTGCGTTCATATTCGCCTTTTATTCGCCTATGTAGAGTAGCCGTGGATGAGCGGGTTGTCAATCATGGAAAAGCCTGGGGAATCGTCCGTCCGGCGCGTCGACGAGCGGCCATTCTTTTCGCTATCTGATTGATTCAGAAGAAGTAAATGCTCGCCGCAGCGCAAGCGCAGGCAGGGGGTAGCCAAAGGCATTCCGCCAGTGGCGTGCAATTCGGAGCCGCGTCCATGGTGGGCCGGTGTCACGGTCATTGGCTTGAGAGGGCGGTATAAGCCAGCGACTCCAGGGAGAATCCCAATGCCGGCCGGAGAAGGCTCAGCGGTCGCAATCCATCGAACCCACACTGCTGCGGAAGACGCGGTGAAGCTGCTTCAGCGTGGCGGAGTGGACATGCGCCATATGTCCATTCTTGGCAAGGGGGCATACAAGGACCAGGTGGTGGGCGATTACAACGCCGGCGAACGCATGAAGTACTGGGGAAAAGTCGGCGCCTTCTGGGGAGGGTTCTGGGGACTGCTCTTCGATTCCGCCGTCTTTATCATCCCGGGCCTCGGCCCGGTCCTGTTAAAGCGGGCGGGCTCAGTGCAGAGCCCGCCCGCGGTAGCGATCAGAAGAAGCAATCAGAAGACGAAACGGCCGCCGACTGTCGGAGCACAGTTGTTGTCAGATTTGTAGGGAACGCCGGGACCGTGGGGAATGGCGATGTCCAATCCGCCTTTCACATACGAATACGCAAGTCCTCCGAACACGTCGAAGCGCTTCGTGATGTGACGATCCACAAAGAGCGATTCTTCGTTCAGGGTGCCCGCGCAGGAAGCGCGCATGTTGCCGACACTGGGATCGGTCGAGCAGGTTGACGGAACACGGAAGTCGTTCTGTATCTGGTGATACCAGGACAACGTGACATCGGTCTTGCTGTCAATGGCGTACTTGCCGCCCGTCGACCAGATCTGCACGTGCTTGGGAGAATCGAGGTTGTTGTCTTCGACGCCGTCTTGGGTGTCATGTAAAGTCGGCTTTCCAAATCAGAGTACCGTGGAAGCGATTCTCTGTCAAGCTGGCTTTCCAATTATTTTGGGCCGATTTTGTTGTTTCGAGACCGGCGCACTCCCACATTGCACAGCCGCTTCATCGAAATCCTGCTAAAATCGACCTTTCGGCCAACAGCGCCACTCAACCATCCCATCCGCAGAAAGACCGCACCGTGCCTGACGAACCCAAATCCAAATCCGTGACCTACGCCGACGCCGGCGTCGATATCAGCAGCGGCGACCGCGCCAAGGAACGCATCAAGTACCTGGCGCAGAAGACCTTCAACCGCAATGTTCTGGGCGGCATCGGCGGCTTCGGCGCGCTCTTCCGGCTCGACATGCAGCGCTGGAAGAACCCCATCCTGGTCAGTTCGGCCGACGGCGTCGGCACCAAGCTCAAGATGGCCTTCGAGCTGGGCCTGCACCAGACGGTGGGCGCGGATCTGGTGAACCACTGCGTCAACGACATCGCCGTGCAGGGCGCCACGCCCTTGTTTTTTCTGGACTACCTGGCCAGCGGCAAGCTCGATCCGGAGGTGACCGAGAGCGTGGTCACCGGCCTGGCCGAGGCATGCAAGGCCAACGGCTGCGCGCTGATCGGCGGCGAGACGGCGCAGATGCCGGGCTTTTATACCGACGGCGAGTACGACCTGGCCGGCTTCATCGTCGGCGCGGTCGATCGCGACAAGATGGTCACCGGCGCGGGCATCAAGGCCGGCGACGTGCTGATCGGGCTGCCCTCGACCGGCCTGCACACCAATGGATATTCGCTGGCACGCAAGCTCTTCTTCGAGGTCGCCGGCTACAAGCACACGCAATATGTGACCGCCATCCGCGAAAAGGCCGGCGCCGCGCTGATGAAGACCCATCGCAGCTATCTGCACGTGATCCAAAAGCTGGTGACGGCCGGCGTGACCACCGGCATCGCGCACATCACCGGCGGCGGCATCACCGGGAATTTTCGCTGGGTCTTGTTCGAAGGGCTTGTCTGGGAGCTGAGCGTACCGGCTGTTGCGAACATAGCCAGCGCGACCGCCATGAGTGCGGTAGGGCGCATGAGGGGGAGTGCGGACAATCGAGAGCTTCTCCAGTCTACGTCGATCCGCAACATCATCCGAGTGCCTTTGCGGATTCGTATTCGTCTGATAATTGGACGCGCTGGGCGCGTGATCGGCTCGTCGCCGTCAAATCAGCTTGCCGGAGGCGGCGGTGCGGCTTGGTCCCCGCCGATCGGCACGATCGGCTTTGCCGGGGGCGTGAGGGCAAAGCCCTTCCGAATCAGCGCGAATCCCCCCTCCGGAAGCTCGGCCTGCAGCAGTTGGTTCTCGGGCCCTGAGAACAGCTCCGTGTTCGACCCCGCGATGGTGGCCTCCAGGTGGTGTACCGTGACGGGCTTTCCATCCAACGTTCCCTCCTGGTCCGGGTAGGTCGCCAGCCGCACTGGCTCAATCGAGCCCGTCTCCTTGGGCAAAATCACCCAAAGGCTGCGGTTATTCTGCGCTCCCGCAAGTATCAGAAGCGTCTGCAGCGCGCCCGCGTCAAAGTCCGGCAGAA
>CAVRDQ010000009.1:0-11396 GCA_963719655.1 uncultured Acidobacteriota bacterium | reverse complement strand
ATGTTTATGTTCGTGCTCACTTAACCCGTACCTGCTTCGGTCGAGCTGACGCAGCTCTACCTCGATCGGCTCGAGAAGTACGGCCCGGTCTACAACGCCGTCGTTTCGATTTTGCACGAGCGCGCGTTGCGCGAAGCACGCCGCGCCGATCGCGAACGCGCCGCCGGCCGCGTGCGCGGTCCGCTGCACGGCATCCCCTACGGCGTAAGGATTTGCTGGCCACGCCGGATGCGCCGACGACGTGGGGCGCCGAGCCCTACCGCCGCCAGCGCTTCGACTACGATGCAACGGTGGTCGCCAAGCTCACCGCGGCCGGCGCCGTGCTGCTGGCGAAGCTGGCGATGATCGAGCTCGCCGGCGGCTTCGGCTACAACGACGCGGATGCGTCGTTCACCGGCCCGGCGCGTTCGCCGTGGAATCCGCACTACTGGGCCGGCGGATCGTCCAGCGGCTCCGGCGTCGCCGCCTCGGCCGGGCTCGTCGGCTTCGCGATCGGCACCGAAACGGCGGGCTCGATCGTCTTTCCGTCGATGGCGTGCGGCGTGACCGGATTGCGGCCGACGTTCGGACGCGTGAGCCGTCACGGCGCGATGGCCTTGTGCTGGACGCTCGACAAGATCGGACCGATCGTGCGCAGCGCGCGCGACGGCGAAATCGTGCTGCGCGTCATCGCCGGGGCCGATCCGGGTGATGCCTCGGCGGTCGACGCGCCGTTTTCGCCGCCGCGCCGCCGGCCGCGCATCGCCGTGTTGAAGAACGCGACCAAGGGCTGCATGCCGGCGGTGGCGCGCAACTTTCGCGCCGCGTTGGCGGAACTGGCGACGTTCTGCGATCTCGTGCCCAACGTCGCGTTACCGGATCTGCCCTATGGGGCGGCGGTGCAGACGATCGTCAACGCCGAGGGTGCGCTGCCGCGTTCCGCGAGCTGATCGAATCGGGCAAGTCGCGCCTGCTGCGCCAGAAGGACGACACTCGGCGGTTACGTCGCGTATGCGACGCCCGCGGTCGACTACATCGACGCGCAGCGCCAGCGCACGCTGATGGTGCGCGCGCTGAACGACGTGTTCGGCGATTTCGACGCCGTCGCGGGGCCGACGGTCGGCACGATCACCTATCCGATCGGCGTGCCGTTCGACAAGACGTACACCGAGTTCAGCGGCACGCCGGATCTGATCGCACCGGGCAACCTGGCCGGATTGCCGGCGTTGGCGCTGCCCAACGGGTTCGGCGATCACGGCTTGCCGACCAGCATCACGCTGCAAGGCACGGCGTTCAACGAGACGCGCTTGACGGCCATCGGTAAGCGCTATCAGGCGCTCACCGCGTTTCACCGCCGCCGTCCGCCGCTGGTCGACACCGTACGGGCGTGATCGCGGCCGCGATCCTCGTCGGCGCGTTGACGCTGCTGCGCGCGTACGCCGCGTTCAACGTTCCGCTCACGGCCGATGAAGCGTACTACTGGACCTGGAGCTTGCATCCGGCCTACGGCTACACCGACCATCCGCCGATGGTGGCGTGGCTGATCGGACTCGGCACAACGCTCGGGCACGGTCCGGGCTTCGTGCGTTTGCCGTTCGTGCTGTGCGAAGCGGTGGCCGCGCTCGCGATCGGCCGCGCCGCAGCCGTTGCGGCGAACAGCGCGCGCGCCGGTGCGCTGGCGGCGATCCTGTTCGCGCTGATTCCGCAAACGAAACTCGCGTTGGGCGAAGCTCTGCCCGACGGCGCCTACATGGCGGCTTGGGCGCTGACGTTGTGGGCCGCGGTCGCGCTCGACCGGCGGCCCTCGCTGCGCGCGGCGCTCGGATTGGGCTTGGCGCTGGCCGCGACCGTGCTCTCACGGACCTTCGGCTGGGCCCTGGTGCTGGGCATTTCAGCCTGGTCGCTCGAACCGCAGCGCCGCCGGCGCGTGTGGCCGCTGCTCGCCGCGAGCGCCGCGCTGATCGTCGCGGCCTACGTTCCGTTTCTGGCCTGGAATGCCGCGCATCAGTGGGAGAACTTCGCGTTCACGTTCCACACGCGGCAGACGTTCCACGCGTTTGCGGCGCTGGGCGACATTTCGACGCAGCGCTTCGTCGTGTACGCGTTGCTGTTGGCCGCGTTGACCTGGTTCGTCTCGCTGCGCACGCCGCCGCGCGTGACGCTGGTGGCGTGGACCGCGCTGCCGCTGCCGGCGGCGCTGCTGGCGTTCTCGTTCGCGACGCAGACGGAGTCGTACTGGATCATCGGCCCCGCCGCCTCGCTCGCACTCGGCGCCGGCATCTTTCTCCAACGGACCGCGGCGGTGTGGCGGCGGCTGATCGTCGGTGCGCTCGCCGCCGGCACGGCGTACGTCACCGCGGCGGCGCTTTTTCTGACGCTTCCCGAAGCGGCGCAGGGCGCGGTGTTCGCCGCCGTGCCGGCGCTGCGCGGCCCGTTCGCATCCGGCGTGTACGCGTTCGCACCGTTGGCCGAACGCGTGCGTGAACTCGCTGCCGCCGGCGGCGATGCCGAAGTGCTGACCGACCGCTACGAAACCTCGGCCGAGTTGCTGTTCTACGGCGTGGATTCCCGGCTGGCGATCGCGTTGCCGCAACAGGCGCAATGGTCGCGCTGGCACGCCGGCACGCCGCTCCCGCAACACGCGCTGCTGGTGACGTTCGCGGCGCCGTTGAGTGCCGATCCGGCGCTCGCAAGCGCGGTGAACGCAGCGTTCGCGCGGGTGACGCCGCTGCCGCCATTTATGCCGTCGCACGCCGGCATCTCGGAAGATACGTATTACTTCGTGCGGCTCGACGGCGTGCGACCCAACGCGCGGGCCGTTATGCCGGCGCTTTGAGGCTGCCCCTCGACAAGCTCGGGGTGACAATCCGGGGATAGATCGCGGCGGCGACGGCGAGCATCGTGATGCCGAACAGGACGCCGCCGATCAGGTCGGTGACGTAGTGCGCGCCGAGCGCGAGGCGCGACCAGATCACGCCCAGCGCCCAGAGCGCGAACGCCGTCGAGAGCGCGATGCGAAACGGCCGCGGCAAATCGCTGCGCGCGAAAAAGGTGCTCCACAAGCCGTACACGACGACCGCGAACATCGCATGGCCGCTCGGATACGACCACGACGTCTCGTGGTGCAGGATCCAGTACGGCGGCCGCGTGCGCATGAAGAGGTTCTTGATCTGATCGCTGGCTTGCCACGCCACGACCGTCGTCAGGACTGCGAAGATCGCACGGGCGCGCCACGCCGGCACGATGATGCCGAGCACGATCGCCGCGACGCCCAGCCCGACCAGCACCGGCCACCAGCACGAAGCGGTGAACGCGAGCGCAACGTACGGCAACTCGCCGGCGACCGCGCGTCCGGCCAGGTCGATGCCGGCCGGCGGGGCCTCCGACACGCTGCTGCCCAGGAACCCGCACAGTAAGGCAGCCGCCAATGCCACGCTCGCCCAAACCAGCCGTATTGACCCCATGGTGTACCTCGGTGCTACGATGGAATGCGCTATGTTCCGTTCCGGTGCCAAGCTGCTCGCCCTCGCGTTCCTCGCCGTGAGCGGCACGGTGGGCGAGTTGTGTACGGCCAGAAAGTTCGACGAGGCGCTGGCGAGGCTGGCCACCGTAAGGCGGCCGCTCGATGAGTTCTTCGACAAGGTAATGGTGATGGCCGAGGACGAGAAGGTTCGCCTCACCAGGCTGGCATTATTGCAACAGGTGGCGACCATGTTCCAGGCCATCGCCGACTTTAGTGAAGTGGTTACCGTAGGAAAGGCTTCCTGAGAAGGGAAGCCTTTTTCCTGCGGAAAAGTAGTAGTTTTTCATGCGTCATACTATGCAGCACGATTGCGCTGCGGGTGCGGTTGAGTACAAGATCTCTTCATTACCCAGAGAGTGAGGCTATGTCTACTCCCACTGTTAACACCGTGAAGTACGTATACTTCTTCGGCGGCGGCAAGGCCGAAGGCAATGGCAAGATGAAGGACGTCCTTGGTGGCAAGGGCGCCGGTCTTGCTGAGATGACCAATGTCGGGCTCCCCGTTCCTCCGGGATTCACCATCCAGACCGAGGCCTGCCGCGAATACATGCACGGCAAGCCGAGCGCGAACATTGACCGCGAGATGGACGCCGCGCTGGCGCAGTTGGAAGCCCTGCAGGGGCAGAAGCTGGGCGCGGGTGACAATCCGCTGCTGGTCAGCGTGCGCTCCGGAGCCAAGTTCAGCATGCCCGGCATGATGGATACCATCCTGAACCTGGGACTGAACGACGAGAGCGTGAAGGCTCTGGCCGTGCGTACGGGCAATCCGCGCTTTGCCTATGACAGCTACCGCCGCCTCATCCAGATGTTCGGCAACGTCGTGCTGGACATCGAGAAGTCGCACTTCGAAGAAGTGTTCGACGGCAAGAAGAAGCAGAAGAAGGCGAAGCTGGACACCGACCTTGACGCCAAGGCGCTTGAGGAAGTGATCGCCGACTACAAGAAGGTCGTGAAGAAGCACGCCAAGGTGGACTTCCCGCAGAACGCGCATGACCAGCTTGTGATGGCGCGCGACGCCGTCTTCCGCAGCTGGCAGAACGACCGCGCCAAGCACTACCGCCGCATGAACAACATTGACGACCTGCTGGGCACGGCCGTCAACGTGCAGGCCATGGTGTTTGGCAACATGGGCGACACCAGCGGCACGGGCGTGGGCTTTACCCGCAATCCGGCCACCGGCGCCAAGGAGTTCTACGGCGAGTACCTGCTGAACGCGCAGGGCGAGGATGTGGTCAGCGGCGTGCGCACTCCGCAGCACATCACCAAGCTGCAGGAAGTCATGCCGCACGTTTACGAGCAACTGCGCGAGATCACCACGCGCATGGAAAAGCACTACCGCGACATGCAGGACTTCGAGTTCACCATCCAGGATGGCAAGCTCTACATGCTGCAGACGCGCAACGGCAAGCGCACCGGACTGGCCGCCGTGAAGGTCGCCATCGATATGGTGGAGGAAGGCCTGATCACGAAGGAAGAAGCAGTCTTCCGGGTTGAGCCCAACCAGCTTTACGACTTCCTCGTTCCGCGTTTGGACGAGAAGGGCGCCAAGGTTGAGGTGCTGACCAAGGGACTGCCGGCGTCGCCGGGCGCCTCCGTTGGCCAGATCGTCTTTTCGGCCGATGATGCCGTGGCCGCCAAGCAGAAGGGCAAGTACAAGAGCATCATTCTTGTCCGTGGAGAGACCACGCCGGAAGACATTCACGGCATGGAAATCGCCAGTGGCATTCTGACCTCGCGCGGCGGCATGACCTCGCACGCGGCGGTGGTGACGCGCGGCATGGGCAAGTGCTGCGTCGCCGGCGCCGGCGACATCGTGGTGGACGAGAAGAAGAAGGAGATGCGCGTCAAGGGCTTCACCTTCAAGGAAGGCGACTGGCTCTCGCTCGACGGCACCAGTGGACGCGTCATCAAGGGCAAGCTGAACACGCTCGACGCCTCGCCCGATGACAAGGACCTGGTGAAGTTCATGGCCTGGGCCGATCCCCATCGCCGCCTGCGCGTGCGCGCCAACGCCGACATTCCCCGCGACGCCAAGACGGCCATTGCGTTTGGCGCCGAAGGCATCGGACTGTGCCGCACCGAGCACATGTTCTTTGCCGAAGACCGCCTGCCGCACATGCGCGCCATGATCATGGCCGGAACGGAGAAGGATCGCCGCGCCGCCCTGAAGAAGCTGCTGCCCATGCAGCGCAGTGACTTTGCCGGGCTGTTCAAGGCGATGAAGGGCTTCCCGGTCACCATCCGCACACTCGATCCTCCGCTGCACGAGTTCCTGCCCAAGCGCGAGGACCTGCTGGTGGAGATCAAGGAGCTGGAGCTGACCAAGCCGCGCTCGCCGAAGCTGAAGGAGCTGCGCATCATCCTCGCCCGCGTGGAAGAGCTGCACGAGCAGAACCCGATGCTCGGACACCGCGGCTGCCGTCTCGGCATCACCTATCCGGAGATCACCGAGATGCAGGCGCGGGCCATCATCGAAGCCGCGTTGCAGCTGAAGAAGCAGGGCCAGACCGTGGTGCCGGAGATCATGATCCCGCTCACCAGCGGCATCAAGGAGATGAAGAACCAGGCTGACATCGTCCGCCGCGTGGCCGAAGAGGTCTTCACGGAGAAGAAGGACCGCGTCGAGTACCTGGTGGGAACCATGATTGAGCTGCCGCGCGCAGCCCTGGTGGCGGACATGATCGCCGAGGAGGCCGAGTTCTTCAGCTTCGGCACCAACGACTTGACGCAGACCACCTTCGGCTTCTCGCGCGACGACATCAACCACTTCCTGCCGGACTACACCAAGCTTGGCATCCTCAAGCAGGATCCCTTCGCCACTCTCGACCAGGAGGGCGTGGGCCAGCTTGTGGAGATGGCCACCAGGAAGGGACGCACGACGCGTCCGAACCTGAAGGTGGGCATCTGCGGCGAGCATGGCGGCGATCCCGAGTCGGTGAAGTTCTGCCACCGCACGGGGCTCAACTACGTTTCCTGCTCACCCTTCCGCGTGTTGACCGCGCGGCTGGCGGCGGCACAGGCGGCGTTGGAAGAAAAGGGAGGCGTCGGCGGCGCCACCAAGTAACATTCACTAGCAGCGGCAACGGGGATGCTTCGGCATCCCCGTTTGCTGTTTATGCGGCGAAGGCTATTCCGTTACCGTTTCAAACTCAGGTTGATCGAGGCCGGCAAGCTTGAGGGCATCCTGGAAGTCGCGCACGATGTCCACGCGGTTTCCCATGGCGGAGCCCTGCATCTCAAACATGCGGGCCATGCCGTAAACGTCGTCGCGCGGAGCGACGATGATGCGCACAAAGCCTTCCGGAACCAGTGGGGAGTTGGAGGCCAGAAAGCGAATGGAGCTGCCGGTGATATTAAAATCCGTGACGGCCGTGAACTCCGATATATTGCCGCAGAGGCCGTGCAGGTCGAACCAGCGGCGCACACGCCGGTATCCCTCCAACAGAACCTCGTCGGTGACCACGCCCTCAAAGCGGATCAGAAGGATATGGCGGCGCCGCTCGTATTGGAGCAGAACTGGCAAGGGCAACCTCTTTATCGGAGTGCAAATTGTGCAGGGATCGCCTCGTATTTGCAAATGAATCTTGTGTGCGGAGCAACATTCTGTCCCGTATTGCGCCGGCGCCGATGCAATCAGGGGGCCAGAAGCTGATACGATGTCCCAAGCTTTTGTGAGGAGTATTTGCCCAAAGTGCCAGACAGCCCGCTGCTAACCCGCCTGCCGCAGGAGCGCTTTTACCATCCAGAGCTCGACATGCTGCGTTTCGCCTCATTCCTGCTGATTTTTGTGCACCACTCGATGCCGCATGTTCCGGATGCCTACGCGAAAATGGGCGTGGGGACCACCTTGAGCACGATCCTGTGCGCGTTGGGCTCGGCCGGAGCCTTTGGCGTCGAACTGTTCTTTTTGCTGAGCGCCTACCTGGTGACCGAGCTGCTGCTGCGCGAACGCGCACTGCGCGGACAGGTGGACCTGAAATCTTTCTACATCCGTCGCGGGTTGCGCATTTGGCCGCTGTACCTGTTTTTCCTCGCGCTGGCATGGTCCATGCAGTGGTGGGTGCCGGGGCAGCACATTGGATGGCGCGCGATGCTGGCCTTCCTGGCACTGTGCGGCAACTGGTGGATCGTCTTTGTGGGATTTCCGTCATCGGTGATCTTTCCGCTGTGGTTCATCTCGTTGCAGGAGCAGTTTTACCTCTTTTGGCCGGCGTGGATGCGGCGCCTGCAATTGCGGGGGCTGTTGCTGAGCGTTGCGGGACTGATCGCGGCGGCCACCGTGGCGCACTGGTACCAGGGTGAGCAGCACAGCTGGGAGTCGAAGATCTGGACCAACACCTTCACCCATCTGGACGCCCTGGGCATGGGCATTCTGCTGGCGGTGCTGCTGGGCGGGCAGGCTCCAAAGCTCTCAAAGCTGCATCGCGCGACGCTGTTTGCCGGCGGAGCCGCCTGCTTCCTGCTGGCTGGCAGCTACTTCCGCATCAAGGCCGATCCGTTGACGATTGATCGCATTGTGCTGGGGTATCCGGTGGCGGTGCTGGGCGCGGTCGCGCTGTTCCTGGCCACTCTGCGGCCGCAGACGAATGCCGCTCCCTCGCGGCTGGCGCGAGTCTTCATCTACATGGGGAACATCTCATTCGGGCTGTACGTCTTCCACGTGTTGGGGCTGATGACCAGCGACTACACGGTCTCGCATCAGGATTCCAGCCTGGGACGTTATCTCCTCCGCAACCTGGTGGCTTTTGTCGTAACCGTGGTCCTGGCCTCCATCAGCTACCGCTGGCTGGAGAAACCCTTCCTGGGATTGAAGAAGCGCTTCAGCCGCGTGGCGTCGCGCCCGGCATAAAGTTTGATGGAATGCAATATGCAAGGGGCTTTGACAGTGGCTCGGCGGCTGCATAGGATATCCGCCATGGAGAGGACTATGAAGGAGAAGATTGTGCTCGCACTCACCCTGTCGGCCGCAACCATGGCCCTGGCGCAGCCGCAGATTTTTTCCACCAACTCCGGCGACGTGAAGATCACCCCGCTCGTCCATGCCAGCACCATGATCGAGGCCGCGGGCCGCACGATTTACGTGGACCCGGCGAAGCCCGCAAAGTTCGATGGACTGCCCAAGGCCGACCTCATCATCATCACGCACCTGCATGGAGACCACTTCGACCCCGCGGCCATTGCCACCCTGCGCAAGCCGGAGACCGTGATTCTCGCTCCGGCCAACGTGGCCAGCCTGGTGACGGGAGCCACGGCCATGGCCAACGGCGAGACCCAGCCGTGGCATGGGTGGACGATTGAAGCCGTGCCCGCCTATAACATCGTGCGCGGCCCCGCCCCGGGGCAGCTCTTCCACCCCAAGGGACGCGACAACGGCTATGTGCTCGGCTACGGCGGCAAGCGCTTCTACTTCTCGTCGGACACAGAGGGCGTGCCGGAGATGCGTGCGCTCAAAAACATTGACGTGGCCTTCGTCTGCTTCAACCTGCCCTACACGATGACCCCTGAAGAGGCGGCAGACGCCGTCCGGGCCTTCCACCCCAAGGTGGTCATCCCCTATCACTACCGCGGTTCAGATCGCGAGGTCTTCCGCAAGCGGCTGGAGGGCAGCGGCGTGGAAGTGCGGCTGCTGGAGTGGTATCCAAAATAGCTTCGGAATCGATATGCAAAGTAAAAGGCCCTGCGCAGCGTGCGTCAGGGCCTTTGTGCGTGTTGGCAAAAGTTGAAGGTTACTGCACCTGCTGGAGCCGTGCGATCAGTTTTTGCGCCAGGTTTTCCTCGCTGTCCGTCCACAGCACGCGGCCGGTGGTATGGGTGCGCTGCTCCACGCGGTGCGTGAACTCGATGAGTGCGGCGACGTTGGCCTTGACGCGCAGAGAGTCTTCATCGTTCAGCTCCAGCCCTTCGTGGAGAAAAGGGAAGTCGAGGCCGAAGTTGATGAGGATGTGGCCGCTCTCGGCAAAGGCTCCGTCGTCAAACTCGGCGCCCTGCGCGGTAAAGGAGACCTTCTCCTGGCGCAGAATCCACTCGTGACTGTCGAGATCGAGCACCCAGAGGTCCCACCAGGCCTCGACCGTGAGGGCGTAGTCGGACTGTGCGTATTCGTCCAGTGCGGTGATGGCGGCGTCAATGCCGTCGCCCGGATCGAAGCCCTCCTCCAGCACGCTGGGCTCACCCCAGTTGAGCGGCTGCACGCTGGCGTAGTGGATGCCGGGGCGGGCCTCGGAAAATGGGAAGCAGCGCAAAACCTCGGCCAGGCGGGGCAGCATCTCGTCCGGTGCAAAGCCGGGGAACCAGAGGCTGAGGCGCAGATGATCGGCCATGGGAAAAGCTCCTTTGGATGACGCACAGGGATGTTGCGCGTGGATGTCGCTCACGCAAACCCACAATGTATCCATGCTAAACGATGCAGCCGGCGGCGGCGAGCACGGCGGACAGGATGGCCAGCCACGCCAGTGGATGGCGCCCGGTAGAGAACGAAAGGCACAGGTTGCGCGATCTGCGTTTTGACACTCGGCACGACGGTTGTTAGTATGAATAGAGCTAGTTGATTGCCTGCCACGCAGCGTCCCCGTCGTCTAGCCCGGCCTAGGACACCGCCCTTTCACGGCGATAACGCGGGTTCGAATCCCGCCGGGGACGCCAACAAAATAAACAACTTAAGCGATGTCTACGCATGGCTCTCCGTTATCTGGGGACGCTGTGGGGACGCTGGATTACGAACTGCTTCCTTTTTGCGGGCTTTTTTGCCCTTTAGCGAATAGGCAGAATCGAGCAACTTGACTGCGTCCGACAGAAAGGCCGGCGATAGATGCTGATAGCGAGCGGCCATGCGAAGGTCCTTATGTCCCAGGATGAGGGCCACTGTGTGGATGTCGGCGCCATTCATTCGCATCCAACTGGCGGCCGTGTGGCGCAGATCGTGGAAGCGGAAATCAGAGATCTTGACTGAACGACAAGCTCGTAGAAACGCTAGAGAGACATTTTCCGGAGTGATGCACCCTCCGGAAAAGACCAGATCGGTTGACTTGGCATCATCGCGGGTCATGGATGCAAGAGCCTGTTGCGCTAGCGTGTTCAGATACACGATACGCCCGTCGCCATTCTTAGTTTGCGGGAGCAAGATACGACCGCCCTTCAGGTCCACGTCCAGCCAGCGTAGACCGAGAACCTCGCCGCGGCGCATCCCTGTGGCCACAGCGAGACCTGCGATGGGCCGTAGCCATTCTGGACAAGCCTCCAGGACGCTATGCAACTCGGTGGGCTGCAGGTAGCGCACGCGGCCGGCTGGGGTTTTCGGCGGTTTCACACCATGGGCAGGATTCATCGGGATTAGTTCCCACTCAATGGCGAGGTTGCAGAGGTGCTTCAGCACATTTAGTTCTTTTGTGATGGAGGCGGCTGAGACCTCGGAACTGCGATCGGTCACGTACTTTTGCACATCAACCCGCCGGATTGCAGCCAGCTTGGTATTGTCACCGAAGAATGGCCGTAGATGGGCCTTTAGAATACCTTCCTCACGTGTGTAAGCTGCCGGGGTCAGTCTAGCCTTCTGGTGCTTCAGAAAGCGCTTGGAGACGACCTCAAGCGACTCGGCTGATGGTGGTGTATAGCCTAAGGTCACCGTCTTATCCACACGGGCCTTCTCAGCTGCGAGCAGCGTGCGGGCTTGCTGGAGCGTATGGGCTTGAAGTTTGCGCTTGCGGCGTTTGCCACTGGCATCTGTCCAGGAAGCCCAAAAGCCCGGGCGGTCCTTTCGCGTGAAGACTCCGTCTCGATCTTTAGCTTTCCCGCGTGGCATGGTTCCTCCGTCCTACTTCCAGTTCAATTTCTTGCTGATGCTGCGTTACCCATCTGCCCGTGATGACGATCTGCAACTCCTGTAATTGCATCAATC
>CAVRDQ010000008.1:0-5198 GCA_963719655.1 uncultured Acidobacteriota bacterium | reverse complement strand
CAAGGCGGTCAACTAGCCGTGCCATCATCGATGCGCGCCGCGTCCGCAGGCAAAGGAAAATCCAAACAGCCTGCGGGCGCGGCCGACTTCGGACTCACCCCGAAGGAATTGCGCACCCTGCGCTCGCTCAACACCCCGGTCAAGATTCAGGCTTTCCTCGACGCCATGCGCTACAAGTACACGGACACGGCGGGCTCTCCGCGGCGCGTGCTGCGCGAGCGCGCGGGCCACTGCATGGAAGGCGCACTGCTTGCCGCCGCCGCCCTGCGCGTCAACGGACATCCGCCGCTGGTGATGGACCTGGAGGCCGTGCGCGATGACGATCACGTCGTCGCCCTTTACCAGGAGAACGGCCTGTGGGGCGGCATCGCCAAGAGCAACTACGCTGGGCTGCGCTTCCGCGCGCCGGTCTATCGCACGCTGCGCGAGCTGGCTCTCAGCTACTTTGAGCACTATTACAACCTGAAGGGTGAACGCACTCTGCGCGCGTACTCCGGCAAGATCAACCTCTCGCGCTTTGATCACGACCACTGGATGACCCGCGAGGATGAAGTCTGGTGCGTGGCGGAATACCTGCTGGAAGCGCGCCACTTCCCCATCGCCCCGGAGAAAACCATCCGCCGCCTGCCCAGGCTGGACCGCCGCAGCTTCGGCGCCGGGCAGTACGGGATGGTGAAGCACTAAGCCTGCGCCCTGGAACTCCCCCTTGCTATAATCAAAGGTTCAGCTCGGCTCGCGGAAGCATTCAGTGACTTCCCTGGACGAGTTCACTTCGCGCAGGGGATGCCGCCGCAATGGATCTCAAGGTTCACAGCAACTATCGTCCGCAGGGAGACCAGGTCTCGGCCATTCGCGGCCTCACGCGCGGACTCACCGAGGGCGAAAAGCACCAGGTGCTGCTCGGCGTCACCGGCAGCGGCAAGACATTTACCATGGCCAAGATCATCGAGGAGTGCCAGCGTCCGGCGCTCGTCATGGCGCACAACAAGACCCTGGCCGCGCAGCTCTACCATGAGTTCAAGAGCTTCTTCCCCGACAACGCCGTCGAATATTTCGTCAGCTACTACGACTACTATCAGCCGGAGGCCTACATCCCCGCCGGCGACATTTACATCGAGAAGGAAGCCACGGTCAACGCCGAGCTGGACAAGCTGCGCCTGTCGGCCACGCGTTCGCTCTTTGAGCGCCGCGACTGCATCATCGTGGCGTCGGTCAGTTGCATCTACGGCCTGGGCTCGCCGGAGGCCTACTACGGCATGCTGCTCTTCCTCGAGCAAGGCCAGAAGATCACGCGCAAGGAGATCACCAGCAAGCTCGTCGAAATCCTCTACGAGCGCACCGACGCAGACTTCGTGCGCGGCACCTTCCGCGTCCGCGGCGACGTCATCGAGGTCTATCCCACCTACGACGACAACGCCTACCGCATCGAGCTATGGGGCGATGAAGTCGCTTCGCTGACGCAGATTGATCCTCTCTTCGGCACCGTGAAGAACAAATATCAGCGCCTGCCCATCTATCCCAAGTCGCACTACGTCATGAAGCCGGAGGCGCGCACCTCGGCCGTGGATTCCATCGTCAAGGAGATGCTGTGGTGGGAGAAGGAACTGGAGAACCAGGGCCGCATCGTGGAGGCACAGCGCATCCACCAGCGCACCCGCTTTGACCTGGAGATGATCAAGGAGATGGGCTACTGCCACGGCATTGAGAATTACAGCCGCCACTTCACCGGACGGCTGCCGGGCGAGCCTCCGCCGACGCTGCTCGATTATGTGCCGCGCGATTTTCTGCTCTTCATGGACGAGAGCCACCAGACGGTTCCGCAGGTGCGCGGCATGTGGCACGGCGACCGCTCGCGCAAGCAGAACCTGATTGACTTCGGCTTCCGTCTGCCTTCGGCGCTGGACAACCGCCCGCTCACCTTTGAGGAGTTCGAGGGGCGCGTCAACCAGGTCATCTTCGTCAGCGCCACGCCCGGCCCTTACGAGCTTACCAAGAGCGGCGGCGTGGTCGTGGAGCAGATTATTCGCCCCACCGGGCTGGTGGACCCGCAGGTGGAGGTGCGTCCCGTCAAGGGCCAGGTGGACGATCTGCTGCATGAGATTCGCCAGAGGGCTGCGATCCAACAGCGCGTGCTGGTGACCACGCTGACCAAGCGCATGTCAGAGGATTTGACCGACTACTACACCGAGGTCGGCGTACGCTGCCGCTACATGCACTCGGAGATCGAGACCCTGGAGCGCATCAAGATTCTGCGCGACCTGCGCAACGGCGAGTTCGATGTATTGATTGGTATCAATCTATTGCGCGAAGGGTTGGACCTGCCGGAGGTCTCGCTGGTGGCGGTTCTGGACGCCGACAAAGAGGGCTTTCTGCGCTCCACCGGTTCGCTCATCCAGACCATTGGCCGCTGCGCCCGCCACGTGGAAGGCCGCGCCATCCTCTACGCCGACCGCATGACCGACAGCATGAAGGCCGCCATCGGCGAGACCAACCGCCGCCGCGCCATTCAGGAGGCCTTCAATCTTGAGCACAACATCACGCCGCGCTCCATCGTCCGTGGAGCCGACATGTCGCTGGCGCAGATCGTCAACGCCGACTACGAGGAGGAGCCGAAGGCCATAGACGGCGTGCCGGAGTTCGCCAATCGCGAAGAGCTCGAGGCGTTCCTCGCCAAAATGGAGGAAGAGATGCGCGAGGCCGCCAAGAAGTTCGAGTTCGAGCGCGCGGCCAAAATGCGCGACCTCATCCGCGAACTGCGCAGCCGCGAGCTCTTCAGCTAGCCCTATTGCAGTATCGGCGTGGCCAGGGGAGCCTCTGGAGCATGTGCGGCCACCGACGCCACCGTGACTGTTTCGCCATCCAGCAGCAGGCTGGGAGGCACACCAACGCACAGCGATCCCCAGCGCCGGCCCTGCACCATGACCGGCATCGTCACATCGTCCAGCACCTCTCCCGTATCGCGCGTGTAAGTTTGCAGCAGGTAGGGCTCGGTGTTGGCGGCACGACGGCGCTCCACCTCCGTCGTGTTGTAGAAGCGCCGCTGACGGCTGCGCACATTGTCCACCGCCGGGTCGCCCGTGGCAGGATGCGCGCAGTTGGAGTGATGCGTGGCCAGGAAACCGTTGGTGTCTATCAGTACAAAATAGATGGCGCCAACCTCCCGGCGTGCCTCGTCCAGTAAACTCTGCAACTCGCGGTCAAAGTGCCGCGCGTAGGCGACCTCGAACTTGGGCGGATTGCTTCCGGCCACGGGCTGGTACTTGCGGTCGAAGACCTCAACGCCCCGCGCCGCGATGCTTTCCATGATCTCCTGCAGACGGTCGCGATAGCTGGTTGCCACGCCCAGTACCTGCTCAAAGCCTCCGCTTCCGGTGTGGAAGAGCGATAGCAATCCCAGGACTTCTTCGGTCTGCCGGTTCAATTCGTGCGAGTTTGCCATCGAGCCATCCATGCGCTCCGCCACTTCGCTGCTCAGGTCGCGTATCTCGCTCACTCCGTGGTGAATCTGCTGGTTGGAGCTGCTGACCTGCTCCAGGGCCCGGCTCATCTGTTCCAGGTTGACGTGTGAATTTTCGAACTCGCCGATCATCCCGTGAAAATCGCGCGCGGCGGCCTCTACGGCGACCTGTATCTGTTGATTGGCGTGGCTGATCTGGGTTGTTTCGACGGCCGTCTCCTTCACCTTCTCCACGATGCCGCGCACATTCTGGCCGATCTCCCGGGCGGCGTCGCTGGTGCGCAGCGCCACCTTGCGCACCTCTCCGGCTACGATGGCGAAGCCGCGGCCCGCCTCGCCAACGCGCGCGGCCTCGATGCCGGCGTTCAACGCCAGCAGGCTGGTCTGGTCGGCGATGTCCTGAATCAGTGTGAGGATCTGGTCAATGCAGCGCGAACGTGAACTCAGTTCCTCCACCAGCTTCTCAAAGCCCTGCAGGCGCTCGCCGGCCGAAGCCACCTGCCCGGCGGCCTGGGCAAGCTGCTCGTAGGATTGCCGCGCCGTCTGCAATTCGCGCGCCGTGGCCTCGGCAATCTGTGCCGCCGACTGCGCGGTCTCCCCGATGGTCTGCATGATGCCCTGGCTGGAGTCAAAGACCATGGTGGCGATCTCCGCCTGCCGCTGCGAGCTCTGCATCGTCAGTCGTATGTGTTGCAACGCCACCGCGGAGAGATATGCGGTTCGCACTCCCGCCTTGCGGATGATGGTCACCGCTTGCCGGAGCCGGTCCTGAAAATGATTGAACTGGCGGGCAATGAGGTTGGTCTCCTCCCAGCCGTTGGCGGGCAGGCCGCGGGCAAGTTCCAGATGCCGCGTGCCGGGGTCGGGCATGGCGCTGCCCAGGTGCAGCAGAGGAACGGCCATGCGGCGGTAAAAGAACAACAGCAGCCCCACGCCTCCCACAATGGCCAGGCCATCCAGCACGAACAGCCCCGCGAAAGCCGCATTCAAGAAGCTGGATGCCATGCGCGTGGCGGATTCCGGCGCATGGGCACGGCTCAGTTCGTCCAGCATGGCGGCGCGGAAGAAAAAACACATGGCGTTGCCGCCGCACAACACCACAACGAGCGGACCCAACAAGAAGAGTGCGAGCTTTTTGACCAGGGAATGGCGCATCCGATATCTCCAGAGACTTCAGGGAGACTATCGGGCCGCTGCGTCAGGAACTTTACCCTCCCAATAGAAAGAGCCCGGATCGCTCCGGGCTCCTTCCAAACCAAAGGGAGAATTAGTCCAATTCGGCCAGCGTATTCACATGCTGCTCCAGTGCCTTGGAGTATTCACGCTCGGCGGCCAGTTCCAGCTCCAGCTTCTTGACCTGGCTCTGCAGCCGCAACATCTCCAGTCGCATACGGCCATGGTCGCCTCCGCCGCCCGGTGCGGGAGGCGTGGGCACCTTGCCCGGCAAAGGAGGCGGCACCGGCAACTGTGCGGAGCCTGTGATCTGCGCTCCCGGAATGCTGACCGGAGGCGCCACCACGGGCGGCTGCAAGGCCGCGGCCACGGTGGCGGCAATCGAAGGCGACGGCGGGCGCGAGTTCAGCCGCGGCGGCACCGGCACCGGTCCGGTCACGCGGGTTACGCGCGCCGGCATCGGTCCGCTGAAGATGCTGCTCAACACGGCGCTGGCTTCTTCCTGCGCCTGCGCCGGCGTCACATCGGGTTCCACGGGACCCTTCAGAAGATGGCGCACGCGGGCGAG
>CAVRDQ010000007.1:0-6871 GCA_963719655.1 uncultured Acidobacteriota bacterium | reverse complement strand
GGAAGGACGACCGATGCCGCGCTCTTCCAGCTCCTTGACCAGCGAGGCCTCGTTGAAGCGCGGCGGCGGCTCGGTAAAGTGCTGCTCGGGCTTCAGGGCTCCGAGCTTGAGCTCGTCCTTCTTCGAGCGGCGGCAGCTTGTGCTTCAGCGACTCGTCTTCTTCGTCCTTGGTCTCCTTGGCCTCTTCATACACCTTGAGGAAGCCTTCGAACTTGAGCACCGATCCGGTGACGCGGAAGTTGTAGCGCGTTAACACCCTTCGGCTAGCGTCGATATCGACGGTTGTCTGGTCGAAGATAGCGGCTGACATCTGAGATAGCGACGAAGCGCTGCCAGATCAGCTTGTAGACCTTGAACTCATCATCCTGCAGGTAGGGACGAACGTCTTCCGGAGTGCGCAGGGCGGAGCTGGGCGGATAGCTTCGTGAGCTTCCTGCGCGTTCTGCGCCTTGGTCTTGTATACGTTTGGCTGCTCGGGCATGAAGGGCTTGCCGAAGTCGCGCTCGATCAGGCTGCGAGCCTCCGTGACCGCATCGCTGGAGACCCGCACCGAGTCAGTACGCATGTAGGTGATGAGACCTACGGTGCCCTCGGAGCCCAGTTCGACGCCTTCATACAGGCGCTGGGCGACCATCATGGCGCGCTTGACGGTCATGCCAAGCTTGCGCGAGGCATCCTGCTGGAACTTGGAGGTTGTGAAGGCGGCAGCGGGTTGCGGCGGCGCTCGGCCCGCTTGACCGTAGTAACCGCCCAGGCGGCGGCAGCGAGAGCCTCGACGATGCGCCTGGACTCCTCCTCATTATTGATCTCCAGCTTTTCGCCATTCACCCCCAGGAAGCGGGCATCGAACGCGGGCGCTTTGGCGGCGTGAAGTCGGGCGTCGAGCGTCCAGTACTCCCTCTTCTCGAACTTCTGGATCTCGCGTTCACGCTCCACGATCAGCCGCAGCGCCACTGTCTGCACCCGTCCGGCGGAGAGCCCGCGGTGGACCTTATCCCAGAGCAGCGGCGAAACCTGGAAGCCGACCAAACGGTCAAGGATGCGCCGCGTCTGCTGCGCATCAACCAGGTTCCAGTCAATCTCGCGGGGATGGGTGAAGGCCTCCTGCACCGCTTTCTTGGTGATTTCGTTGAAGGTGACGCGATAGACCGGCTTTGCCTCTTTCTTGTGGCTGCGGCCGCCATCGCTGTTGCTGCCCAACTCTTCGGCAAGATGCGCGGCAATCGCTTCGCCTTCACGGTCCGGGTCAGGCGCAAGGTAGATGGCGTCGGCCTTACGAGCCAGCTTCTTGAGATTCGCGACCACCTTTTCTTTGCCGGGGATGACTTCGTACTCGGTGGAGAAATCGTTGTCAACATCAACCCCGAGACCCTTCCTGGGCAGATCCTTAATATGACCGAGCGATGCTTCTACGTCGTAACCGGAGCCAAGATACTTCTGAATCGTCTTGGCCTTGGCGGGAGACTCGACGATAACCAAACCTTTAGCCAATGGAACCCCTTCTCAATCTATGGAAACTGGAACAAAACCTAGCACGAAGGAAGGAGGATGGCAAAATCGGAGAGGAAGAAAAGCCCGCTCCTGGTGCCGTGTAATGATAGCTAAGCTATTGATTCTTTATGGCAATACAGGAAACTTCAGTATTGCATCCAAAGGCAGGCCGGAAAGAGCCGCACCCGGCAGGACGCTTCGCCTAAGCCGCCTCAGCCTCGCCCGCGTTGCCGATTGCCGGAACCGGCGCAACATCGATGTGGCAGGATGCCTGGCCGCGTGCCAGCCACGGGCCGATCAGGCTGTTGATGCTTTCCATGGCGCCGCTCAGCTCCCTGGGCTGAATCTGCTTCCAATCGATGACGATTTCAACGTCAAAGCGTATCTCCTGCTTTGCTCCGGAGCGATGGGGCCTGGACGCGAGCGAGGCTCCGCCAATGATCCTGGCAAGGTTGAGCAGCGAGCGGCTGCCGCAGACCGAGCATTGATCCAAGCGGCCGCTGGTCACACACTCGCAGTTCACGCAAAGGACTGCGGTTAGCAGGGGCACCGCGCCCGCCTCCGCTTGCAGTTTGGTTGCAGTATCCATGAGAGCCACCTCCGGCAGAAGTGCCGGCTGAGGATACAGAGTAGCGGCCGCCAGCCGCGAGTTGCCCCTCGCCACCTCAATTACTCGGATCGAGCTCTGCTTTTAGAAGACGCGGACGTAGTTTTTGCCGGGGAGCTGGCGAATTTTATTATTCATTTCCAGCTCGAAAAGCGCGGAGAAGATCTCTGAGCTGGATAGCTCGGACTCGAATTTCTCGATCAGGTCATCGATGTGGATCGACTCATCGGCCTTAATAGCCGAGAAGACCTTCTGCTGTTCGCCGGGAAGCGCGGCGGCTTCAGGCGAGCGGATCAAATAACGACGCCTCTTGCGGCGCGGGAACTCCGACTGGCGCGCCTGAAGTTGGAGCCGGATTTCCGTGGGCAGTTCCTCAAAGACGTCCTCCCACGTTGCAACCAGTTTGGCTCCCTGCTTGATCAGCGTGTTGGGCGTCCAGGCCTGCTTGTTGGTCACATTGCCAGGGACGGCGAAGACTTCGCGGCACTGCTCCAGGGCGCAGCGCGAGGTGATGCGGGTGCCGCTATACTCGCCCGCCTCCACCACCAGAACTCCGCGCGACAGTCCGCTGATGATCCTGTTACGCAGCGGAAAATTGTGCGGATTGGGACCGGTGCCGAGAGGAAATTCGCTGACCAGCGCGCCGCCCAGTTCCAGTATCTGCTCGGAAAGTTTGCGATTTTCGCGCGGATAAATCACGTCAACCCCGGTGCCGAAGACGGCGATGGTGCTGACCGCGCGCCTGCACCGCTCCCTTGTGCGCTATCGAATCTATGCCGCGGGCCATGCCGCTGATAATCACCAGGCCGCAGTTCGCCAGATCTTGCGAGAGACGCTCCGCCATGCCGAGACCGTATGGCGTCGGGTGCCGCGTGCCGATCACCGCGATTCCCACCTCCAGCAGAACCCGCGCGTCGCCCCGCACGTAAAGCACAAGCGGCGGATCGTAAATCTCTCCAAGATGCGCGGGATAAAGCTCGGAGCCCATGGCAACTAGCGTTACTCCGGGGGCCTTGGCCAGCTTTTTCAGCTCTTCGTCGGCCAGCCTCAGCGACCTCCCAGGGCGATGGACTGGGCGCTGGCCGCCGGTATACCGATCGCTTCCAGTTCGGTGAGCGGAGCGCGAAAGATGTCTTCCGTGCTCGGAATGCGCTCAAAGAGGCGGCGGACACGAGTCGCTCCAAGCTGTGGGGTGAGCGACAGCGCGAGCATTTCGCGGTCGCGCGCGGAGACGCGTGATTGGGTAGCTTCGGCCATAACAGATCGATGCAGCCGAGTGTAACGGAGCGCGCGGCCTGAGTCACGGAAAAATGCAGGCAGGTACGCAGCGACTTGCGCGAGCAGGGCTCACCTCGCCCGCCGGCTCGCCTCCGCCATCCTTGATCCGATCTAGCGCTATTTTCGCAGCCACTAAGAATGCATCTTTTCAGACGCTTCCGGCATCTATTAACACAAGCGTAGTAGCTTTCACCGTTTGATTCAGATAGAGTGGAAGCAGCTCTTTGAAAATGGTCTATGACCTTTCAGCTTCGCCGTCAACTCGCGGCGTAGCAGGCCAGCTGCTCCAACCGAATTGATTTCGGCGCGGAGCGGCCACGACGCAAAAGCTCTCCGCGAACCGCTGATCGAAACTGGCGTGCGTGCCGCGAGCCCACCGAGACTCAGAAACTGGGGTTTCGGCTGGGTGCAGTTTTGGGGGCGTCACGGCTTCGACGGAAACGGTTGCGGCCAGGAGGCATGCAGGGGCGCACACACCCTTAATCGAGTGCAAAACAAACAGTTGCCAACACAGAACTGGCTTACGCAGCTTAATTAATTAAGTTGCCGTTCTCCGCGGCTTCGCCTACGGGCTGCGGGTCAGAACGTCGCACAGTAGGCTGGCTCCGAACTCTACGTCTGGGAGTGGGAGCAAGATCAACAGGCTAGTCAACTAGGTTTCTTGCCGATTCTTAGCATAGTTGGCGAACGTTGTGGTTAATGACCACGGCAGGAATCGAATAAGCATGTAGTCTCCTCGCTTTCAGCGCTTTCGGACAGGGGTTCAACTCCCCTCGCCTCCACCATAGTTAAACAGTTTATTATCAATAACTTAGAGATAGACGAAAAGAAACGTACGCAATTTGTACATTCATCCGGGCTATAATGTTCGGCATGAATACCGCTAGTGTCCCTGCCGTCGAGGCGTACGTCCGTCACTCCGCTGATTGTCCCAAAGCTGATGTTCGCGACTGGAAGCGCTGTAAGTGTCCTAAGTGGCTTTCCTGGAGGCAGGACGGCACCACTGTCCGCCAGAGCGCAAAGACTCGCAGTTGGGAGAAGGCGCTGGACGCCGCTCGCCGTCTTGAAGAGAAATTCCGTTCGCTCTCAACGGAGAGCCGACCGCCGTTCAAGACGCTGTAACGCTGGAGAAAGCGGTAGAGCAGTACCTCGCTGACAAGAAGAGCCAGAAGATTGGCGCTCAGTGGCAGGGCAAGATCGAGCACACGCTGCAGAAGCAGCTCCTCGGATGGGCGAAGCTCCACAACGTGTACTTCCTGACGGACCTCACGCTGCAGAAGTTGCAGGAGTTCCGGCATACCTGGACGGTCGCAGACATTACCGCCGCGAAGACTCAGGAACGTCTGCGCTCGTTCTTTCGATGGTGCCAAACCCTCGGCTGGATCGCGAACAACCCCGTCGCTCAACTCAGCCGAATCAAGGTCCGCCAGAAGCCAACGGACTGGTTCACTGATGCGCAGTTCGCCAAACTCCTTGACGCAGTTTATCTCTATGACAAGCGCGACACGGCGAGTCCTGGTCTCAGCCCGAATGCTGAAAGATTGCAGACGCTGTTGTCGCTCATGCGCTATTCCGGCCTTGCAATCGGCGATGCTGCGACCCTTGAGCGCGAGCGGCTCAACGAAGATGACACCCTCTTTCTCTACCGGCAAAAACCGGCGTGCCCGTTTTCGTTCCCCTTCCCCGTGACGTTGCCGAATCTCTGAGAAATGTTCCGCCCGGCCCTAAGCCGAATTCGCGCTATTTCTTCTGGTCCGGCAATGGCGAGAGGAAAAGCACGGTCGCCGACTGGCAACGTGCGTTTTATCGGCTGGTTGAGTTGGCGGACATCAAGAATTCCGATGACACCCCGAAACGATGCCATCTGCACATGCTCCGCGAAGACGTTCGCGGTGGACCTTCTCCTGAACGGGGCGAAGCTACAGGATGTGTCACTGCTGCTTGGCCACAGCTCCATCAAGATTACGGAAAAGCATTACGCGCCGTTCGTGCGTGAGCGCCAAGATCATTTGATAGAAGAAGTGCGAAAGGCGCGCGTGAAGGCTGAAGAGAAAAGAGCGAAGGCAAAAGCATCAGGGCAGAGGTAGCCTGTTGCTTACTTGCCGTTGAACCCATCGGTTCGCTTCACCAATCCGGTGGAGTGCCGCCTCCTGTAGCGTTCCTTTCAGATGGCCCGTAATTCGTCTTCTAGTCGTAAAATGCACGTAAGTGGTCGATCCACAGGAGGGTTCCGGGCATGCCGATCGGTAATTGCAAATTGTGCCTAATGCAGAAGGACCTTCAGGATAGCCATCTGCTTCCTGCTGCAATGTATAAGTACATCCGCGTTCCCTTGAAGAGAAACCCGAATCCGGTAATCGTAGGCCGGAAGGTTACGGCCACCAGTTCTAGGCAGGTGACGGACTACCTCCTGTGCGCGGAATGCGAGGAACTGTTCAATAAGAACGGCGAAGGTGAGACGCTGAGGTGGGTGTGGAACGGTAAGACTTTCCTCTCGGAAATACCGTCTTGCCGTTGCCCACCAACATTACACGTTCAAGGAGTTTCTTGCATTCTCCGGGACGGCTGTAGGCATCGATACCATTAAGCTCGGGTACTTCGCTGTTAGCGTTGTGCTGGCGTGCGGCGGTCCACCAGTGGGACACGCCGTTCGGCGGCAAGACGACAGCGTTGAATCTGGGCGCGCTCGAGGAGCCGATACGACAATACCTGCATGGTGACGCGCCCCTGCCGAACGATGTGGTCATCGTTGTGACCTCGTGCACCGATTCGGCATCGGGAGGCAGCTTCGATGCGCCTTCGGAGTTGCCGCAGGTTCCGATCACCTGCTTCGGCATGTTGACGCTTGGCGTTTATTTCAGGGTCTTTGTTGGACCGAATATCCCAACGAATATCCGTGACTTGTGCTGCGTGCGATCACCGCAACGATTTATCTTCCAACGTGATTGCAGCGAAAAAACCTTTGAGGCATTTGCTCAGATTATGACGACAAGCAAAACATCGAACAAGATGCCATGAACCGGAGAAATCGGAATCATCACTTACGATGAGTGGTCAACTTGGCATAGACGCGCCGAATCGCAGATTCGCTAATGCGCATGTTGATGTAGCCGCGTTTGTAGCGGCTTTCCTCGCACCCTTCCATAATCACGCCGGGCTCGTCACGGAACAGTTCCCTTACCTTGTCAACCCCGAAGTTCCACAAATCTGCGACGTGCTGCACGGAGTAATGCTTTTCAAACGCCACCCCGGAAGGGTTGCTGCACGTCCCCGAGGAGCCGACGTTGCCGGACACATCCCCGACTCTATTGCTGCGCTCATTGAAGCGATACATTACTTGGCCCGACTCCCCCTTGAACCTATTAAAGTTGGCTGCTTTCGCGCGGCAGCGTGCGCAATTCTTACTCCCCGAATCCTCCGCCATGTCCAGCGCCCATTCCATGCCCAGCGCCATTCCATGTCCAGCGCCCATCCCCATCCCGTGCCCATCTCCAA
>CAVRDQ010000006.1:0-4955 GCA_963719655.1 uncultured Acidobacteriota bacterium | reverse complement strand
TTTTTTTTTTTCCTCTACTGGTTCGGTTCGTATTGCTCCGCACTCCGTGCACACCATGTGATGATGGCTGCGCCGGTTGTACTGGTGCTCGTAGCGAGTCACTCCGTCCTGGAAGGCGACCTCGCTGGCCAGGCCGCATTCGGCCAGCAGCTTCAGCGTGCGGTACACCGTGGTAAAGCCGATGCCGGCGTCGCGGCGCTTCACCAGGTGGTGCAACTCTTCGGTGGAGAGATGGTCGCGCGTCTCCAGAAATGTGCCCAGAATAGCGTCGCGTTGTGCGGTATGCTTCAGCCCAACGCGCTTCAAATGGGTGTTGAAAATCTCTTCGGCTTCACGCACGGACTCGTGCGAGAGTACGGAATGGTCGTCAACGCGTTTTTGTAAGGTCATTGTGGCCCAGGGAGCCGGAATACCGGCGCGAACGGCTGCCCCAAAGCATACCACTGGAGCCGCCCCTTTCTTTTGTTATTCTAAGGCCTGACTTTTGTTTCCCGGGAGGCGCCAATGGCCGCCGACAAGTTTACCGTGGGCCTGGTGCAGATGCGTTGCACCCCCACGCCGGAGGAGAACCTGGAGCGTGCCATCGAGCACGTTCGTGAAGCGGCCGCGCGCGGCGCCCAGGTCATCTGCCTGCCGGAGCTCTTCCTGACCCAGTACTTCTGCCAGCGCGAGGATCCCGCGCTCTTCGACCTCGCCGAGTCCGTCCCGGGCTTCACCACCGCCCGCTTTGCCGGCGTCGCCCGGGAGCTTAAGGTCGCCATCGAGCTCTCGCTCTTCGAGCGCCGAGCCCCGGGCTTGTACCACAACACGGCGGTCATTCTGGGCAGCGACGGCACCCTGCGCGGCACCTACCGCAAGATGCATATTCCCGACGACCCGCTCTTTTACGAGAAGTATTACTTCACCCCCGGCGACCTCGGCTTCCAGAGCTTTGACCTCGAAGAAGGCTCCGTCGGCACGCTCGTCTGCTGGGACCAGTGGTACCCGGAGGGCGCGCGGCTGACGGCACTCAAAGGCGCCAGCGTCATCTTCTACCCCACGGCCATCGGCTGGCATCCGGCGGAGAAGGCCGAGTGGGGCGCCGCGCAGTACGATGCCTGGTTCACCATCCAGCGCTCGCATGCCATCGCCAACGGAGTCTATGTCGCGTCGGTCAACCGCGTCGGCCATGAGACGGGCAACGTGGATGGCAACGAAGTCGCCGGGCCGGGACTGGAGTTCTGGGGCGGCTCGTTCATCGCCGATCCCTTTGGCCGCGTCCTCGCCCGCGCCAGCCACGACCAGGAAGAGATCCTTGTCGCCGAGGTGGACGTCAAACTGCAGGAGGAGATTCGCCGCAACTGGCCCTTCCTGCGCGACCGCCGTATTGACGCCTACGGCGGCATCACCGAAAGGTTCGGCAAGTAGATGCCCCGCAAGCAGACCCCGAAGGTCCTGACCCCCGCCGCCCTGGGCTATCGCATGCCCGCCGAATGGGAGCCGCAGCGCGCCACCTGGCTGGCCTGGCCGCACAACCGCAGCGACTGGCCGGGCAAGTTCGCGCCCATCCCCTACGTTTACGCGGAGATCGTCCGCCACCTCGCAAAGTCCTCCCGCGTCGAGCTGATCGTCAACGACGTCAAAGCTCTGGACGAAGCTCGCAAGCTGCTGACCAAGGCCAACGTGCTGCCCGCGCTGGAGGATCGCATCACCTTCCATCCCTGGCCCACCAACCGCGGCTGGCTGCGCGACTCCGGCCCCATCTTCGTCAAGGATAAGACGGGCCGCGTGGCCGTCACCGACTGGCACTTCAACGCCTGGGCCAAGTACAACGACTGGGAGCTCGACGACCAGCTCCCCGTGCACGTCGCCGCCCACCGCGGCTACGGCAGCTTCCTGGCCGAGGTTGAAGGCCCCGGCGAGTGGCGCCAGATGGTGCTGGAAGGCGGCTCGATTGACGTGAACGGCCGCGGCCTTCTGCTCACCACCGAGGAATGCCTTCTCAGCGACGTGCAGCAGCGCAATCCCGGCATGTCGCGAGAGGAGATTGAAGCCAGCCTCGGCTACATGCTCGGCGTGAAGAAAGTTCTCTGGCTGGAGAGTGGCATCGTCGGCGACGACACCCACGGACACGTGGATGACATCGCCCGCTTCGTCGGCCCGCGCACCGTGCTTGCGGCCACCGAGCGTGACCCCTCTGACGCCAACTATCCGATCCTGCAAAACAATCTGAAGACCCTGCGCCGCATGACCGACCTGCAAGGCCGCAAGCTGGAGGTCGTCCCCCTGCCCATGCCCGCGCCCGTGGTCTTTAACGGGCAACGTGTGCCGGCCAGCTATGCCAACTTCTACATCAGCAACCGCACCGTGCTGGTGCCAACTTTTGACGATCCCAATGACCTCGCGGCGCTCAACACCGTCCAGCGTGTGCTGCCCAAACACAGCATCGTCCCCATCTACTGCGGAGACCTCATCTGGGGACTCGGCGCCATCCACTGCATGACGCAGCAGGAGCCGCAGTAGCCATGAACTCTCCGTCCAGTACAGGCGATCTGTACCTCAACGACGAGCGCTGGATGGAGGAGGCCTTGCGCCTGGCCGTGCATGCCGAGCTTGCCGGAGAAGTTCCCGTCGGCGCCGTCGCGGTCTGCGAGGGCAAAATCGTCGGCCGCGGCTGGAACCAGGTCATCTCCACCAACGACCCCACCGCCCACGCCGAAATGCAGGCCCTGCGCGAGGCCGGAGCCACCCTCGCCAACTATCGCCTCTCGAGCTGCGAGCTCTTCGTCACCCTCGAACCCTGCTCCATGTGCGCCGGAGCCATGGTCCACGCCCGGCTCTCGCGCGTCGTCTACGGTGCGGCCGACCCCAAGGCCGGAGCCGCCGGCAGCCTTCTGCAAATCGCTCAGCATCCCCAGCTCAACCATCGCGTCGAGGTCACTCCCGGCGTGCTGGCCGGCCGCTGCATGGAGCTGTTGCAGAGCTTCTTCCGCCAGCGCCGCGGCTAGCCTTCATTCTGCGCACAAAAAAGCCGGAGCGCGAACGCCCCGGCTTGGTTCTTCCCTGCTTTGCGTTAGACGATGTGTCCGCCGCTGATGTAGTACAGCAGGATGACCAGGAACACCGCGCTCGTCTTGATGCAGGTGACGGCGAAGATGTCCTTGTAGCTCTGCCTGTGGGTCAGTCCGCACACGGCCAACAGGGTGATGACCGCGCCGTTGTGCGGCAAGGTGTCCATGCCGCCGCTGGCCATGGCGGCCACGCGGTGCAGCACTTGTAGCGGGATGTGCGCCGCGTTCGCCGCCTCAATAAACTGCGACGACATGGCTGCCAGCGCAATGCCCATACCGCCCGAGGCTGAACCAGTGACGCCGGCCAGCACGTTGACGCTGATGGCCTCTTTCACCAGCGGGTTCGGAATGGCCTTCAGCGCGTTGGCAATCACGATGAAGCCCGGCAGGGCTGCAATCACCGAGCCGAAGCCGTACTCGCTGGCCGTGTTCATGCTGGCCAGCAGCGCGCCGCCAATGGCCGTCTTGGTGCCTTCGGCAAAGCCCTTGGCCACCGGCTTAAAGGCAAACAGCACCACCGACAGGATGCCCAGCACCAGTGCCGCTTCCACGGCCCAGATGCCGACAACGGCCATGGTCTTGGCCACCACGGGATCCTTCATGCCTTCGCTCAGCTTCACCGAGATGCCATCGCCGTACCAATGCGGAATCAGCCACTTGGTGAAGAACAGGTTCGACAGCCCGACCACGAACAGCGGCAGGATGGCCACCACCGGATTCGCCAGGTGGGACAAGTCCACCGGCGCCGGCTCGTTCAGGTGTCCGGTTCCATAACCTTCGCCGGCCTTGGCCGCCCTGCGGCGCTGCCAGTCCAGGTAGGTCATGCCGAGAACGAGGATGAAGATTGCGCCCAGTGTGCCCAGCATGGGAGCCGCGTAGGCATCGGTTTTAAAGAACGTGGTGGGGATGATGTTCTGAATCTGCGGCGTGCCCGGCAGGCAGTCCATGGTAATGGTGAACGAACCCAGGGCGATGGTGCCGGGGATGAGGCGCTTGGGGATGTTCAGCTCGCGGAACAGTTCGACCGCAAAGGGATACACGGCGAAGACCACCACGAACAGCGAGATGCCGCCATAGGTAAGCAGGCAGCAGACAATGACGATGGAGAGCATGGCGCGCGACGGCCCCACGATCTTCACCACCGAACTCACAATGGACTTGGCAAAGCCGGAGAGTTCGATGACCTTACCGAAAATGGCACCCAGCATGAAAGCAGGAAAATAGTTCTGCACGAAGAAGACCATCTTCGTCATGAACATACCGCTGTAGATGGGCAATACGGCCTTCGGACTGGTGAGCAGCACCGCACCCAGCGCCGCAATCGGCGCAAACAGGATGACGCTGAAACCGCGATAGGCCACGAACATCAGGAACGCTAAAGCCAGAATACAGACCAGGAAAGTCACGGTCCGTTCCTCCGTAGTAGGGGTAGGCGAAGGAGTGTTTTCCCGCTCCGGGTTGTGGTTGCACAAACCCGGCGCCCGGCTCCGCCTAGCGGAGCAGCCCGTCCGGGTTCATCCGTCGTTACCAAGGCACTGAGCCACCAAAGCATCAAGGCGTTCAGTAATCTCATGCGGCGATGTTCGGAAACCGCCCGCTAGCTTCTCACGAAATTGCGGAATGTTAAAGAGAAAGGATTCAACCTTTTCACGCGTCAGTTCCTCCCAGAAAGCGCCGTACCCAGTACGGTCCAGCCAGAAGGCGTTGAAGATCTGCTCGAACTGATTCTGCACCGGTACGGCCAGGTACGGCTTGCCCAGGTACAGCGCCTCACACACCAGCGAATACCCCGCGTTGGCGATCACCGCTTCGGCCCGCAGAAGGTCTTCGAAGAAGCTCTCAAAGCCCGGCCGCTTGTACAAAATGTTGCCTTCGCGCCCCTCGCGGTCAAAGCCGTAGGCCACA
>CAVRDQ010000005.1:0-23757 GCA_963719655.1 uncultured Acidobacteriota bacterium | reverse complement strand
AGCCGGGTCACTTCGACGGTGGACCGCAACGGCAATACCACCAGCTACGCCTATGACAATGCTGGCCGCCGCACTGGCCTGTCCGACGCTCTCGGCAACACGACTACTTTCGCCTACGATGTGGCCGGCCAGCAGTCCTCGGTGACCGACGCCAACAACACTACGGTGCAGTACGCCTACGATGCCGATGGCCGTCAGACCCTGGTCACCTATCCCGATCAGAGCACATCGCAGACGGGCTATGACGCCCTGGGCCGCATGGTCACCAAGACCGACCAGGCGGGCGTGGTCACCGGCTACGGATACGATTCGCTGGGCCGGCTCACCTCGGTCACGCAGGATGTGGGCGGGCTCAACTTGGTTACCAACTACGGCTATGACCAGCTTGGCAACCGCATCACGCAGAGCGATGCCGCCGGGCGCACCACCAAGTACGCCTATGACCAGCTCGGCCGCCGCAGCCAGCGCACTTTGCCTCTGGGCCAGGTGGAGAGCTATGCCTACGATGCCGACGGCAATCTGGCGGCCAAAACGGACTTCAACGGCCACACCACGTCGTATGCCTATGATGCCGTAAACCGCCTGCTCGCAAAGACGCCGGACGCAAGCTTCCAGGCCTCTCCGGTTGCTTTCACCTACACGGCCACCGGCAAGCGTCAGACGATGACCGATCCGAGCGGCACCACCACTTACACCTACAGTCCGCAGACGGACCGCCTGGTGTCGAAGCAGACGCCCTTCGGAAGCATTGCGTACACCTATGACCCGGCGGGAGACGTGACCCAGATTGCCTCGTCGAATGCCAGCGGCTCTGCCGTGGCCTATCAGTACGACAAGCTGAACCGGCTCTCGACGGTGACCGTGCCCGGCCAGTCGCCCACCAACTATAGTTACGATGCGGTGGGCAATCTGGCAGGCTATACTTACCCGAACGGCGTGACCACCGCTCTCCAATACGACCCGCTGAACCGTCTGACCTCGTTGGCCTCGCAGGGTCCGCAGGGAGCCGCGGCCAGCTACCAGTACACTCTGGGCCTGGCCGGCAACCGCACGGGCGTCACCGAGCTGGGCGGACGCACGGTCAGCTACGGCTACGACAATTTGTACCGGCTCACGTCGGAGACGATTGCCAATGACGCGTCGGGTGTGAATGGCGCGGTGGGTTACACCTACGACGCCGTCGGAAACCGCCGTCAGATCACCTCTACGCTGGCGGCCATTCCGTCCAGTGGACTGCTGAACTACGACGCCAACGACCGCACGCTGACCGACCAGTACGATGCGAACGGCAACACCATCTCGCAGGCGGGAATCGCCGACTCGTACGACTTCGAAAACCACCTCACGCAGCACGGCTACATCACCTACGTCTACGACGGTGATGGCAACCGGGTGGCGAAGACCATCGGCGGCGTGACTACGTCGTACTTGGTGGACACCCTGAACCCGACGGGATACGCGCAGGTGCTGGACGAGGTGCAGAGCACGGGTGTTGTGAGGTCATACGCGTGGGGCCTAGAGCTTGTAAGCGAGACGCAACTCGTGGCGGCAACGCCTCCGGCCAGCCCGTGGCAGACCTCGTGGTATGGATATGACGGCCACGGCTCGGTACGCTACCTGACCGACGCCAGCGGTGCGGTGACAGACACATACACCTACGACGCCTTCGGCAACCTCATCAATTCGACCGGGAGTACACCCAACCTGTATTTATTCGCTGGCGAGCAGTTCGATCCCGACCTCGGCCTCTACTACAACCGCGCGCGCTATCTCGACGTCCGTGTAGGCCGGTTCTGGGGTATGGATACTTATGAGGGCGATTCCCAATCTCCATCGAGTTTGCACAAATATCTATATGCGAGCGCCAACCCCGTGAGTCGTATTGACCCGAGCGGACATGACGACATGGCGGAATTGGGAATGGCGCTTGCGGTTTCAGTCACTCTCGAAACGATGGCCATTTTCTCGGTCAACCAGTACCTGATACGCCCAACATACCAAATCATTCAGAATCAAGTTGTAAAAGATGGCTTCGACGGACTGTACAAGAACTGGGAAGTTCAAATCAACCTACCCGGTGGTGCCGATAAATACGTAGTCGTACAGTGGATTCAAGGGACATATACCATCAATGGGACCTTCGCGCAGACTAACCATCAAGGAATGACTGTCCCCATCAACTTTCCGAGCTGGGAGATAGATAGCCTTAACACGACCGCTGGGTATGCTGAGTCAGGCGGCGCTTCAATAAAAGCCCCCACTTACTTTGTTCTGATCGATACGCCTGGGCGTGTTGTTTCGCAGCCGGGTTCTGTCAACGTGACATATACGGGGGAACGCTATAACGCAGACTTGCAGTTCATTGACGAAGTTTATTTACGGTCCCAGGTAGGTTCGAATGTTAGCGATTTCAGAGCGCCCTGGGACCCAACTCCGGTTTTGACGATTCCGTGGAGTTTCGATGACTCTTATACGATTCAGTAGGGGAGTGGGACGCCTTCCGACGTCTCTGGCTGTGATTGTTTTGGCGAGCGTGGCGTGCCATCGCGGCGCCGACTCGCGAGGACAACAAACACACTTCGATGTATATTCGTGCCGAGCAGAAGCCGAAGCGATTCGGGTGATGAGGCCTGCTGCGTGCGACCCTGTAGCCAAGCTCAAGGAATTCAGGAGCAAGAATGTAGTTAACTTTGACCGCTCTGTCTCGGCTATGGCAAAGCCCGGCCAAATCGTAATAGCACCGAAGGAATTCTCTGAGGTCGTGGCCTGTGGAAAAGCAACTGTTCCCGGGCTAATTGACTTGCTCGATGACCGGGATGCGCATCTAGCGGACGCATCGCGGCTGGCATTGGAGGAAATCACAAATAAGCAGTTTAATTCTCCGCGAATCGGTTCTGTCCAGCCAGCCCCTCAGTCGCCTAATGTTCTCGCGGATAGATATAAAGAGTGGTGGACAGTGAACAAGGCAAGGACTGAAATTGAGTGGCTTACAGCGGACATTCTGACTCGAAACTCTAGGAGTACCATTGCGGTCCGGCGTCTTGGATACCTTGGGGACCGTTCTGCGATTCCGGTGCTGCGAGGACTGCTGGAAGATAGATCCCTGTCGGGCGAAGCGGCCATAGCTTTGGCGCGTCTAAAAGATATCCACGCCGTGCCTGTGCTGATTGATCAGTTTCTGAAGAGTGACTCTCAACCGCTGCGAAAAGAGGGGGTCTGTCAACTCTATCTTCTGACAGGAAGCACGCTGGGCTACGACCCGGGGGACACTGGTGAGGCTCGGCAGCGCACAGTGTTGCAGTGGCGTGCCTGGTACAAAGAGCGCGAGGCGTCCGAGCGGTAACATTCTCCTCACGCCTGGTGCCCCATGTCTGGCCCACTGTTGGCCAGACGTGGGATGCGGCCGACTGGCCCAGATTCGGTTTTATACGTATCGGAATGGCATGACTGGTGCTCTACAATACGACACGCTCAACCCGACGGGCTACGCGCAGGTGCTGGACGAGGTGCAGTCGGGTTCCGTGACCCGCAGCTACGCATGGGGCTTGCAGTTGGTCAGCGAGACGCAGCTTGTGGCGGCAACGCCTCCGGCCAGCCCGTGGCAGACCTCGTGGTACGGCTTCGACGGCCACGGTTCCGTGCGCTATCTGACCGACGCCACCGGCGCGGTGACAGACACGTACACCTACGATGCTTTCGGTAACCTGATCAACTCGACGGGCTCGACGGCGAACAATTACCTCTTCGCCGGCGAGCAGTTTGATCCCGACCTCGGCCTCTACTACAACCGCGCGAGATACCTCGATGTCCGTGTGGGTAGGTTCTGGGGTATGGATACCTATGAGGGATACGATAGCGATCCCCTCTCCCTTCACAAGTATCTGTACGCTGCGGGAAATCCTGTCGACAACGTCGATCATAGCGGCAACGATGTTGGGGACACGATCGATTCAATGGCGACCGTTCAGAGTATCTTCGTCAGCCTATTCCTCTGCACGTCGAATTCGTGTCCTGCCAACAAGAAACTTTTCTTCAACACCCTGGGCGCAATAATCCAGTCGATGGCGGCCACCGCTGGCACCAACCCTGATTTTGTTGCAGCACTATCTGCTCTTGAAAGCAGCTGGCTCGGCCCACATGCTCAGGAGCTTCATAATCCCTTTGGGCTGACAAAGGCTGGCGGCAATGACCTCAACTTTGGCTCCTACCAAGAAGCTGCTGACTACTGGTCATACAGCGCGGGCCGTACTCACCAAGGGTATGCCGTCGTCTTCGCGGGGATCACTAATATCGATGAGTTCATTGCGGCAGCGAAAGCTAACGGCTACAACGCAAAGGACCCTCTGTGGGGCAGCAAGGTGAAAAACGTATACACATATTCCATCCTTCCATTTAAGAAGGCTTGCGGCTTCAACAAGATTTCAACTTTGCTCTCGGGGATCTGATTGATATGCCTCGGATCATTCAGCTCGTAGTTCTCCTCGGCGTAGTGCTTGGGCTTGCGCTGCCGCTGCCGGCGTTCGTGGATAATCAGGAAGAGATCGTCCGCGAATATGTGAACTGTGATTTCGGCTATACAGTGCATGTCCCCGAGGGCCTTGTTGGGAAGGTTCCTTCGTTCAAAAGACACGGCTTCGGCATTGATCTGCCGGACGGAAGCTCGACAGTCACCGTTTATAACGAGTACAACATGCTTGATCGTCCTACCCTGCGCTCCATCGCGGACAGTGAGTTCCAAATGGCGGGCAAGGGCAATCCACAATGGCGCGTCGGCAGTTACCGGAACGGAGACCTCGGTGGGTTGTCTGCAATTCGGGCAACGGCAAGCTACTTGCGCGACGGGAAAGAATGGCGAGACGAATACCTGATCGCATATCGTCCCCTTCAGAAGGACCACGAAGGGAACATCGTCTATGTTGTCCAGCTGTCGGCAGCTAAGGAGCTGTTCCCCGCAGCGTTGAGGCGGTTCCACGAGGTCGTGAAAGGGTTTCGATTGACCCGAATTCCGCACGGCCCCTGTTGATGATGGACCCGGTGTGCGTGATGGTGAAACCTGTTCGCTGCTTCGCACCGGCGGGGGCCGGACAAGCCGCCGTTGCTTGCTCTGGGTTAGTTTGATCTTTGATAACTCAGCCGACGCGGCAGTTAGCCGAAAACTCGCGTCTGGGGTTCGCGCCTAAAAATGCACGCTTTCGTCGGGACAAATCGATAGCCTGGTGCCCCATGTCTGGCCCAGTGTTGGCCAGACGTGGGATGCGGCCTACTTTCACCTACACGGCCACCGGCAAGCGTCAGACGATGACCGACCCGGGCAGCACCACCACCTATAGCTACGATCCGCAGACGGACCGCCTAGTGTCGAAGCAGACGCCCTTCGGAACCATTGCGTACACCTACGACGCGGCCGGTGACGTGACCTCGCTGGCCTCGCCTGCAGCGCGGTCCTGCGCCGCGCGGGGTTACGAATCACCGTGAAATCCCGGCGCGGGTAGGAAGACGACATCAATTCTGTAGTTCTAATCACCTATCACCACTACCCGGTAAATAGAACTTCTATATATTCCATGAAAATATCACTCTCTTAATCTCTCCCCTTTATTCCCCCCAATACACAGTGATCACCCCTGACATTTACCCCTCTATCCCCCACTCAAGTGGCGCAGTTTCCCACGCCCGGACAGCTTTACCAGCCATGGCAGACAAATCGTTCCTGTATGACCAGACGACTCACAGACATCTAGCCCGTTAATACTGGGTAAATACGTCATTGAGATCAATCATCCGGTAGTGGAATGAGATGGTGGCAAGGCGGGGCGATAGACGGTATTACCTAGTCACGCCACGGATGGGCTGGGGATCGGCTGTTGGTAGGCGGGCAGCAGGGTCGTTGTCGAACACGACGGTGCCGAGCTTCATGATGAAGTCGAAGATGTACTGCTGTGCCTGGCCAAAGCGTTGCCAGCCAGACGCAGCCAGAAGTTGATCCAGGGGTAAGAGCTCTCATCCACAAAACGCTTGGCAATCTTCGGTCGTAGTCCGGGACGCTGTCCCGGCTACACCGAACGGCTGTGTGCCTCCAGTGTTGCTGTTGCAGGTCGGCAGAGAAAGCCGTCCCTGGCTTCCTCTGCCTGCAGGGCTCGATGGCCGGGAAGACCGTGGTCATACCAGGCTTGTACTGAATGCGCTGTAGGAGGTGGGTGCCGATGAGCATCGGCTCGATGCCCTCCTGCACGATCGTGGTCATGGCGCGAGGCACCATGAAGGCTGCGTTCTGAATATCCAGAGCGTCCTTAATCGTGATCGCATCCCCCGTGTTGGAGCTTTGGTGCGGTGGGTATGAGAGTACATACTCATGTTAATCGGCGATTCTGCTTGACAGGGCTGCCGTGTCGGAGTAGTGAGTATATGAGCATGATAAATATCGGTTCGACCACGCCTTCCACCCTTGATGATCACCAGAGGACACGTCTTCAGTGGGCCACCGCCCTGGGCCGCTACAGCCATAACCGCCGGGAACGCCTTGGACTCACCCTTGACCGGGCCGCCGAGTTGTCCGGGGTCGAGGTTGCTCTGTGGCTGGCCATGGAGGACTTCAGCTGGGTTCCGGAAAGGCTTGGTGACTGCCAGGCGATCGCTGCGACGCTTGAAGTCAGCTGGTCGGACTTCGACCTGGTCGCCCTCTTGGCCCGTTCAGCTCAACAACGTAATTAGTCTGGCCGGGGGCGGCTGCCTGGTGCAGCCTGCCCCCTCCACTGGAATCTTGATGCGCCGGTACTCATGAATGTATATGCTCACCTCTAGGGCAGCCGGCCCGGAGCAGGAGGTGACAGAAATGGCGGAAGAGAGGACGAAGCGAATGAATATCAATGTCGAGGTCGGTCTGCACACCGGCTTCAAGGCGGCAACGGCCGCCAAGGGGGAGAACATGACCGATGTTCTCCTGCAATTTATCGAAGACTATGTCGCCAAGCATGGCGTAGCTCCGAAGAAGAGGGCGGCGCGCCGTTGAAAAGGGCCGCCCTTTATCTTCGAGTTTCCACACTGGATCAGCATCCAGAGACCCAGCTTCATGACCTGCACGCCCTGGCCCAGCAGCGGGGCTTCGAGATCGTCGAGGAATACACAGACCGGATCAGCGGCGCCAAGGCCCGGCGCCCCGGGCTGGACAAGCTGTTGGCTGATGCCCGCCGCGGCAAGTTCGACATCGTCGTGATCTGGGCCTTCGACCGTATCGCCCGCTCGGTCCGTCACCTGCTTGACGTGCTCGACGAGCTAAACCGGCTGAACGTCGAGTTCATCAGCTTCCGCGAGAACATCGACAGCGGCGGCCCGCTGGGCCGCGCCATGATCGTCATCATCGGGGCCATCGCCGAGCTGGAACGCAACCTTATTATCGAAAGAGTCCGGGCCGGCATGCGGCGTGCAAAGCTGGAAGGCCGGCGCATCGGCAGGGCGCCACTAGAAGTCGACCGTCCAGCACTGCTCCGTGACCGTGCCGGCGGCATGACCCTGGCAGAGGTGGCCAAGGCCCACCGGATCTCCAAGGCCAGCGTCTGCCGGGTGCTGAAGCAGGTCCCGACCGAGGCCCTGACCGCCTGACCAGCCCTGTCTCCATAGGGGTCGTGAAATCGCCCTGCTAAGTACAACAAAACAGGCGGCCAAATCAGGCCGCCTGCGCTGTCTCTAAAACTCTGGATAAGGAGACAGCTAACTCATAACCTTCGGGAAGATATGTGATTTGTTGACAGCTCGCGTTTGCTGTTGCCTATCCTGCGTGTGGCATAAACTCGCGCTGGTACTGATATTCAATAAGACTTGGATGAATCAGCTGCCCTCTAAATCGCCTTTCGTCTTACGAACTGCAAAGCGGCCAACAGAACCGCCGCGCAGCCCATTGCGGCCAGCACGGTCGCATCGCCCCATAACTCCCGAATGCCCGCCCCTCGCAGGATGATTCCGCGCAGGATCCGGATGTAATACGTGGCCGGAATAAAGCAGGAAATGCCCTGAAAGATCGGCGGCATGTTCTCGATGAGGAAGATATATCCGGAGAGAAACACTGAGGGCAGAACTGTGCCCATTGCCAACTGAAAGGCCTCGGCCTGGGTTTGCGCTTTGGTGGAGATTGCCAAACCCAATCCCAGCACCGTCAGCAGGAAGGGCACGGACATCGCCAGCAGAACCAGAAGATTTCCGTGAATTGGCACCTGAAAGACAACCCGCATGACACCCAGAATGGCGCAGAGTTCCATAAACGACAGGACGCCGTATGGAATCATCTTGCCCACCATCAGTCCCAGCGGGGACACCGGCGTCATGGTCAACTGCTCCAGGGTTCCTCGCTCACGCTCGCGCACCATACTCAATGCGATCATCAGGATGACCATGACTTGCAGGAGAATCGCGATCAGCCCGGGAATAAAGAAATTTGCCGAACGGGTCGCTGGATTGTAGAGGACCGAAGGGCGTACCTCGATGGGCATCTTGCCGTTGGGGATCACTCTCGCCAGTGATTCCCGTAATGCCACACCGGTTGCCGTACTCACCGACTGGCCTGCCACATTCGAATCCGAACCATCAACCAACACCAACACTGTCGCCGTTGAGCCGTCCTGAAGGTGGCGTGCATAATCATAAGGAATTCGGATGCCCACCCTGTCCTTGCCGGCGCGAATAGCCTCGTACATCTCTTCTTTTGATCTGGCATAGCTCTTGAGCTGAAAGACATCGGAGTTGGCAAGCCTCTCCAGCAGCTGGCGGCTGTCCTGCGTCCGAGATTCATCGAACACCACGGTCGCGACTTGCCGGACGTTTGTGTCGATGGCAAAGCCGAAGAGAAACAACTGCAGCATGGGAATGGCCAGGGCAAAAAACAGTGTGCCGGGGTCACGCACGATGTGCAGAAACTCCTTTCGGCAGATGGGAACGAGACCGCGGAAGAGATGCTTCATTTGGCGGCCTCCATGGTGCGATTGGTCAGAGTCACAAAGACGTCTTCGAGCGATGGCTCAATGATCTGCACCCTTGCTCCGGGCAACTGTGCCTTCAACGCATCAAGATGGTCGGAATCGATCAGCGCGTGGATCGAGCGCCCGAAGATGGTCGCCTCGCGTACGCCCTGCAGGTGACGCACTGGATCAAGCATGAACGCGGTTTTCGGCGTATCAATCTGAATGCGTTCGGTCCCCGGCGGACTGGCCTCAGGCAGCCGTTGCAGTTCAGCGATAGTGCCTAGAGCGACCAGCTTCGAGAGATAAATGTACCCGACGCGCCCGCAACGCTCGGCCTCGTCCATGTAATGCGTGGTCACGAAGAAGGTCACGCCTTGTCCGGAGAGCTTGAAGAGCAGGTCCCAGAGCGCGCGGCGCGCCACGGGATCGATCCCCGCGGTAGGTTCGTCGAGAAATACTACTTCCGGAGAATGAATGATCGCGCAGGCCAGGGCCAGTCGCTGCTTCCAGCCGCCGGATAGCTGTCCGGCGCGGCGATTCATATAAGGCTCAATCGCCGTCAGTGCCAGCATTTCTTTCTTGCGCTCGATTGCCTTGCTACCTTTGAGGCCGTATACCGCGGCGTAAAAATCGATGTTCTCGGCGACGGTCAGATCTTCGTAAAGACCAAAGCGCTGCGACATATAGCCGACGTGCCGTTTGATCTCCTCTGCGTCCTTGCGAATGTCCATGCCCAGAATCGTGCCCGTACCCGAGGTCGGCATCAGAAGCCCACAAAGCGCCTTGATGATCGTCGTCTTGCCTGATCCATTCGGACCCAGGAAGCCGAAGACTTCGCCTTTGGCGATTTCAAAGCTGACATCGTTGACTGCCGTGAACGCGCCGAAGCGAATGGTCAGTTGCTCGGCTGAGATGGCAATCGTCATGGCAGGCGCACCGTTGCCGACATGCCTGATTTCAGAACTCCGGCAGGATTGTCGATGAAGATCTTGACGCCAAAGACCTGATGCTCGCGGTCGTTGAGTGTTTGCACATTGCGGGGCAGAAACTCGGCTTCAGAGGCGATTTGGCCAACTTGGCCGTTGAAGACGCGGCCTTTTGCGTCATCAATGCTGATGGAGGCTGCCTGGCCCACATGCACCCGCGCCAGTTCCGTTTCAGGGATGTAGACCTTGACCCAGATCTGCGACGACTCCTGCATCTTGACCACGATCTGCCCGGCCGGCACCAGATTTCCCGGCCGCACGCCGACCACTTCGACGGTCGCATCGGCTGGGGCGAGAAGTTCGGCTTCTTTCAGGCGCACATCCAACTCGGCAAGCTTGCCTTGGGCCTCGGCCAAACGTCCATGCGCGGCTTCGATGTCTTCCTTGCGAAAGCCCTTGCGCGACAAGACCGCCGCAGCCTGGGCCTGATGAAAACGCGCCTCGGCTGCTCGCAGATCTTCCGGGCGGGTTCCAGCTTCAAGTTCTGCCATATGTTGACGGGCCGACTCAGCCCGTTCCCTGGCGGCATCGCGCTTCTCACGCACATCGTCGAACTGCTGGCGCGAAATCTCGCTCTTCTCTACAAGCTTCTCCATGCGCTGGAAGTATGCCTCGGAGTTAACGGCATCGGCTTTGGCAGCTTCGTAGTCGGCCCTCCCCTGCGCCAAGTCTTCTTTGCGTGGGCCATTTCTGGCTGCTTCAAGGGCCGCCGCTTGAGCCCTGGCGTTGGCCTCGGCCTGCTCAATCTCCTCAGGACGATTCCCCCGCAACATGCGGTCCATATCCGCCTGCGCCTGCTCAACCGTTGCCGCAGCTTGCGCTCGCTGCGCCTTCAACTCATCGCACTCGAAGCGGACCAGTAGAGAGCCAGCCTTAACCTGCTGGCCTTCCTCAACCGAAACAGCCGTGACTCGTCCGCTGACCTTGGAGCCGATCTGTGTCTCACGTGTCTCGACGGTACCTGTGTATTCAACTCCGCGGCGATGGCCGAGATACACAACCAAGACCCATACCAGGGTGATCAGAACCACTGCGCCCGCACCGATACCGATCAACAGCTTCTTCATGCCACTCCTTCCAGCAACAGGAGAAGACGCTCCCGCATGCTCTCTTGCAGCCACTCCTGAGGAACGTCCTCGCGCATCAGCCACTCCAGCATGGTTCCGATGTAGACCGCGAAAAGGGTCTCGGCAATTGCCCTGGGATCGGCTGGGACGCGTCGCGGAATGCGCCCGATGACTTCGGTGAGCGCCAGTATGGCCTGCTCGCGCGCCGCGAGCAGCAAGCCCTGCGAGGCCTGGCGAAAGATCGTCTCCAAAAGCAGCTTCTTTGATTTCTGGCTGATGCGGGCGTTTTCTGCCGAGAGTGCGAGCACCATATCAAGGATCATCGGGAAGGTCGGAGCAGCTTCGGAGTCGCCGAAGGCGGCCAGATTACGCTTGAGCTTCTCCATGCGGGCTGAGGCAATCTCGCGCAGAATGAGTTCTTTTTGTGGGAAGTAATTAAAGAAGGTTGCTCGCGAGATGCCCACCTCCGCAGCGATGGCTTCAACGGATACCTTATCAAAGCCCTGTTGGCCGAAGAGGTCGAAGGCCACCCGGACAATTTCCGACCGGGTATGCAGCTTCTGCCTACCGCGTAGTGATATTGGACTCTTATTCATAATTTAGACTGTGGTCTAGTATTGTGAGATTGTCAAGGGGGATTAGGTCGATCATCGATATATGCCAAATTTCGGAAGTACTTGTTGGAAGCGGGCGGTAGTGACCTGGACGCTTGGCATCGATACTGAACGGACTGCGCCTAATCGGAGCTACTAGTTATGAGTTAGCTGTCTCCTTATCCAGAGTTTTAGAGACAGCGCAGGCGGCCTGATTTGGCCGCCTGTTTTGTTGTACTTAGCAGGGCGATTTCACGACCCCTATGGAGACAGGGCTGGTCAGGCGGTCAGGGCCTCGGTCGGGACCTGCTTCAGCACCCGGCAGACGCTGGCCTTGGAGATCCGGTGGGCCTTGGCCACCTCTGCCAGGGTCATGCCGCCGGCACGGTCACGGAGCAGTGCTGGACGGTCGACTTCTAGTGGCGCCCTGCCGATGCGCCGGCCTTCCAGCTTTGCACGCCGCATGCCGGCCCGGACTCTTTCGATAATAAGGTTGCGTTCCAGCTCGGCGATGGCCCCGATGATGACGATCATGGCGCGGCCCAGCGGGCCGCCGCTGTCGATGTTCTCGCGGAAGCTGATGAACTCGACGTTCAGCCGGTTTAGCTCGTCGAGCACGTCAAGCAGGTGACGGACCGAGCGGGCGATACGGTCGAAGGCCCAGATCACGACGATGTCGAACTTGCCGCGGCGGGCATCAGCCAACAGCTTGTCCAGCCCGGGGCGCCGGGCCTTGGCGCCGCTGATCCGGTCTGTGTATTCCTCGACGATCTCGAAGCCCCGCTGCTGGGCCAGGGCGTGCAGGTCATGAAGCTGGGTCTCTGGATGCTGATCCAGTGTGGAAACTCGAAGATAAAGGGCGGCCCTTTTCAACGGCGCGCCGCCCTCTTCTTCGGAGCTACGCCATGCTTGGCGACATAGTCTTCGATAAATTGCAGGAGAACATCGGTCATGTTCTCCCCCTTGGCGGCCGTTGCCGCCTTGAAGCCGGTGTGCAGACCGACCTCGACATTGATATTCATTCGCTTCGTCCTCTCTTCCGCCATTTCTGTCACCTCCTGCTCCGGGCCGGCTGCCCTAGAGGTGAGCATATACATTCATGAGTACCGGCGCATCAAGATTCCAGTGGAGGGGGCAGGCTGCGGCCGGCAGCCGCCCCCGGCCAGACTAGTTGTGTTGCTGAGCGGAACGGGCCAACAGGGCTACCAGGTCGAAGTCCGACCAGCTGACTTCAAGCGTCGCAGCGATCGCCCGGCAGTCACCAAGCCTCTCCGGAACCCAACTGAAGTCCTCCATGGCCAGCCACAGAGCAACCTCGACGCCGGACAACTCGGCGGCCCGGTCAAGGGTGAGTCCAAGGCGTTCCCGGCGGTTGTGGCTGTAGCGGCCCAGGGCGGTGGCCCACTGAAGACGTGTCCTCTGGTGATCATCAAGGGTGGAAGGCGTGGTCGAACCGATATTTATCATGCTCATATACTCACTACTCCGACACGGCAGCCCTGTCAAGCAGAATCGCCGGTTATCATGAGTATGTACTCTCATACCCACCCACCAAAGCTCCAACACCGGGGATGCGATCACGATTAAGGACGCTCTGGATATTCAGAACGCAGCCTTCATGGTGCCTCGCGCCATGACCACCATCGTGCAGGAGGGCATCGAGCCGATGCTCATCGGCACCCACCTCCTACAGCGCATTCAGTACAAGCCTGGTATGACCACGGTCTTCCCGCACTGCAGCCCTGCAGGCAGAGGAAGCCAGGGACGGCTTTCTCTGCCGACCTGCAACAGCAACACTGGAGGCACACAGCCGTTCGGTGTAGCCGGGACAGCGTCCCGGACTGCGACCGAAGATAGCCATGTGATTTGTGGATGAGAGCTCTTATCCCTGGATCAACTTCTGGCTACGCCTGGCCGGCAACGCCCTGGCCCGCCACAAAGAGCAGTATATTTTCGACTTCATCACGAAGCTCGGTACCGTCGTGTTCGACAACGACCCTGCTGCCCGCCTACCAACAGCCGATCCCCAGCCCATCCGTGGCGTGACTAGGTAATACCGTCTATCGCCCCGCCTTGCCACCATCTCATTCCACTACCGGATGATTGATCTCAATGACGTGTTTACCCAGTATTAACGGGATAGATGTCTGTGAGTCGTCTGGTCATACAGGAACGATTTGTCTGCCATGGCTGGTAAAGCTGTCCGGGCATGGGAAACTGCGCCACTTGAGTGGGGGATAGAGGGGTAAATGTCAGGGGTGATCACTGTGTATTGGGGGGAATAAAGGGGAGAGATTAAGAGAGTGATATTTTCATGGAATAGATAGAAGTTCTATTTACCGGGTAGTGGTGATAGGTGATTAGAACTACAGAATTGATGTCGTCTTCCTACCCGCGCCGGGATTTCACGGTGATTCGTAACCCCGCGCGGCGCAGGACCGCGCTGCAGGCGAGGCCAGCGAGGTCACGTCACCGGCCGCGTCATAGGTGTACGCAATGGTGCCGAAGGGCGTCTGCTTCGACACCAGGCGGTCCGACTGCGGATCGTAGCTATAAGTGGTGGTGCCGCTCGGGTCGGTCATCGTATGACGCTTGCCAGTGGCCGTGTACGTGAAAGTAGGCCGCTTCCCACGTCTGGCCAACACTGGGCCAGACATGGGGCACCAGGCCGTCATCGCTCCGCGACAAGTTTCCCGGCCTTGATGACAAACGTGACTCCGTTCTCGCGGATTCGCTTCATGGCATAGGGATAGGACTTCTTACGTCCGGGCGTGTCTATACTCCACTCGTCCAAATACATAAACCTGTCCGCAACTGGATTGAGCCAGATGGTCTGGAGATAAGGTGTACCCTCTACGTAAAAGTAGATCATCGGTGAATCCAACTCAAAATTTCCGATTCGTATCCGAAGCGGATGGCCCCTCGAACGGAGGGTCCTGGAGTTTCGGGCCTCCCTGATAAACTTGCGACTGAGCACGTGGTCCTCAAATAGCCTCCGGACTTTTCGCGTTTTATTACCATCGAACGCTCCAAATGTAGTCGCCTGTCGTGCAGGAGCAACAGGCAGTCTGAATGGCCCGTGCAATTTCTCGCACTTCTTTTTCCATAATTGATACGCGTCAGGCTCGCCGATGTCGCCGTCGTTCCCCGACACGTCGCAGCTGAATTTCTCATCCCATTCGCACCGAAAGACAGAAGATAGCTCATCGACAAACACGTATGCCGCTTCCGCCTTTTGGTCCCATGCAACCCATGCTGTAAGCACCCGGTCCGTCGTAGTTCGCGGCGGACTATTCGACACCCAATAGCCGAACCAATACCTATCCCACTCAATTGCTTTCTCAACTGCTTCGGGAAGCACCTCTATGTGGTCGTACACCGTAGCCTCAGTAACAGAGGGCGCGCTTACCCGAGCGGACATAGGGGCCTCTTGAGACACGAGTTGTGAGCTAAGCAATAAAGGCGCTATTGATGCAGCGACCACTGCCCAACGGAGGGGTATCATTGTGCCTCTCGATTCTCAAGAAAGCCCCAAAAGGTCGTCCCTTGAATTTTTCCAATCTGCTTTTGCCGATGCTTATTGGGATTGGGGCTTCCATTGGCTTTGAATGAAATGGATGGTTGGTTGCCGAGTTCCTTCAGCGGCGTAAGCTGACTTGGACTGGTTATCGATATCGGTACTGTCATTACCGCAATAATGGAGTTGTTTAAGTGCGTGCGATCCTGCCCGACCAGTGGGTCATTCAGGTTCTTGCGAAGATCACATGTGGGCGACTTCCCATCCATAACCTGTTGCCACTCTCGCCTATTGCTAATAACCGCGTCAGAATTCCTGCTAATTGCTGTCCACAGTTCACCGGTACCATACTGATTTGTGTTCCATTTCTTGGGATAAGTCATCCCAATGTATGCTTCGTAGACAAACGTCTGTGCAATGGCAAGCTTTTCGTCAGCATTTTCGCCACCACCGCGTCCTGGCGAGCTAGATTCGGCATACACTACTCCGACTAGCTGTCGAGCCTGTTGTGTCGCCGGATACGGAAGAATCGATGTTGCCGCCTTTATCGTGGCAGACATCTGAATTGTAGCCATTGAGTCAAGCGTCTCGGACATTCCCATTACGCTGGAAATGTCATCGTCACCGCTCGGATCTAGTCCATCGACGGGATCACCCTCAACGTAGATGTACTTATGTAGTGAAAGGGGGTCTTCCTCGTCGCCTTCCTCTGTATCCATACCCCAGAAGCGACCCACACGGACATCAAGATATCTCGCGCGGTTGTAGTAGAGGCCTAAGTCGGGGTCATATTGCTCACCGGCAAACAAATACAGGTTGGGTGTACTCCCGGTGGAATTGATGAGGTTACCGAAGGCGTCGTAGGTGTACGCATCGGTCACCGCGCCGCTGGCGTCGGTGAGGTAACGCACCGAGCCGTGGCCGTCGAAGCCGTACCACGAGGTCTGCCACGGACTCGCGGGCGGTGTTGCCGCCACAAGCTGCGTCTCGCTCACAAGCTGCAAGCCCCAGGCGTACGACCTCGCAACCCCGGTGTTCTGCACCTCATCCAGCACCTGCGCGTAGCCCGTTGGGTTCAGGGTGTCCACCAAGTACGACGTAGTCACGCCGCCGATGGTCTTCGCCACCCGGTTGCCATCACCGTCGTAGACGTAGGTGATGTAGCCGTGCTGCGTGAGGTGGTTTTCGAAGTCGTACGCGTCGGCGATTCCCGCCTGCGAGATGGTGTTGCCGTTCGCATCGTACTGGTCGGTCAGCGTGCGGTCGTTGGCGTCGTAGTTCAGCAATCCCGACGAAGGAATGGCCGCCAGCGTTGAGGTGATTTGCTTGCGATTTTCCACCGCAGCTAACTGGTAGCCGATCACGCCGCTCCCCTTCCCACATCTGCTGACTGCGGCAGATGTGGGGCACCTTAAGAGTTGTAATTTGGCGGAGAGATGTGGGCCACCCGCCCGTGTAGGTGAAAGTCGGCCGCATCCCACGTCTGGCCGACAGGGGGCCAGACATGGGGCACCAGGCAGCGAGAGTTGCTTCCGACCAACACCAGGTTTCCCTAACACCACCCTCCCAGGGGTGGAGTGTCAATATACACCCGACGCGAAGCGGCGAAGGGGTTTTCACACCACGCAAACCAGCCCGTAAGGCCGCCGCCAATGCGCTCATGATCGACGCCGCAAAACCTTCGGCATCGCCGCATCGATGCCCAACGCAATCGACGCGCTACCGCAAGACACAAACGGCGGGCCGCATTGAGCCAGCCCGCTGCCTATTCCGCTACGCCTTGATCTCCCGAAGCTTGAGGGTCCCGCCCATCAGTCCGGAGTGGAGCAAAACTTTCGAAGCTCCTGCTGAATGATCGGATAGTCTGCCTGCTCCGATATCGCCTCGGCAGAACATTCCTTCTTCTTGAACTGGGCCCTGCCGAAAGCCTTTACCGCTCTCTGTAGCGCGTCCTGAGCAAGGGCTCGCAGCACAGCCTCTTCACTGGGCGACCGCAATATATAACAGTATTCATCCCGGGTCGGAATTTGGCACTTTGACGCGTCGTGGCCGGGCAAGCCCTCCCACGGGTGGTCCTGGCGATAGCCGCCCGGCGGCGGAGTACCGGAGAGCGTCCATTTCGACTCGTCACCCGTGCACTCTGTTCCCTTGATCCAGAGCGAGCTCCCGAAGGAATCCCCATCCTGTGCGCTGTCGTATCCCATTACAATGAAATACTCCGAGCCTTTGCTGATTGCGTGTGCAAATATCCAAGTGCGCCTGCCCCAACTCCCTCCTAGGTGACACTTCTTGTCGAGCCACGATGGTACCTCCTCGTATCGCCCTGGCCCAGGGCTATACGAAATCCCAAAAATCGGATCGTCGACGGCCCCTACCTTCGGCAATCGAGCACGTTGCTGGGCTGTTGCGCCTTGATAGCCCGGCGCTAAAGTTAGACAGCACAAAAGGCAAATATTTCTAAAGCTGAACAAGCGTCACCCTTTCCATCGACAAACGACTTCCCTCGAAGCAAACGGTCAATTCCCGGAGACTAAAGGATATCGGTAAATCCTTGAAGGCCCGGCAGAGGATTTGTTCCTATATGGATTGAAGCCCCGCTGGACGTGGTCTGAGACCCACTGTCTGCCGTCAAAACCCTCGATGTGCCCATCGGGATGAGGGTCAGGCCAGAGGAAAGTGGCCCCGAAAACCGCAATATCGCCCTTCGTGCTCGTATATCCGGACTGGGGATCCCAAATCGCAACAAACTGGAACCCTAGCACAGGCAGAATCTGCATGAAAGCGGCGCCGTTAGGCCCCGGGTCGATTTGTATTCCGCCGGCGGCCAGCGCGAGCCGGACATATTGCGCGCACCGTGAAATCGATGTCGTTGCGAGCTTGGATCCGCCGTGCTTAAGGTCTAAGGGGGCATTGCTGTCTAAGGTTTGCGCAAACGCCGTCACGTTAAAGGTCTTATAGGCCAGCGGGTGGCTTACCGCCATCGGCATGACTGTCGACATCGCATCGAACGTCTCAGACATGCCAATAGCCGCTATGTCGTCGTTTCCGCTCGGGTCAAGACCATCGACAGGGTCAGCGTCCGCGTAGAGATATTTTTGCAAGCTTAGGGGTTCTCCATCATCACCTTCGTCCGTATCCATACCCCAGAACCGGCCTACACGGACATCGAGATAGCGTGCACGGTTATAGTAGAGGCCGAGGTCCGGATCGAACTGCTCGCCGGCGAAGAGGTAATTGTTCGCCGTCGAGCCCGTCGAGTTGATTAGGTTACCGAAGGCGTCGTAGGTGTATGTGTCCGTCACGGCACCGCTGGCGTCGGTCAGGTAGCGCACCGAGCCGTGGCCGTCATATCCATACCAGTTGGTCTGCCACGGGCTGGCCGGAGGTGTGGCCGCCACAAGCTGCGTCTCGCTGACCAACTGCAATCCCCAGGCGTAGCTGCGGGTCACGGAACCCGACTGCACCTCGTCCAGCACCTGCGCATAGCCCGTCGGGTTCAGGGTGTCCACGAGATACGAGGTGGTCACGCCGCCGATGGTCTTCGCCACCCGGTTTCCATCGCCATCGTAGACATAGGTGATGTAGCCGTGCTGCGTGAGGTGGTTTTCAAAGTCGTAGGCATCCGCAATGCCCGCCTGCGAGATGGTGTTGCCGTTGTTGTCGTACTGGTCGGTCAGCGTGCGGTCGTTGGCGTCGTAGTTCAGCAAGCCCGACGACGGAATGGCCGCCAGCGTTGAGGTGATTTGCTTTCTGTTGCCCACGGCGTCGTAGGTGTAACCCACCGCGCCATTCAAACCCGACGCGTCATTGGCAATCGTCTCCGACGTGAGCCGGTACAAATTGTCGTAGCCATAGCTGACCGTGCGCCCGCCCAGCTCGGTGACGCCCGTGCGGTTGCCGGCCAGGCCGAGCGTGTACTGGTAGCTGGCCGCGGCTCCCTGCGGACCCTGCGAGGCAAGCGCGGTCAACCGGTTCAGCGGGTCGTATTGGAGAGCGGTGGTCACGCCGTTCGGGTAAGTATAGCCCGCCAGGTTGCCCATCGCATCGTAACTATAGTTGGTGGGCGACTGGCCGGGCACGGTCACCGTCGAGAGCCGGTTCAGCTTGTCGTACTGATAGGCCACGGCAGAGCCGCTGGCATTCGACGAGGCAATCTGGGTCACATCCCCGGCCGCGTCGTAGGTGTACGCAATGGTTCCGAAGGGCGTCTGCTTCGACACCAGGCGGTCCGTCTGCGGACTGTAGGTGTAAGTGGTCGTGCCGCTCGGATCGGTCATCGTCTGACGCTTGCCGGTGGCCGTGTAGGTGAAAGCAACCGGAGAGGCCTGGAAGCTTGCGTCCGGCGTCTTTGCGAGCAGGCGGTTTACGGCGTCATAGGCATACGACGTGGTGTGGCCGTTGAAGTCCGTTTTGGCCGCCAGATTGCCGTCGGCATCGTAGGCATAGCTCTCCACCTGGCCCAGCGGCAATGTGCGCTGGCTGCGGCGGCCGAGCTGGTCATAGGCGTACTTGGTGGTGCGTCCGGCGGCATCGCTCTGCGTGATGCGGTTGCCAAGCTGGTCATAGCCGTAGCTGGTAACCAGGTTGAGCCCGCCCACATCCTGCGTGACCGAGGTGAGCCGGCCCAGCGAATCGTATCCGTAGCCGGTGACCACGCCCGCCTGGTCGGTCTTGGTGACCATGCGGCCCAGGGCGTCATAGCCCGTCTGCGATGTGCTCTGGTCGGGATAGGTGACCAGTGTCTGACGGCCATCGGCATCGTAGGCGTACTGCACCGTATTGTTGTTGGCGTCGGTCACCGAGGACTGCTGGCCGGCCACATCGTAGGCGAAAGTGGTCGTGTTGCCGAGAGCGTCGGACAGGCCAGTGCGGCGGCCAGCATTGTCATAGGCGTAACTGGTGGTATTGCCGTTGCGGTCCACCGTCGAAGTGACCCGGCTGGCGCTGTCGTAATTGCTGACGCTGGTCGAGCCATCAGCGTAGGTCGTGGTCGTCATCCGCCCAGCAGCGTCGAATGTATACGTGGTGGTGTGGCCGCCGCGGTCGGTGTAACTGGTGCGATGCCCATCCGCGTCGTAGCCCGTCGAGTCGCTCGTTCCATCTGCATAGGCGGTCGAAATGAGGCGGCCCGTGTTGTCGTAGGCATAGGTGGTCAGGTTCCGCTTGGCATCCCAGCTCTGATCCTGCTTGCCGATGCTGTTGTAGTGTACCTGGGTGAAGGTTCCATCGGGCAGCGTCGTCTGCGTCAGGCGGTTGTTGGCATCGTACTGATAGCCGGTCGTCAGCGTTTGCGAGGTGCCGTTGGCCAGTGTGCGCGTCACGATCTGCGAGAGCTTATTGTTGTTCGCATCGTACGTGTAGCTGCTTGTGTTGCCCAGTGCATCCACTTGGCTGGTGAGATTTCCGCTTCCGTCATAGCCGAAGCTGGTTGTGTTCTTCAGCGGGTCGGTGACCGAGGCAACGGTGCCATTGCCGTTGTACGAATAGTTCGTCACCTTACCATTTGGATCGGTGGTGCTGGTGAGGTTGCCGTTCCCGTCATAGGCATTAGTCGTGGTGCGATTCAAAGCGTCCGTGACAGTCAGCACCTGTTTGAGCGAGTTGTAGGTGTAGGTCGTGGTATTGCCGAGAGGATCGACCTGGGTAAGCTTGTCGCCGACTGCATCATAGGTATACGTAGTCGTCAGGACCTTAGAACCTAGATAAACCGACTGCGAGAGCTGGTTGTCGTTGGCATCATATGTGTAGGAGGTCATGTTGCCAAGAGGATCGACCTTTTGCGTAATGTTGCCATCGTTGTCGTAGGTATAGAGGGTGATATTGCCGAGCTGGTCTGCAATCTGCTCCTGATTGGCAGACAGGTTGGGCGTGTACTTGATGGTATTGCCGTTTGCATCCGTCGTCGAAATCAGGCGGCCGCTGGAATCGTAGTTATTCCTGACTGCCGAGACGCCGCGCGGATCTGTGATCGTGGTCAGGTAGTGATTGTTGTCGTACCCAAAGGTGGTCGTGTTCTGAGCGCGGTCGGTGACGCTGGTCAGGTCCCCTGCACTGCTGTACTGATAGGTGATCAGCGCGCCAGTTGGGTCAGCAATACTTTGGATGCGACCCAGGCTGTCACGCGAGAATGCCACGCTCGGCCCGGACGAAGAGACAACGCCGCTGGAGTTGATGGTAAGCGTGTTGCCATTCGGGTCAACCAGCTTCGTCACGCCCAAGGTCATGTCCAAGAAATAGTTGTACCCATCCGCAGTCGTGAGTTTGAACTGCGTGGAATCGTAGTAGTTCCCGTTGTAATCAAGCAGGTCCACTGGCCCTTGTGAGCCCGAGACGATCACGTTGCCGCCATCGAGCACGGAAAGAGTTGCGCCGGCAGTATTCGAGCCCGTAGCGACTTGGTTGAAGGTCAGATTCGCATACAGAATATTGAAGGGCTGGCAAGACTGAGCGATCGTGGGCGTAAATTCATAGACGCGCCCATCCGGGAAGGTTGCTGTCACCGTGTGGTTCTTTGCCATCTGCAGGCAGGAAACTGGGTAGTAACCACTCCAGGAACTTTCCTCATCCCACGTCTGGCCTAGCGCACCTCCATTTTTCTGGACTCGTACATTCGCAATGGATAAGCGCCAACCGTCTCCGAAGTCTCCCAAAGAGCGGTCACGCGAATCGTACGTACGGGTCACCGTAATGGGCAGGCCAGGCAAAGGCACGCTGAGATCCTGGAATGCGATCGAGAACGCTCCCAGCTTAAGATTGCCGCTGACGCTGACGGAGATGCTGCTCTGCGCGGTCTGCCCCCACTGATCCTTTGTTGCAAGCAGAATCGAGTAGTTACCATTCAGCATATTTGTGGGATCGAGAGTTCCGAGCGTACCCGAAACCACTCCACTTCCACTTGCAAACACTTGGAATGTACCCGTGCCTGTCGCGGTGAGTGGCGCGTACGAAAGAGTCCAGTTGCCGGAAGAGACGGTACCAAGTATCGCCGTTGGAGAATTGATTCCGGCACCGTCAAGCGGCTGTGTGATTTGGACTGTTGGCACAGCTCCGGGTTGCGTTTGCACCGTGACCGGAACCGTCGCTGTGGTCGAGAGTTGTCCGTCACTAGCAACCAGTTGCAGGACATATGAGCCAGCTTGTGTGAACGACACCTGCGTACTGGCCTGCGTTGGTGTGGTAATCACCGCACCTGACGGACCGCTCACCAGCGACCACTGGAAGGTCAGACACCGGTGCTCGATGCGCCGACACCGACAAAGGTCGCGGTGTTTGGCAACGTCACAGTCCCAGGTCCGGTAACGCTAAGAGTCGGAGGTTGGTCGGTGTTTGAGGCGCCGCCTGTGCCCCCTGCCCCTCCTGTGCTGCCGCCTCCCGACGACCCACCCTGCGACGCGGGGTTGACCACAACCGTCGTTGTAGAAGACGCAGTGTAATGGCCATCATCGGCGGATAACCGCAGCAGGTAGACACCACTCGCTGAGAAGGTGACCTGCGTCGTAGCCGTGTATGGATTTGAGAATCCAACCGGAGCTGGACGACTCAGCAGCACCCAGGCCATATTGATCTGGTTCAAAGGAACTGCGGAATCTGTAACTAGCCCGTTAAGAGTTACGCTGTTTATTGGCAGCGTGATTGTCTGGGGTGAACCGGCACTAACAGTAGGCGGCGGATTTGAGTTTGTAGAATTGATCCAGCGGTCACCACGGTGATCGTAAGGGTAAGCGTGGTTGTATATTGCGAATCGCACGCGCTTAGTTGCAGGACATAGGTTCCCACTGCACTAAACGTCACCGTGCTTCCAGCAAGACTGGCGTTACTGAATGAAGCGGTCCCCGGCCCACTGATTTGGGTCCATTGCACGATAAGGGTGCCATTCGGCAGCCCGTCATCCGTGGCGGTGCCGTTCAGCGCGACAGGAACTCCCACAATTGCGGGAAGTGTTCGGGTTTTACACCAACCACCGGGGGCTGATTCGTCGACGTTACGGCAGCATTGACCGTGATCGTCACTGTCGCGGTCGTCGTGTACTGCGTGTCATTTCCGCTCAACGCCAGGACATATATTCCAGGCGTGCTAAATGTCGCAGTCGTGGCCGCCTGGCTTGCATTGCCAAATACAACCGTCCCGGGTCCTGAAACCTCTGCCCAACGGCTCGTAAGCACTGCACCAACTGGTAGTCCATCATCTGTTACTGAGCCGGCCATCGTTGCTTGACTAGGCAAGGTGATCGTCTGGTTCGCACCGGCACTGACCACAGGAGGCTGATTGGCAGCCTGTGAGGGATAGGCGTTAACTGTAACCTGTGACCAACTCGTGTACTGCGTATCATTCGCGCTGAGTTGCAGGACGTAGGTACCAGCCACGGGAAAGTCGCCGTTGTAACAGCACTCGTGGGACTACTGAAGCTAATTGCACTCCCGCCCATGGTGTAGAACGTGGATGGAGAACTTTGATTGTTGTACTCCGTTGCCACCCAGTCGGCGGAGCGCGGAATGTCGGAGACGCGAACTTCGTCCACAGAGCCGTAGAACGCACAGCAGAACGTAATTGTGGGGAGCCCGCCGATCTTCAGTTCTGTTGTCGTGATTACTGGAGTTCCGCCTTCTAGGCTCAACGCTAGCGGGTTACCATCCAGATAAACAG
>CAVRDQ010000004.1:0-23092 GCA_963719655.1 uncultured Acidobacteriota bacterium | reverse complement strand
CCGCAATGCCCGCCTGCGGAATGGTGTTGCCGTTCGTCATCGTATTGGTCGGTCAGCGTCGGTCGTTGGCGTCGTAGTTCAGCAGGCCCGACCGGACGGAATGGCCGCCAGCGTCGAGGTGATCTGACTTGCGGTTACCGACGGCGTCGTAGGTGTAACCCACCGCGCCATTCAAACCGACGCGTCATTGGCAATCGTCTCCGACGTGAGCCGGTACAAATTGTCGTAGCCATAGCTGACCGTGCGCCCGCCCAGCTCGGTGACGCCCGTGCGGTTGCCGGCCAGGCCCGAGCGTGTACTGGTAGCTGGCCGCGGCTCCCTGCGGACCCTGCGAGGCAAGCGCGGTCAGACCGGTTCAGCGGGTCGTATTGGAGAGCGGTGGTCACGCCGTTCGGGTAAGTATAGCCCGCCAGGTTGCCCATCGCATCGTAACTATAGTTGGTGGGCGACTGGCCGGGCACGGTCACCGTCGAGAGCCGGTTCAGCTTGTCGTACTGATAGGCCACGGCAGAGCCGCTGGCATTCGACGAGGCAATCTGGGTCACGTCCCCGGCCGCGTCGTAGGTGTACGCAATGCTTCCGAAGGGCGTCTGCTTCGACACCAGGCGGTCCGTCTGCGGACTGTAGCTGTAAGTGGTCGTGCCGCTCGGGTCGGTCATCGTCTGACGCTTGCCGGTGGCCGTGTAGGTGAAAGCAACCGGAGAGGCCTGGAAGCTTGCGTCCGGCGTCTTTGTGAGCAGGCGGTTTACGGCGTCATAGGCATACGACGTGGTGTGGCCATTGAAGTCCGTTTTGGCCGCCAGATTGCCGTCGGCATCGTAGGCATAGCTCTCCACCTGGCCCAGCGGCAAGGTGCGCTGGCTGCGGCGGCCGAGCTGGTCATAGGCGTACTTGGTGGTGCGTCCAGCGGCATCGCTCTGCGTGATGCGGTTGCCAAGCTGGTCATAGCCGTAGCTGGTAACCAGGTTGAGCCCGCCCACATCCTGCGTGACCGAGGTGAGCCGGCCCAGCGAATCGTATCCGTAGCCGGTGACCACGCCCGCCTGGTCGGTCTTGGTGACCATGCGGCCCAGCGCGTCATAGCCCGTCAGCGATGTGCTCTGGTCGGGATAGGTGACCAGGGTCTGACGGCCATCGGCATCGTAGGCGTACTGCACCGTATTGTTGTTGGCGTCGGTCACCGAGGACTGCTGGCCGGCCACATCGTAGGCGAAAGTGGTCGTGTTGCCGAGAGCATCGGACAGGCCAGTGCGGCGGCCAGCATTGTCATAGGCGTAGCTGGTGGTATTGCCGTTACGATCCACCGTCGAAGTCACCCGGCTGGCGCTGTCGTAATTGCTGACGCTGGTCGAGCCATCAGCGTAGGTCGTGGTCGTCATCCGCCCAGCAGCGTCGAATGTATACGTGTTGGTGTGGCCGCCGCGGTTGGTGTAACTGGTGCGATGCCCATCCGCGTCGTAGCCCGTCGAGTCGCTCGTTCCATCTGCATAGGCGGTCGAAATGAGGCGGCCCGTGTTGTCGTAGGCATAGGTGGTCAGGTTCCGCTTGGCATCCCAGCTCTGATCCTGCTTGCCGATGCTGTTGTAGTGTACCTGGGTGAAGGTTCCATCGGGCAGCGTCGTCTGCGTCAGGCGGTTGTTGGCATCGTACTGATACCCGGTCGTCAGCGTTTGCGAGGTGCCGTTGGCCAGTGTGCGCGTCACGATCTGCGAGAGCTTATTGTTGTTCGCATCGTACGTGTAGCTGCTTGTGTTGCCCAGTGCATCCACTTGGCTGGTGAGATTTCCGCTTCCGTCGTAGCCGAAGCTGGTTGTGTTCTTCAGCGGGTTGGTGACCGAGGCAACGGTGCCATTGCCGTTGTACGAATAGTTCGTCACCTTACCATTTGGATCGGTGGTGCTGGTGAGGTTGCCGTTCCCGTCATAGGCATTAGTCGTGGTGCGATTCAAAGCGTCCGTGACAGTCAGCACCTGTTTGAGCGAGTTGTAGGTGTAGGTCGTGGTATTTCCAAGCGGATCGACCTGGGATAGCTTGTTGCCAACCCCATCATAGGTATATGTGGTCGTCAGGACCTTAGAACCTAGATAAACCGACTGCGAGAGCTGGTTGTCGTTGGCATCATATGTGTAGGAGGTCATGTTGCCAAGAGGATCGACCTTTTGCGTAATGTTGCCATCGTTGTCGTAGGTATAGAGGGTGATATTGCCGAGCTGGTCTGCAATCTGCTCCTGATTGGCAGACAGGTTGGGCGTGTACTTGATGGTATTGCCGTTTGCATCCGTCGTCGAAATCAGGCGGCCGCTGGAATCGTAGTTATTTCTGACTGCCGAGACGCCGCGCGGATCTGTGATCGTGGTCAGGTAGTGATTGTTGTCGTACCCAAAGGTGGTCGTGTTCTGAGCGCGGTCGGTGACGCTGGTCAGGTCCCCTGCACTGCTGTACTGATAGGTGATCAGCGCGCCAGTTGGGTCAGCAATACTTTGGATGCGACCCGAGCTGTCACGCGAGAATGCCACGCTCGGCCCGGACGAAGAGACAACGCCGCTGGAGTTGATGGTAAGCGTGTTGCCATTCGGGTCAACCAGCTTCGTCACGCCCAAGGTCATGTCCAAGAAATAGTTGTACCCATCCGCAGTCGTGAGTTTGAACTGCGTGGAATCGTAGTAGTTCCCGTTGTAATCAAGCAGGTCCACTGGCCCTTGTGAGCCCGAGACGATCACGTTGCCGCCATCGAGCACGGAAAGAGTTGCGCCGGCAGTATTCGAGCCCGTAGCGACTTGGTTGAAGGTCAGATTCGCATACAGAATATTGAAGGGCTGGCAAGACTGAGCGATCGTGGGCGTAAATTCATAGACGCGCCCATCCGGGAAGGTTGCTGTCACCGTGTGGTTCTTTGCCATCTGCAGGCAGGAAACTGGGTAGTAACCACTCCAGGAACTTTCCTCATCCCACGTCTGGCCTAGCGCACCTCCATTTTTCTGGACTCGTACATTCGCAATGGATAAGCGCCAACCGTCTCCGAAGTCTCCCAAAGAGCGGTCACGCGAATCGTACGTACGGGTCACCGTAATGGGCAGGCCAGGCAAAGGCACGCTGAGATCCTGGAATGCGATCGAGAACGCTCCCAGCTTAAGATTGCCGCTGACGCTGACGGAGATGCTGCTCTGCGCGGTCTGCCCCCACTGATCCTTTGTTGCAAGCAGAATCGAGTAGTTACCATTCAGCATATTTGTGGGATCGAGAGTTCCGAGCGTACCCGAAACCACTCCACTTCCACTTGCAAACACTTGGAATGTACCCGTGCCTGTCGCGGTGAGTGGCGCGTACGAAAGAGTCCAGTTGCCGGAAGAGACGGTACCAAGTATCGCCGTTGGAGAATTGATTCCGGCACCGTCAAGCGGCTGTGTGATTTGGACTGTTGGCACAGCTCCGGGTTGCGTTTGCACCGTGACCGGAACCGTCGCTGTGGTCGAGAGTTGTCCGTCACTAGCAACCAGTTGCAGGACATATGAGCCAGCTTGTGTGAACGACACCTGCGTACTGGCCTGCGTTGGTGTGGTAATCACCGCACCTGACGGACCGCTCACCAGCGACCACTGGAAGGTCAAGACACCGGTGCTCGATGCGCCGACACCGACAAAGGTCGCGGTGTTTGGCAACGTCACAGTCCCAGGTCCGGTACCACTAAGAGTCGGAGGTTGGTCGGTGGTTGAGGTGCCGCCTGTGCCCCCTGCCCCTCCTGTGCTGCCGCCTCCCGACGACCCACCCTGCGACGCGGGGTTGACCACAACCGTCGTTGTAGAAGACGCAGTGTAATGGCCATCATCGGCGGATAACCGCAGCAGGTAGACACCACTCGCTGAGAAGGTGACCTGCGTCGTAGCCGTGTATGGATTTGAGAATCCAACCGGAGCTGGACCACTCAGCAGCACCCAGGCCATATTGATCTGGTTCAAAGGAACTGCGGAATCTGTAACTAGCCCGTTAAGAGTTACGCTGTTTATTGGCAGCGTGATTGTCTGGGGTGAACCGGCACTAACAGTAGGCGGCGGATTTGAGTTTGTAGAGATTGACCCAGCGGTCACCACGGTGATCGTAAGGGTAAGCGTGGTTGTATATTGCGAATCGCACGCGCTTAGTTGCAGGACATAGGTTCCCACTGCACTAAACGTCACCGTGCTTCCAGCAAGACTGGCGTTACTGAATGAAGCGGTCCCCGGCCCACTGATTTGGGTCCATTGCACGATAAGGGTGCCATTCGGCAGCCCGTCATCCGTGGCAGTGCCGTTCAGCGCGACAGGAACTCCCACAATTGCGGGAAGTGTTGGGTTTGCACCAACCACCGGGGGCTGATTCGTCGACGTTACGGCAGCATTGACCGTGATCGTCACTGTCGCGGTCGTCGTGTACTGCGTGTCATTTCCGCTCAACGCCAGGACATATATTCCAGGCGTGCTAAATGTCGCAGTCGTGGCCGCCTGGCTTGCATTGCCAAATACAACCGTCCCGGGTCCTGAAACCTCTGTCCAACGGCTCGTAAGCACTGCACCAACTGGTAGTCCATCATCTGTTACTGAGCTGGCCATCGTTGCTTGACTAGGCAAGGTGATCGTCTGGTTCGCACCGGCACTGACCACAGGAGGCTGATTGGCAGCCTGTGAGGGATAGGCGTTAACTGTAACCTGTGACCAACTCGTGTACTGCGTATCATTCGCGCTGAGTTGCAGGACGTAGGTACCAGCCACCGGGAAAGTCGCCGTTGTAACAGCACTCGTGGGACTACTGAAGCTAATTGCACTCCCGCCCATGGTGTAGAACGTGGATGGAGAACTTTGATTGTTGTACTCCGTTGCCACCCAGTCGGCGGAGCGCGGAATGTCGGAGACGCGAACTTCGTCCACAGAGCCGTAGAACGCACAGCAGAACGTAATTGTGGGGAGCCCGCCGATCTTCAGTTCTGTTGTCGTGATTACTGGAGTTCCGCCTTCTAGGCTCAACGCTAGCGGGTTACCATCCAGATAAACAGCATCCGAATTCTGGGTTAGAGCGCCGCCACCGTATACGCCAACAAGATGATGCCAGCCGGTATCGTAGTTCCACGAACCGCTCACGGCCATGTTCTCGAATTCCATCACACCGCTCGTACTGTTCAGTGCAATACCGATACGAGATCCGTTTGTTGTGTTCTCGCCATACCCAACTGTCTCGCCGGAATATGCTGTGGAACCTGCTTGCGCCCAAGCTTCCAGAGTGACCGCTGAACTGCCACTAGGGTATTGCTGGACTGAATCGTGATAGAGATAAATGGAGGGATCACCATTGAACCATGCCGCCCCGCCTATCTGCCCCTGCACCGCTGTCGCGGAACCGGACAAGACATAGCCAGCGCTGCCCGAATCCGCCTTGGAGATCAGATTACCGTTGCCGAGGTGGTAGACCGAAAGGAAATGGTTCTTCCAAACCCCAGCAACATTCTCCGGGGAGGAGACGATGGCAGAATTCCCGTACCACATAAAGATGGTTGTGTCGGTTGAATGCGAGAGCGTCGGAACCCTGACCCAGAAGGCGCATTTTCCCGAGGTTGGGTCATAAGAGTCAATCTCGTGATCGAGTTTCACCTGCCCGGCAATGTCCGAGGTGAATATGATGTCCCAGCCATTGTCATTGACGACATCTCCACCGTAGGCTGCATTCGCCAGATACGGATATGCGCCAGAGATCAGAAGCGGAAAGTCTTGCTGGTCTGTGTTGGGGACCTTGGTGTGGTCAACAACAACGATCTGTCCAAAATCATATCCGTTTTGAGGAGTAATGCCCGGCCCACTTACCTGGCTCCACGATATTGTCAGCGGCGCGCCAACGGGCAAGCCATCATCGGTGACCGTGCCATTCAGCGTGGCTGATGCTGGAAGAATGATCTGTTGATCTGGTCCTGCACTTACCACCGGTGGTTGATTCGGCTGGGTTGTCGTCGTTCCACCGCCAGTACCGCCAGTGGGAGATGCTATCCAGGGCACCGTCACACTGTTGGAGGTCACGCGCGAACCGCCGATTGTAGCGATTGCCTGGAACAAGTCATTGCCCGCGTTGGCTCCGACGTAACTATAGTTCGCAATGCCATTCGCGTCCGTCGTGACAACAGCGGGTGCTCCGGTAGTCTGCGGCTGATTGACACCGCTGATGACCATTGCCACGGGAAGATCGGGAATGGGATTTCCAAAAGAACTCTGTGCGGTAATAGTGAGAGTCTGTACTTGCCCAGTATTAAGGGCCACAGGCGCTAGCGGGTTAATGACCAGAAGTCCGGTCGTTGGTGGAACTACGTTGATAATCGTGTTTCCTGCACTCGTCGTCTGGCCATAGCGCATCACAAGAGAGAGATCGTTTGTGGCAGGATTGACGGTTGCTCCCACCGCTCCTTGACAAGCGTAGTCCAGCTCGTAGCTATATGTGCCCGGCCCCGGAAAGTGCACAACGATGACGTTAGCTCCCTCTTGGGGAGAGTTATGGGATCCCATCACTGGAAGATTTGCAAACGTGGTCATGCCAGTTGAAGGCGCGTTGATCATCGGCCCACTGACCGAAGTTGCACCATCTCCCACGCCAAAGACGAACCCAGCGTTGGCAAATATATCAATCGGTACATCCGCCGCAGCCGGCACGGTGAATGTGCCTGTAAATACCGCCTGGAAAGCATATAGCGGGCCCACAGCTCCCGCCTGAACTCCGTTTCCTTGGGCGACGATGGTTCCGGTTGAATTTCCGTTCGCTTCGGTCGTAACGTCAGTAAATGGATGAGTATTGACCGTAACAGTGGTCGCGTTCTTTGTTGCCGATGTTACGTTCATGACAATTGCGCCACTATTGTCAGACCACTGACCGCCGTCGTTCATTCCCATCAGCAGTTGCGTCGCACCGCTGGGAACGGTTGCTGTGAAACTGTCGCCGATGACAATTGGCCCCGGGGCGACGATCTTCCCTGTGCTGTCCGCGAAACCGCCAACTAGTTCTGTCGGTTGAGCAGTACCCACCGCACAGCAATACTCCAGCGGAGTTGTTTGCGTTCCGTTCGCATCCCAGGAACCCCAGGCGTTCCCGGACCAGCCGTATTGTGTGCCGATTGGATTTGACTGGCTCCACAGGCCACTCACATAGGATACGGTCACCGTCTGCCCTGGAACCATCGGAACAGAAGCAGGGTCAAGACCGGTATCGATGCCATCAATGTAATAGGCCTCATTGACCGCACCCATCACTCTCCAGGGCACCGATCTTCCATCCACGACAACCTGCATAACCTCCGTTGTCTCACCAGCGGGAGGATTGAAGTTGATGTTGGGGAATGATTGGGAAAATACTGGCGTCGCAGTCGCAGGTGTATCGAATATGCCCGACTGATCAGAGGCAAAGAACATCGTGCTTACGGGGCTAGTGGAGATGCTCTGCGCTTGAGCAATCCAACTAACGGTGGCACTGTTCGAACCCAGAGAGCCATAAAATGCTTGGACTGTGTCAGATCCAGCAATTGCCCCGCTATAGGTGAATGCGGCGCTTCCCGTCGAATTCGTCTGTACAGAGCCCGTGTTGGAATTGGCCCCGGTCACGACGAACTGAATCGTCGCTCCCGAAATCGGTGTGCTGGACGAATCTAACAACACCGCATTGAGTGTCTGTGTGGTACCCAAAAGGCTCGGTCCTGCGGTGGCTGGGCTCAACGTAAGAGTCGGGCCTGCACTCACGGGTGGGTTCACGGTGATTGTCACGTTACTGCTTGATTGAAGCTGTGTGTCGCTCGCCGTCAACTGCAATATATATGTGCCAGCCACTGGGCAGACCACGGCGGTGGAGATCGCATTCGGCAGGGCAAAAGTAGCAGTGGCAGGGCCGCTCACTTGAGACCAATGCACGGTCACCACACTCCCAATCGGGAGACCATCATCCGTGGCGGTTCCCAGGAGTTGCGCTGTGTTTACAGGCAGCGTGATGGTCTGATTGGCCCCAGCATTGACAACCGGCGGCTGGTTCACGGGGTAGACCGTGACCTGCGTTGTTGCACTGGAGGAAAGACTTGAGGCAGAGGATGTGGCGGTCAATATGAAGATGTACGTACCCGCCTTGGTAAATGTTACTGGGGTGTTCAACGCATTTACAGCCTGGAGCACAGCCGTGGCTGGGCCGCTTGCCTGACTCCACGCATATGTCAACGTACCGCCGGCGGGGTCGCTTGCGATTCCGCTTAATGTTGCAGCACTTACTGGTAACTCGATCTCCTGGTTCGGCCCGGCGTTGACAATCGGCGGAGTTGCTCCGGTCTGTCCAATAATCGTCACTGTCGAACTGGCGCTGAGTCCTGCCTCAGTACCTGCCAACTGTAGAACGTATGTTCCGGCCACAGGCAAACTGATAGTTGTTTTGGGTGAAGTGGCATTTGCAAACGTGGCCGTTAATCCTGATGGCGTCGTGCTAACAACGCTCCATTGCGCGGTCGGAGTTCCCGGGGGTGTATTTGCCGAGGTCACGCTGCCTTGCAGTGGCAGGTTATTCGGGATTGGAACAGTCTGGTTTGTACCTGCGCTCACAATCGGCGGCAACTTCACAGCAGACAAATAGGTGATGGTGCAGGTGCCTGTCGTGGTGTACTGCGTATCGTTTGCACTCAGCTGAAGAATATATGTTCCCGGTTGGCTGAAGGCGACCGTGGTTGCAGCGGATGCGGGATTAGCAAATGTCGCACTGCCTGGCCCACTTACCTGCGTCCATTGCACAGTCAGGGTTGAGCCTATGGGCAAGCCATCATCAGTAGCTGTACCCGATAATGTCACGGCGCTGGGATAGTAGGCAGTTTGATTCGGTCCAGCGTTTACCACGGGTGGCTGATTCGGCGGCACGGCCGTAATCATCACCGTCTGGGGTGTGCTGTTTGAGACCGTATCATTCACGATCAACTGCACAACGTATGCTCCGGCGACGTCGGCGACGAAGCTGGGCGTAACCGAATTGGGATTTGAAAGCGCCGCTGCAGAGCCCGCGGGCTCAGACAGCAGCGACCACTGATAGGTCAGCGGGTATCCGTCATTGCTGGCCGAAGCTGCTCCCGACAGGCTAACCGTCGCGCCAGTCGTCACGGTCTGCGCAGAGCCTGGATTCGCAGTCGGCTGTACGTAAATCGTCGAGATGAGCACGGTCGCCGGAATGCTGTTCAGATAGCCGTCGTTGACGACCAACTGCACGACATAATTGCCGTATTTGTCCGCCGTGAACGCCGGGTTGGGACCGGCGGGCGATGTCAGTGTGGCCTGGCTTTGTGCAGGGGCACTTATGATGGACCACAAATAGGTCAGTGATTTGCGATCGCTATCGGTTGAACCGGTCCCGTCTAGCGAGACCAGTGCGCCAACCGCCACCTTTTGTGCTGTGCCAGGGTTCGCAACAGGTGCTATGTCCTGGTTGCCAATCGTCACGGTAGATGGCGCACTATCCACCGTACCGTCGTTCACAATCAACTGCACAACAAAGTTCCCAGGCACGTCGGCCACGAACGTGGGATTGACAATTGTGCCATTCGACAGCGTGGCCAAGCTCCCTGCCGGTGCGCTTAGGATCGACCACCGGTAGGTCAATGTATCGCCGTCCACATCCGTAGAACCGCTGCCGTTTAATTGCACCGTCGTGCCGATTTCAACGGTCTGGTTCGGCCCTGCATTTGCCACTGGCGGAGAGTTCACGTCACTGATCGTCACGATGGATGCAGCACTGTTCAAAATGCCATCATTGACAACCAGCTGTACGGTGTAGGTTCCCTTCTTGTCGGTCGTGAATGTGGGCGCAACCGAGGTCGGAGTCGAAAGTGTGGCCGTGCTGCCCGTAGGCACGCTCACAAACGACCATGCATAGGTCAGCGTATTGCCATCGACATCGGTGGACCCGCTGCCGTTCAACTGCACCAACGTCTGCGTCGGCACGGTCTGACTCGGACCCGCATTCGCCACTGGAGCCGAGTCTTTGGTTGTGATAATGACTTGGCTGGGCGCGCTATTGTGGTAGCCGTCGTTCACAATGAGCTGCACCGTGTAACTGCCATAAACATCTGCTACAAATGTCGGCTTCGATGAGGCCGGAGCGGAGATGGACGCGGCACTTCCCGATGGAATCGAAACAAATGACCAGCTATAGGTGAGTGAATTGCCGGCCAGATCGGTTGAACCAGTTCCATCGAGCTGCACCACGGCGCCAATCGATACCGTCTGTGCCGGACCTGCATTTGCCACCGGCGCAGGATACATGCATCCAACCTGCGTCCCAGAGATGGTCAGCGTGACTGCATTCGACGTTCCATATTGTGTGGTCACCGTCACGGGGCCAGTGCAGTTGCTCGTCGGCACTCCCAGTGTGATTGCGGTGTTGTTCCAGGAGGTCGTCGGGACCGTCACTCCGTTCAAAGTGACCGTGCCAGTCGACGAAAGGAAGTTCTGCCCCGTAATAGTGACAGTCGTGCCGGGTGCTGCGGGTGACGGGGTAATGCTAGTGATGCTGGGCTGCGGGATATTGACTGTGACAGATGCTGTAGCTGATTTCGTAGCATCCGCCTGGCTTGTGGCTGTCACCGTTACATTCTGAAGTTTGGTAATGCTGGCTGGCGCGGTGTATAGCCCCGATGAGCTTATTGAGCCAGTACCAGACGGGCTGATGGACCAAGTGACGGCCGAGTTGCTGGTGTTTACCACGCTTGCCACAAATTGCTGGGTCTGGCCCGGATAGATTGCCGCGCTCGTCGGGGTGACGCTCACAGAAACTGGCGGAACCAACGTGACTGTCGCCGAGGCCGAGGCGCTTGTATTGGCCGCACTCGTCGCAGTGACCGTTACTGTCTGCTGCGTGGACACTGTTGCTGGAGCCGTATAAAGTCCGGAGGAATTGATAGTCCCTGTGCCCGAAGGACTGATAGCCCATGTCACTGCCGTATTGCTGGAGTTCGAGACGCTTGCCGAGAATTGCTCTGTTTGGCCACCGTAGAGACTTACCGTCGTCGGAGATAGGCTCACGGAGACGGGAGGCAATAAGGTCACCGTCGCTGACGCTGAAATGGTTGGCTCCGCCACACTTGTCGCCGTGACTGTCACAGTCTGTTGTGAGGTGATGCTCGAGGGTGCGGTGTACAATCCGGTCGAGCCAATCGTTCCGCCACCCGACACAGACCAAGTCACTGCCGTACTGGCCGCGTTCGTCACCGCAGCAGAGAACTGCTGCGTTTGCCCTGCATACAAAGATGCAGTGATCGGCGTAACGCTAACCGTCACCCCTCCAACCGTTCCGGTGCATCCTGTGACCGCAAAAGAAGAGTTTCCGTTGATGTTGATCTTGTCAGCAGCAACGGTCATGCACCCTGTGTTTGAGGCCGTGCCGCTGAACACGAGCGTATCAGTCTTAAAGTACATCGCTCCATTCAGCTTGGTGATTGATCCGGAATTGATTTGATCCTGACAATTGCCCAGAGTTGAGCAACCTGCTCGGTCACCAAAAAAGATCATGCCCGCCAAAGCACCGGTGCTGGGAGCAGTCAGCGTCACATTCGCCTGACCGCTGATCGTAATCGGTGTATAGCTGGAACTTGCAGAACATCCCCAGCCGGAGCTCGACGTGTTGTACACGGTGACACCAGAGCCATTGATGATGCCCAGTGAGTTCACAGTAAAGCCGCCGCCCGCCATGATGTAGGTTCCTGGACTCATGGTGAACGTTGCTCCGTTCGTGTTGCCTATCGTCAAGCCGCCACAATAGATTCCCGGCAATAGTGTGTTGTTCGCCGGCTTATTGTTCATGTCGTAGGAGGTATGACTCTTGCCGATGATCGTTCCCTGCGTAGGCGCGGGAAGAAATGCGAACGGATCGCCGGGACTGGCGACCGTCACCGGCGTGACCGTCTTGCCAGTCGAACTATTCACCAGGCTCGTCTGCCCAGTTAATGCATAGCCGCCCACAACTCCAACTTGCGCGTTGTTCTGGAGATTCACGGTCTCCGTGCCGCTCATATAAAACGCCTGACTAGCGGTAGACTCCGCCACCATGCTGCAAGAAGTGGCGATTGAGGTGCTTCCAGTGATGTAGAAAGATTGCTGCGCACTAGGGTCGAGCGCATAGAGGCACGCTGCAGCTGGTTGTGTCACCAGCGCTTGTGTGGTGGCTTGAGTTGCACGGGTGTGCTGCCCCTGTCCGGACACTGGGGCGGCTGATGCAATCAATTTTGGCCCCTCAATTGGAGGAGCCGGCGGCGCTACTGCACTTCGATTGACAGAGACATTCGCGGGTGCCGGTGCTGAACTTCTATCTAGTGCAGACGCAGCAGCGCCGTGTCGAACCTGATCAGGGTTCCTCTCCGCTCCCAAGGTTGACGCACCGACGGGTGCTGCGGTGCTAACCGTTACCGCATAGATCAGAAAGATCGCCACGCACCGGAGAAAGCCGTCGGTGAATTGCTGCGTGTTAGGAATAAAAGCCTGAACAAAGGCGCGGAGCTTCACCAAGGACTGCGAGTCAACGTTCGACACGGAGCTCTCCCGTACAAGGGGACACCTGTCCTGCGACAGCCGCCGCTGTACCTAAATTATGTTGTGACTGCTGGCCACCCAGATACAACACGTGCTTGAGGGGGGAGGGAGCCTAAGGTCGTCCTAACTCAGACGGCTCAGACTCTAAGCAACGTGGGCTTTTGGCTTTGGATTGAAACCGTATCAGGGAGCCCCACTGGTGTCAACGAAACATTTGGTCAATCGTACTAACACGGATAATTTGGTGCGACATAAACACCTGATCATATTCGTTACCGATCGATCGCTGCCTATTTCTAGCGTTTCTATATTTTGGTTTTAGTGTAATATTTGGATCACCTGTCGGAAATATACGCATGGCTATTGCAGGGACGATAGGGATTTTCGTCGTGTTCTAGATCCCATTTACAATCACCTATTTGTTCTATGCTAGGCGGTCATGGCTACGAAATGCCGGCAATTATGGATGATGGGCTATAGCTATAAACCAGCAATCAGGAATGACACCGCTAGAATGCGACACGTTGTTTATCTACTTGATAAGAAAGATTTTATCTGGATGGTGCTAGGCACTGCAGCCTCTTGAGTGTGCTATACTTTAGTTGTACTTCCTCCCCCCGGAGGCTGTTCGATAAACTGGCCTGCACCCCAAGCTGGCCGTGGCGTTGGCTTCAGGTCCGTTCGGACTCCCCAACCCAGCTGGAATCAAGAAATCAGCGATTCTTTCACCCAATTCAAACAAGAGAGAGTCGCGCCGCAGTGCGCGAAGGTTGCGTCGTATGGGAAGTAAAATCATTGAACTATTGCAGCAAATCGATCACGCAATGACGGCGGAAGATGTCGCTGTGCTTTTAGCGTATGAGGTGAGCACGGTCTATCGGAGGGTGAGAACAGGCAGTCTTCCTGGGTTTAGGGATGGGGCTTCCGTTCGCATCGATCCCGGTGAACTGATCGAGCACCTCGAGAAGAAGACAAGGTTGGGTGCGAGGAAGAAGCCTCCGACTGTAATGTAGTCCACGCAAAGTACAAAGCCCGCCAGTTTACCTGGCGGGCTTTGCAGTTCTATAATCAGCGACGTGAGCGGGAGTAGCTCAGTGGTAGAGCAGTGGCTTCCCAAGCCGAAGGTCGCGGGTTCAAGTCCCGTCTCCCGCTCCATTCTTAGCCCTTTTTGTCCATCTTCACCTTTATCATGGTTGCCATTGTCCCGGTATTGAGTTTGGGCCTGGCGTCAGATGCCTTGATGGCCTTCAGGTAGTCTCGTACCGTGTTGATATCCTTGTGTCCCATCCAGGTCGCCACAGTTTCAATATCCACACCGTCACGTAAATGAAATGTTCCGAATGAGTGCCGAAATTTGTGCAGCGTCCAATTATGGCAACACGGCTCGGCAGCACAGATCTCACCTTTTGAATTCACGCAATCACCACAGTTCAATCCAGCCTGTAGCGCAATCTCTTTGCACGCGATCAGGAACTTGTCGTTCGGCATTCCACCCGGGTGTGCCTTCGGCGCCTTGGAGTGAGTCGGGGACGGGAAGATCAGTTTGCCTTTCGCTGTCTTCGCCCGTTCACTGAGCAGAGCAAGTAGGGTATCGGTCAATGGTACGTCCCTAATCTCCTTCCCCTTTGGTTTGAAGTTCCAATGCTTCTTCTCGAGCACTCGAATTATGCCGGCTTCATAGTCGATGTCACGATATTCAGCGTATCTGACTTCTTGATCGCGGAAGCCGGTCCCAAGGAAGAACTGGAACAGCAGAAACTCATCAGGCGCACACGCTGCGAAGAATTTGTGGAGTTCTTCAGTCGCATAAGGCTGCTTGTCGGCCTTGATGTATTCAGGCCAGTCCTGCCGGAGAAGAAGTCGTGAGACTTTGAACGTCTTCAGGAATGAAAGCACGATGATCGTTTTGTTCTCGATGGTACGGCCACCATCACCGGCTTCGCTTAATTCATTCATAAAGGACATGACATCACGGCGATCCACCTGTTCGACGAATTCCTTATCGCAGCTTTTGACGAATGATGAGATCACTCTGGAATATTTCCTGTACGTGTTCGCAGATTTCCTGGCGAGGACATTGCGGATGTGTTCCTTCGCGGCATCTGCCAGCAGAGTTCCAGGTCGTTCGTCCTTGGTCTCAGTGGAAGGCCGCACATCAACACCCAGTGCGATGGCTTCCAACTCGGCTGCCTTCCGTAACCTTGCCTCATAGACTTCATTTGGCACGCTACCGACTGAGGGGCGGTGACGCTTACCATCAGCATCACGGTAATCAAGGTGGTAGTTTCCTTCAGGGTGATGAACCTCCTGGCCATCCAGCAGGACATAGCTCCACCGCGGCTTGCCGTTGCGAACGGCAACGGGCAGCATGCGCCACTTGCCATCGATGTTTACGTTCTTCAGAAGGTTAATGGCCATGGGTGGGCTCCTGTCCTAAGACTTGGACAGTATATTGGACAGCATGAGCTATGTATATGATTATAAACGACTATTCTAGAAGCTGACGTTCTACCACTGAACTACTCCCGCTCGTCCTTTGCAGGCAACTTCAGATTACACCTGACGGAAGATTCCGGCAATCGGGGGTCGCGGGCGATTACCAGTTCACCTGGCGCATGCGGCGCAGGATGATCTCACTGTAATTATTCATGCGCTCGGGATGGCGTTTGAGCGGCGCGGGAAGAATGGCGGCCAGGCGCGCCGACTGTTCGCGGCCGATACTGCGCGCCGAGGTTCTGTAGTGGAAGCGGCAGGCCGCCTCGGCTCCGTAGACGGCCGGACCCCATTCGACGACGTTGAGATAGAGCTCCAATATGCGCTGCTTGCCCAGGACGAGCTCGGCCACGGGAACCAGGGTGAGCTCTCCACCTTTGCGCACAAACGAGCGGCCGGTGCCGAAGAACAAATTCTTGACGAGCTGCTGCGTGAGGGTGGAGCCGCCGCGGATGCGTCCGCCTTCCATGTCCTCTTCGGCGGCCTTCTGGATGGCGTGCCAGTCGAATCCATGATGGATGTAAAAGCGGCCATCCTCGGCGGAGATGACGGCGTGCTGAAGGCTGGGCGAGATCTGGCTGAGCGGCACGAAGGTATAACGCTCGTGATAAGGCGTGCCATGCAGAAGAGCCTGCACGCGCCGTTCAACATGCACGGCGGTGGTCGGTGGATCCATCCAGCGGAGCGCGACCAGCATGAGCGCGGCCACGGCCCAGCAGCCCACGATGAGGACGGCCAGCCAACGGACAACAGAGCGCAGATGGCGCTTCCAGGATGCGGCTGGTTGAGGCGTGGATGAGGTTGGGATCACAGCTCAGGATAGCATTCGGGCGCGAAGCCTCGAAGAAAGGCAAACCCCACGCAATCCAAAAAAGGAGTTGCGTGGGGCGCCGGGCACTGGTTAGAAAATCTTTTTCTTGCCGTAAGTCTTCTTGGCGCCAAATGTTTTCTTGCCGCCGAAGGCTTTCGTGCCGCCGAAGACCTCCTTGGGACTGGAGCCGGCCTTTGCAGCAAAGGGCTTCTTCGCGCCGAAGCTCTTCCTGGTGCCGAACAAATCCTTTACGCCGAAGTTCTCGCGGGAGACGGAAGGATCCTGCACGCCGAAGCTGTTCTGCGAACCGAAGGAGCTGGCTGACTCATACGGCTTCCTGGCTCCAAAGGACTTCTTGGCGTCGTAGGATTTACTGGCATCGTAAGGCTTGCCGCTGTCGAAGCTCTTCCCTGCCGCGAAGGGCTTCTTGTCGCCAAAACTTTTCTTCTCTCCAAAACTTTTCTTGTCGCCAAAGCCAGGCTTGTCTCCGAAGCTCTTCTTGGCGCCGAAGCTGGGCTTGGAACCAAAGCTGGGCTTGGAACCGAAGGGCTTTTTGGCTCCGAAAGGTTTCTTGCCCGGGTAAGGACTTTTGGCGGGCTTGCTGGGGCGCTTGAACTTGGAGGCGTCTTCCAGAACCTCCGGCGCGGGCAGGCGCTCGCGGCGAATGCGCACGAGCACGGCGGCGATCTGCTCCGCGGTGGCCTGCTCCAGCAATGTGCGTCCGGCGGCCAAATCTTCTTCCGCCGGGCTGTCGGCCATGGCAACGATCTCACGCACGAGATTTTCTTCGTCGCGGGCGTGAATGGATTCGGCGGAAGGCGCAGGCGACCAGACGGCGGTGATTTTGCCTGCCCCCAGCAGACGCTCGGCGGTGCCGCGATGCTGCACGGGAACGATCATCACCGAGAGGCCTTTGTGGCCGGCGCGTCCGGTACGTCCGCTGCGATGCAGAAGCATCTGCTTGTTCTGCGGCAGGTCGGCGTGGATGACCAGTCCGAGGTCGGGCATATCCAGGCCGCGGGCGGCTACGTCGGTGGCCACGCAGACGCGGGCTCGTCCGTCACGCAAGGCCTGCAGGGCGGTGGTGCGGTCGAACTGCGAAAGCTCGCCGGAGAGCGCAACCGCCGAGAATCCGCGCTCCTGAAGGCTGGCGTGCAGGCGGCGCACGGCATCGCGCGTGGAGCAGAAGACGATGGCGCCTTGCGCATCCACAAAGCGAAGCGCGTTGACCACGGCGTGCTCGGTGTCTCTGGGGCCGACCAGGAAGGCGCGGTATTCGATGTCGGCGTGCGGAGCGTTCTCGGCCGACAGGGCCAGGCGCAGAGCATCCTGCTGATACTGGCGGGCGAGTCCGAGAATGGCCTTGGGCAAGGTGGCGGAGAACATCAGGGTGCGGCGCTCCGGCGGAGTGGCCTTGAGCAGCAGCTCAAGCTCCTCGCGGAAGCCGAAGTCGAGCATCTCATCGGCCTCGTCGAGAACGACGACGCGAATGTCATCCAGCTTGAGGTATCCGCGATTGAGGTGATCGGCGAGGCGGCCGGGGGTTCCGACGACGATGTGAGCGCCGGTCTCCAGGGCACGCTGCTCGCGGCGGGCGTCCATGCCACCGACGCAGCAGATGACGCGCGCGCCGGCCGAGGCGTAGAGCCAGGTCAGCTCGGTCTGCACCTGCAAGGCGAGCTCGCGAGTGGGGCTGACGATGAGGGCCAGAGGCTTTTTGGCGCGCTCCAGGTGCGAGGCGCCGGCCAGCAGAGTCTCATTCATGGCAAGGCCGTAGGCAACGGTTTTGCCGGAGCCGGTCTGCGCCGAGACGAGGAGATCGCGCGCGGCGGCCTCCGGCTGCAGGACGGCCTCCTGCACGGGAGTGGGCTCGGTGTAACCTCTGGCGGTGAGTGCTTGCAACAGGCTGGGGTGAAGCTCAGGAAAAGGCATATCTACAAGTATAGCCGTATTGGGGGCAACCATCGGGAAATGCCCACTTTCGCCACCATGGCGACGGGCCAAAACACGAGCTTTCCACAACGTTCATGCGGGTGGAGTACAATCCTGCTGACCTGCCTGTGCGGGCCGGAGGAGGATTATGTTTTCCATGTTGCCCATCGTCCCGATTGCCATCGTCATCGTTGCGTTCTACATCTTCAGTTCCATCAAGATTCTCAGCGAGTACGAGCGCGGCGTGATCTTCCGCCTGGGGCGCCTGCTCTCCGGCGGCAAGGGACCGGGCATCATCCTGGTCTTCCAGCCCTTTGACCGCATGGTGCGCGTGGACCTGCGCCAGGTCGCCTTCGACGTGCCGCCGCAGGACGTCATCACCCGCGACAACGTGACGCTGAAGGTGAACGCCGTCGTCTTTTTGCGCGTCATGGATCCCAACAAGGCCGTCAACGAGGTGACCAACTACCAGTACCAGACGCAGCAATTCGCGCTGACCACCCTGCGCAGCGTGCTGGGCGAGGTGGAGCTGGACGAGCTGCTGGCGCACCGCGACAACATCAACCTGCGGCTGCAGACCATCCTGGACAAGCACACGGCTCCCTGGGGCGTGAAGGTGGTGAACGTGGAAGTGAAGCAGGTGGACCTGGCCGAGAGCATGATGCGCGCCATGGCCAAGCAGGCTGAGGCGGAACGCGAAAAGCGCTCGAAGATCATCCACGCCGAGGGCGAATTTGCCGCCGCGCAGCGGTTGGTGGACGCCGCTCACCTGCTGCAGACCGAGCCCGCTTCCATCCAGTTGCGCTATTTGCAGACGCTGACCGAGATTGGCGTGGAGAAGAACACCACGGTCGTCTTCCCGGTGCCGATTGACCTGCTGGCAGGTATCCAGAAGCTAACGGGTCAGAAGTAAATTCCACTGTCCTACCCGGCGACGAGGGGCCTGCGCACGGCGCATAATGGCCTTTGGAAGTTCCTCCGGGAGATGACAGGCCATGGCCTTTGAAGGCCGCGACACGGAAATCACGCTGAGCGTAGGCAACCTGCTGATGATCTTCTTCGGCCTGGTGCTGCTGTGCGTGGCCGCCCTGGGCGTGGGTTATCGCCTGGGCTCGCAGGCAGGCAAGCAGAACGCCGCCGCGGTGGCGGCTCCCGGAGCGGCACAACCTGCACCGGCCGCAACGGGCAAACCCGGCGCGTCACAGGTGGCGCAAGCGAAGCCGGGAGACTGCCCCGCCGGAACGATTTGCACGGACGGCAGCACGGCGCAATCCGATGCGGCGACCGCACCGACGCAGGCGGCACAACCCACGCAGTTGACCTTCTACGACACGGTGCAGAAGAAGGACGCGCACCCGCAACTGGCTCCCGTGGCACAGACGACACCCGCCAAGCCCGTGGCTCCGCAGCCGGCCCTGGGCGCGGGATACATGGTGCAGGTGGCGGCCATGCACAACGAAGGCGACGCCCGCCTGCTGCACGATACCCTGAAACAACAGCACTTCCCCGTGGTGGTGGTGCAGCCCGGAGACAAGCTCTTCCACGTGCAGGTTGGACCGTATAGTGACATTCACGAAGCCGAGGACGTGCGCAACCGCCTGACGCTGGGCGGCTACAACGCATTCGTCAAGCGCTAGCTTCCCTCCATCCAAAAAATTGATTCGCAATTGCCTTGCGGTGAATCGCTATTCATTTATGATGGAAGGCCATGAAAGCGGCCACTGATAAATTGAGTCTGGCACTGCGCGCCGTCGGCGACCCCACCCGGCGTAAGATTCTGCGGCTGCTGCCACAGGGCGGTCCGCGCAAAACGGACGAGGGATGGACGGCCAGCGACATTGAGCAGCGCATCAAGCTGGCGCAACCCACCATCAGCCACCACATGAAGATTTTGAAGAACGCCGGCCTGGTGGAAGCTCACAAGGAAGGCACCTGGGTGCGCTATCGCAAGCTGGAAGCGGCGCTGCGCGCCGTGCGCAAAGGGTTGGTGGAGGAGCTGTAGGATTCACAATCGCGACATACATTTATCCAGCCACATGTCACGGTAGTGAGTACCATGTCCGTTATCGGTAGGCATCCTGATAAAAGTATTCTTACAAGATAGGAACTTAAGAATGCGCGACAGGCCGCTCTTCGCAAGCGCTATACTTGCTACCGTCTTTCTAGCTATCATTCCGTCTAGTGCCCAGGACACATCTTCCGCCAAGGCCTTTCTGACTGCTATTTTTCGGCTGTACGATAAGGGCGGTAACGGAATTGATGTCAGCAGCAGGTACCTCCATTCCTCCCTCATAGCCCTTGTCAAAGCTGACGTGCAGGCCACAGGCTCAGACATACCAAGCGTTCTCGACGGCGATCTCTTATGTGGTTGCCAGGAATGGGACGGGATCTGGGTTTTCAAGACTGACCTAGCGACGGAGACTCCAAAAAGCTTACACGCCGTTGTTTCTTTCGCAATTTACGCGCCTAAGAACCGACCAAAGGACGATTTACACACGGTCAACATCACGCTTGTTTCTGAGCGTGGACAATGGCGCATCTACGATGTCTTGTATCTAGCTGGGCCTGTGGCTGCGCATGGCCCACATAGGTCACTTCGCAAGCAGCTACGCGACGAAATTAGCTCTTATGCTCACCCATCAAAGCAGTGAGCTGCGATGGGTGGCAGATAATCGCCAAGGCACTCCCGATTCCTTCCCGCACGCCAAACGAGAGGCGGCCCACGCGGGGCCGCCTGATTTGTTTCTACTGCAAAAACTGTTTAGCGGATGACGGCCTGGAAGAGGTCGGTCTTGAGCAGGGCCTGGAACTTGCTGTCATCGGCCTTGAACTTGACCACCAGTCGGCCGCTGTCGCTATCCACCTGCATGCCCTCCAGAGCGCTCTTTTCCACGGCCGTGCCGGCGCTGCGCTTGTACATGATGCCGGCCTTCATCAGGGCGGAGAGCGTGCCGGCCGTGAAGCTGTCGGAGGTCTGCACGTTCAGGCCGAAATCAATGCCATTCTCGAGGTCGAGGGTGTAGCGGCTGCCCAGCAGGCGCTTCTTCAGCACGTCGTAATCGGCCAGCGAGGCGGCTTCGCCAAGGGCGGAGCGCAACATGTTCTGCGTGCCCTGCTGGTCGAGAACGCTCCACACCGGGCCGCTTTCGGCGTCGGCGATGAGCTGCATCATGTCGGGCTGGGTGGCGACGCCGTACTGCTGGCCATCACGCACGTCCAGGCCATCCTTGACCGAGTTCTTCTCGCCAAAAATCATGGTGACGTCGTCGAGGAAGCTCATGGTGAAGCTGCCGGCGGGCCACAGGGCGTTGTCGCGGTAGGCGATGCTGCGCAGCTTCTGGGCCTTGAAGCGGGCGGTGATCTTCTTGGGCTCAAATACGCCGGTGGCGACGCCGAAGCTGCGCACGCCGCCGCCGTTGGAGCGGTAGCTGACGAAGGTGAGTTGCTCGAGATCCTGGTCAGGATTGATGCCCATGGCACGCATGGAAACCTCAAACTGCTTGAGGTTGTCGGGCAGCACGCGGTTCTTAAGGGCCAGTCCGCTGGGAGAATTACGCAACATGCGGTAATCCACCGAGATGACCTGTTGAATCTGCGCCGGGAGAACCGTGCGGGTGCTGGTTCCCAGCGGTGCGGCCAGGGCGCTGGTACAAAAAGCGCTGGCCAGCAGCATAGCCATAGCGAAACGAGTGATTTTCATATGTCCATTGTAACCCCGGTGGAGCGGCAGACTCTCGCCGGGGCTTTGTTCAGATTGACGAATCAGATGCCTGGATTAGCAAATTCTCCCGGCGTATCCCGCAGAGGCCACAGAGGGTTATGGCATGGCCGAGCGCAACTGGGCCACACGGGCACGGGCGGAGGCGACGAATTCGGCTTCGGCTCCGGGCTCCATGGCCTCCAGATTGATCTCCACGTTGGCCAGAGCGCCTTCGACGGCGGCGCGGCTGAGCGCGATGGCCACGGTCAAGTCGCTGGCCATGCGGGGATTCGTCTTCTCCTGCAAGGACTTAGCGAGCTGGCCAACCCTATGCGATGCCTGGGCCGTCACCAGGGGAACCTCGGCGGCGTGACGCAGGGCAGTGGCGACCAGTACGGCGCCGGCGGAGGCATCGGCCTTCTGTGCCTTGTAGGCGGCCACCACACCTTGGCGCGTCCTGGCCTCTTTCCTCAATACGGGTCAGGATCCCAGTTGATGCGTGTCCGTGGGCTATCATAGGCCCAGTAGCCCAGGCTGTCTCGGGGTCAGGGCCTGCGTCACACACGTAGAAATACCCTCCGGAAGCGTGGGGGACCCAGGGTTAAAACATAGATTCTGGTAAAAGCACTGCCCCGGACTGCATTGTGCGGGCGCAATTCCTTCGCCGGACACGCCTTGCGGCCTCGAACCGCCGCGAAACACCTGGGGACTGTTTGGGGAGTCGCATGAGAGATCCTCCTGGGAGGGAAAAGAGGGGGGCATCTCGATTAGTGACACATTACAGTCACTGAAAATGATCGAGGCCCGTCCTCTTTCCCCTTTATTGTTAAAGGTTGTTAGTGCACGAACCAGGACGTCACCGGCCCAACCGTCATGGGCCATCATGCCTATAAGTCGATGACGGACTGGCATGACCCGATACCGATAGGTGTCAATTGACCTAGCATGCATTGTTGAAGCACGCCGCAACAGCATTGGCTATTACCGCTTAGAATAGTCCCGCCGCACGGGCACTGGCGGCCTTCCCAATGATGCTAGCGGCAACATTCGGCGATATCCCATTCGGCTCTTCGCGTTGGGTCGCGAAAGGACCACGACAAACACTTTCTGATTGTTTGGGAAGTCTCATACGAGTTCCTCTCTTTGTGAAATTGATCGTTGCTTGGACAGGGCACTTAGCGCGAGGGCCACGGCACGTGCCCTGTCTTCACGGGAGGAGTTCTTCGCCATGTTCACAACCAAGAGGCAGAGGCCTGGACCCGCCGGTGGCGCAGGCGAAACCATCCAGGTTGACCGAGGACACGGCCTCGGTCCTCTTTTCCCCTCGATCGAAAACATGAATGTCCCTTTTTCATATCGCGTCTTCACGCGTCATCACCGTACCAGCCTACACCGCCATAGGGGCTCGCGAGACAAGTCACTGCTTCACCTCCGCTATCGAGGATGTACTCACCAGGATTGTAACACCATTCATTTAGGAAGCATGTGCCAGCATGCAAGGCGCCGGGTACACGGCGGCGCCAATTCCCTGGTCGGACATTAGTCGTGACGTCGAACGACAGCGAGAAACACTTTGGGACTGTTTGGGGATCCTCATGACAGTTTCCTTTC
>CAVRDQ010000003.1:0-7714 GCA_963719655.1 uncultured Acidobacteriota bacterium | reverse complement strand
CCGGCTTTGAGTCGCCGAAGTTGCCTGATTCGATCTGTCGCAGCCGAGTTGCGATCCGGGTCTTTGCCAGCTTGTCTCGAAGCGCCGCGAGCCACTCGATGAAGGGAGAACGTCCATTTTCATCGCGGTAGTAGACGAACTCGATCACGGGATGATTGTAGCATAAAAGCTACAAACTTGCAGCTAAGGCAGCAGCGCGCCTTTTACGACGGCATTCATAGCGAAGGAGAAGATAGCCTGCTCCACTGAAAACGGTCCCAAGACCTGAGAGCAAGACAGCGCTGGCTGTCTCTCATCGCCGGTTTATCGGCCGCACTGAGCGGTCTCGAAGTGGGCTACGAGCACTATAAAGGCAGTTATAGCCAGCGCATCATGTATACCCCCATCATCCTCAGCGCGGCGATGACGGGTGCGGGCGTGGCAGGCTTCTTCAGCCGGAAAGCCGCGCAGACGCTCCTCCGCGGAACCTCGCTCCTGACTCTCGCCGACAGCCTGACGGGGTTCTACTTCCATATCCGAGGCATTGAGCGTAAGCCTGGTGGATGGCGTCTGCCGATTACCAATATCGTAATGGGTCCGCCGGTCTTTGCGCCTCTGCTGTTCGGCGTCTCTGCTTACCTGGGGCTGCTGGCCTCATTCCTGCGACGCGACGAAGACTCTGCCGGCCTGCTTCCAAAACCCGCGCACGCGCGCCATTGGGCCGCTCGTATGGGCATGGCCGCGGAGCCCATTACCTGGGAACAGGATTTGCGGGAAGGGCGATTCCAAAAGCATCTGGCAGTGGCGACCGCGGCTTCGGCCTTCTTCAGCGGTTTCGAAGCCTGGTATTCGCATTACAAGAACAATTTTCAGTACAAGGCGCAGTGGACTCCGGTGGTGATCGCTCCTTTACTGATGGCCGCTGCCGCCGGCGCGGTGAGGGATAAAAAGCTGGCCCACACCCTGCTGCCCGCGCTCTCCGTGCTTGCCCTGGCGGATGGCGCGGTGGGTTTCTTCTATCATTCGCGCGGCGTGTGCGAGGCGGCCCGGCGGCTTACAGAAACCGCTATATAACATCATTTACGGCCCCCCCGTATTCGCGCCGCTGCTGTTCGCGGCCTGTGGATTTCTGGGCGTGCTCGCCAGTCTGCTGCGCCGGGAGAAAAATCATGAACCGCGGCCTGCCGGGTTACTATCCGGGATTTCGCACGCTCGATCAACAGAAATTCTGGGATGCGCGAACCAGGGAAGTGGTTCTCGACCGCGTCCAGAAGGTTCCCCCCATTCGCTTCTTCAGCCCGGATGAAGCGCGCCTGATGGATGCCATTTGCCGCCATATCCTGCCGCAGGACGACCGTGACGAACAACATCGAGTGCCGATTCTCCCATGGATCGACAAACGGCTCTATGACGACTCGCATGACGGCTACCGCTTCGAGGACATGCCTCCCGACCGGGAAGCGTACAAGCTCGGTATGCAGGCGATCGAAGAAATTTCCCTACACCTGCATGGCCGCGGTTTTCTCGAGATCGGCGAGAAGGAACAGGACGAACTGCTCGCCATGGTGCACGACGGGGATCACCCGCGGCCAAGGAAATTTGGGCGCGGATGCCCATGGAGCGATTCTGGATGCTGCTGGTGGGGGACTGTGTCACCGCCTACTATTCGCATCCCTGGGCGTGGGACGAAATCGGCTTCGGCGGCCCGGCTTACCCGCGCGCCTATATGCGGTTGGAGCGGGGCGAAGCGGAGCCGTGGGAAGTCGACGAGCAGCGTTACGAGTGGACTGCCCCCGAGTCCTCGGTATCGGACTGCTTTACCCCTGTCGGAGGAAAAGAGGAGCATCGCGGCGGACCTCAAGGAGGCACGCATTGAAAGCTCCGCTATTGGGTGAATTTTCCAGTGCGCCGGGAGAAGATCACCGGCTTGGCGTTTACGAAGTGGAGCAGCGCTACACCCGCGTGGTGGACTTCGGATACACGCGCAAGTCCAGTGAGGTCTTTGACCGCTGGCTGGGGCACAACCCGGCGCTGGCGGATATGGTGCGCGTCGTGCGCGAGACGCGTCCGCAGATCATCATCGTTCCATTCGACGTGGCAGGCGATGGCGATGGCCAGCATGATGCGGCGTTGATCCTGGCGCGCGAGGCCTTCAAGGCCGCCGCCGACCCGAAGAAGTTTCCCGAACAATTGAAGGATGGCCTTGAGGTGTGGCAGCCGCGGCGGCTCTTTGCCTTGGCGCGCTCGGGCAGCTACACGGTGGAGTTCCATGCCGACGAGACTCCGCGTGGCGCAACGGAGAGCTGGCAGCAGCTCGGCCAACGCGCCTTGCAGCAGGAGCGCTCGCAGCGTGGGCTGTGGCACGCGCCCAGCGGGGCGACGCGCCGTTACCGGCTGATTGAGGCTGCGCCGGGATTTGAGCTGGCCGAGGGCGCGCAGGATTTTACTGCTGGAATGAACGCCCAGTTGGAATCCCTGGCAGCCGACAGCGGCCTTGGTAAGGATTCGGCGCAGTCGGCCGAGCGGCGTCTGCGTCTGATGCGCGCGGTTTCCGACCAGGCGGCCGAGAGCCAGTCCGACGCGGCGGGGCATCTGGCGGAGTATCTGCAAAACCTGCGCACGGTGGAGGATCTTCTGCTCGGCGGGCGGGGCAATGCCGCGTTCCGCGCGGAGATTTTGTCGCGGCGCGCCCAGGCGGAGCACTTGCTGGTGCAGGCGGCAGGGGTCAAGGTGCAGGCGCTTCTCAAGGAAGATGGCGCCGCCACCACGGCCGATGCGGCAAACGTGCTGGTGCCGGGGATGAAGTACACGATCGAGGTGCGTGCCGAGCTGGCCTCAAACACCGCCGTACGCAGCTTTGAGTTGCGCAGTGAGGGCGGGCGTTGGACTCCGGCGCGCGAGTGGAAGCCCGGCGAAGCGCAGGCGGTTTTCCGCGGCAAGGTTCCGCAGGATGCTCCGTTCACGCGTCCGCAGTTTTTGTTGGGGTCGGAGGATGATGCCGTCTATCGCATCCTCGACGAGCATAACGCCACCCGCCCGCTGCCGCCGCCTCCGCTGGAAGCAGTTGTGGAGGTGCAGATTGGCGACGAGCTGGCGCGCATCGTGGTCCCGGTGCAGGCCATGACCGCCGGCGTGCCGCAGCCGCTGGCCGTGGCGCCGCCCATGTCGGTCATCGTGCAGCCACGCACGCATTGGAATCGCCGCACCCGCTACTCCTACGGAGAGATGGAGGTGCGCGTGCGGAGCAACGTGGCCAACCTGCAGAACGCCTTGCTTACCGTGCACCCTCCCACAGGCTGGCACACCGAGCCCGAGCACGAGATGCTGGAGATTGCCACGCGCGGCGACGAGCACACGTACCGGTTCTTCATGGTGCAGGATCGCGGCGGCGAGGGTGCGTTTCCGTCGCGTGCCATTGTGCGCTGGGCCGGAGCGGTCTTTGACCAGGGATACAGCATCGTGCGCGCCGCCGGTGGCGTGGCCTTCCACTACCGCAGCTCGGATGGAGTGCTGGTCAGCACGGCCGTGGACGTCCCGGAGGGGTTGAGCGTGGGCTACGTTGGCCTGCCGGGAGACAACATCCCGGCCGCTCTGCGTGATATGAACATCCGCGTGGTGACACTGGACGCGGCGTCGCTGGAATCCGAACGGCTGGAGCGTTACTGGTCCATCGTGCTGGGGCCCGGCGTGGTGGATACGCGCGACGAACTAGCCACACAGCGTGAGCGGCTGCTCAGTTACGTCAAGGGCGGCGGAGTGGTACTCATCCTGGGGCAGACGGATACCGCGCGCTTTGCCACCAACGCTCCGCTGCCATACCCGCTGGAATTGGGCACGGCGCGTGTCTCCAACGCATACAGCGCGGTGGAGTTCCCCGAAGCGCATCACGAACTGCTGCAGGAGCCTAACGACATTACGGAAGAGGACTTCCGCGGCTGGAGCGAAGAGCGCGGACACAACTTCGCCCAGCACTGGGATGGCCGCTACGAGGCCCTTCTGCGCATGCGGGATACCGGCCAGCCCATGCAGGAGGGCGCTCTGCTGCGTGCCCGCTACGGCCGCGGCTCGGTCATTTACTCCGGCCTGGCCTTCCATCGCCAGTTGGATGCGGGCGCCGCCGGGGCTCTCAAGCTGCTCGTGAACCTGCTGAGCGCGGGCGCCGAACTCCACCGCTAGAAAGACGTTTCCCCCGCGGCCACCTTTCGAGTAAAATCGCCGGTCGTCCATTTCGCCATGCGCGGTTCGCGGATAAATCCATGAACGTTCGCGTGCTTGCGAATCGCGGCGGCGATGGTTCCGTACCCGGGGAAGACCAACATACAGACGCGCCGCCGGTCGCTGCATGGCTGGCCGCAACAGGACTCGGCCGTAACTTAGCCCGGTTCAACATGGCTCGGCTCAACTTAGCTCGGTTCAACATGGCTCGACTCAACCAGGAGAACGACGATGAAACGCATTTATGTGGCTGCTTATCACCAGTCGAAGTTCGGCAAGCTGATGGCAATGACCGTTCCGGAGATTGTCAGCACGGCCATCGAAAGTGTCTGCAAGGAGATCAACGCCGATCCCGCGCTGCTCGACATGGGAGCCGTGTCGGCGGCCTGCAACATCGCGCTCAACGAGCAGGGGCTGGTCAGCGGACTGGCGGCCAGCGTTCCCGGCCTGGCCAGCAAGCCCATTGAAAGCGTGGAGAACGCCTGCGCCAGCGGCGGACAGGCCATCCTCAGCACCATCCTCAAACTGCAGGCCGGCTGGGGAGAGGTGGGCTTCGCCCTGGGCTACGAGAAGATGCGCGACGCCGAAGGCAAAATGGATGGCAAGCTCATCGGCAAGTCTCTTGGATACTACTCGCACCCCGATGAGCGTCCCGGCAAGGTGTACATCTTCCCGCATCTGTTTGCCGAAATCATGGACACCTACCTGAAGGCCTACAACCTGACCGAGACCGACCTGGCCAGGATAGCCGTGCAGGAATATGCCAACGCCAATCTGAATCCCTTGGGACACATGCACAAGGTCAAGGTCACGCTGGAAGATGTAATCACCATCAACGACCGCAACCGCTACATCGTGGACGGGCTGCCGCTGAAGACTTACGACTGTTCGCAGATCACCGACGGTTACGCCACCCTGATCCTGGCCACCGAGGAGGGATTGAAGCGCCTGGGTGTGAGCAAGGCCGATGCCGTGGAGATTGCCGGCTACGCACAGGCTACCGACCCGCTGCTCAAGGCTGGCCGCGATGTTCTGCACCCGGCCGGCGCGCTGACGGCGATGAAGAAGGCCTACGCCATGGCCGGCCTCACTCCGGCAGACGTGAACGTGGCCGAGGTGCATGACTGCTTCACCGTGATGGGTGCGCTCGGCAGCGAGGTCATCGGCAAGGCCAAGCCCGGCGAGGGAGCGAAGTTCTGGGGCGAGGGCAAGGCCGCCGTGGATGGCGAGTGCGGGATCAACCTCTCCGGCGGATTGGTCGCCAAGGGACACCCGATTGGCGCCACCGGCGTGGCCATGGTGGGCTGGTGCTACAACGAGCTGCTGGGCCGCGCTCCCGCGGGTCTGCAGGTGAAGAATCCGAAGGCGGCGGCGACCTTCAACGTCGGCGGAGCCCTTTGCGCCTCGGTGTGCACGGTGCTCAGAAAGTAGCGAAGGGTTTTGCGCAGTATGGCGGGCCGGTGATTCGTCGCCGGCCTGCTTTTTTGTGCGCCGCATTTGATATACTCCTGCGCATTGGCCGTCGCCTCGGACGGACTGGTGGAAGTCTCGAAAGGAAATCTCATGCGTTCTCGCTTCGCCCTTGCCGGAGTTTGCCTCCTCACGTTGTGTTGTGTGCCCACCGTATTCGCACAGAAGGAAGCGGCGCTTGATGCCGGCGTGGATCGCCAGATGACGGAGCTGACCGCCACTTACCGTCACTTGCATCAGAATCCCGAACTCTCGCATCACGAGGAGAAGACCTCGGCGTACCTGGCAGGAGAGCTGCGCCACGCCGGTTACACGGTCACCGAGCACGTTGGCCGCTATCTGGATGGCTCGCAGGCCTTCGGAGTGGTTGCCGTGCTGAAGAACGGCGACGGCCCCACGGTAATGGTCCGCACAGATATGGACGCCCTGCCTGTGACCGAGGCAACGGGCGTGGATTATGCCAGCCACCTGCGCGCCGTCAGCGCCGATGGCCAGGATGTCGGAGTGATGCATGCCTGCGGACATGATCTGCACATGACCGTTCTGCTGGGCGTGGCCCGCGAACTGGCCTCCAGCCTTGAGCGTTGGCATGGCACGGTGGTGCTGGTGGGGCAGCCCAGCGAGGAGACGATTGACGGCGCCAAGGCCATGGTGGCCGATAACTTCTACCAGCGCTTTCCGCGTCCGGACTTCATCCTGGATACGCACGACACCAACGACATCGCCACTGGGCACATTGCCATCGGCACCGGTCCAATGCTGGCCGGAGCCAACAGCCTGCGACTCACCTTCCATGGCATTGGCGCGCACGGCTCGCGCCCCTCGCAGGGCAAGGACCCCATCGTGATGGCCTCCGAGTTCGTGGTGTTGGCGCAGGCCATCGTCAGCCGCCAGATTCCATCGCAGGATCCCAGCGTGATCACCGTCGGCACATTCCACGCCGGCACGAAGAACAACATCATTCCGGATGACGCGGTGCTGGGCATCTCCATGCGCTTCTACTCCGACGATGTCTGCAAAAAGCTGCTGGAGGGAATCACGCATACCGCCAATGGAGTAGCCGAAGCCTATGGCGTGGCGCCCGGCCGCATGCCGGAGCTTCAATTGCTGGAGTCAACCGTGCCCACCGTGAACGACGCCGCGCTGGCCGAGCGGATGAAGAAGGTAGCCGAGCGTGCCCTGGGCGCCGAGCGTGTGGACAAGGCCACTCCCGTGATGGGCAGCGAGGACGTAGGCTACTTCTCGCTGGACGGCAAAATTCCCTTCGTCTTTTACTGGCTGGGCGCGGCCGATCCGCAGAAGCTGGCGGCATGGCGCGATGGCGGAACGCCGCTGCCGGCCAACCATTCGCCGCTCTTTGCCCCCGTCTACGAACCGGCCATCCGCACGGGCGTGACCGCCATGACGGCCATGGTGTTTGATTTGCTTCACAAATAATGTGGGACGAAAAAAGAAGTAATGGGCGCCGCGTGCAATGCGTGGCGCCCGTTTACGTTACTCCACGGTGCGCGAGGACTGGATGCGGCCGGTGCCGGGGATGAGATCGTCCGTCGAGTAGTCGGCGAACTCGTGGCAGTGCGGACACTCATGGCGCCCAACGGTGGTGTTCGCGGGCAGTGCATCGGTGCTCTTGCCCGCCGTCGCCTCGCGAGGCAGCATGGGAAATCGTTGCGCGCAAATCTTACAGTCAGCCAGCCAGACCAGGGCCATGGAAATCTCCTTAAGTAAAGCGCGCGGGCTCCGCCGGTGAAAATAAAACGGCAGAGCCCGCGGAAGTAGTTACCAGATTCGCACGCGCTCTGTGGGCGCCAGGTACAGCTTGCTGCCTTCCTTGACGGAGAAGGCGGCGTACCAGGCGTCAATGTTGCGCACGGTGGCAGCGCGATACTGTGCCGGCGAGTGTCCATCGGTCAGTACCTGCTGTCGCAGCGCAGCCTCGCGTCCCTTGCTCGCCCAGTTCTGTCCAAAGGCGATAAAGAACTGCTGATCGCCGTCGAAGCCATCCTGCACCGGCGCGGGTTTGCCCTTCAGCGATGCGCGGTAGCCATCG
>CAVRDQ010000002.1:0-4122 GCA_963719655.1 uncultured Acidobacteriota bacterium | reverse complement strand
AGGGGATCGGCAGGCAGCGTTTGGGATGCTTCCTTTCCGGCAAATGCCGGTTTTCTGGCAAGTTGCTGGGAGGCAATCACGTGCATTGCAACAGTATTGCTGCTTAGAATCTTGACTTCGGTGGAGAGCACATCTCCATTGGCGGAAGAACCCAGCCTCTGGCTGACAGCGTCGTCGAGTCCCAGGCTGGAGGAGCGGCTCGGGTCAACCTGCAGCAGCGCGATGCTTTCATAAACCCGGGGGCAGAACGCGGTATACAGCGCCACGATAACGAAGACCAGAAGAGTTGCGCAGAGCACCATGACCTTGTGCTTGTAAAACGCACCCCACATCTCGTCCAGCGACAGTTGTTTCTGCGCCTGGTCACCGAGTTCCAATTGCGCGGAAGCTGGAGCGGCTGTACCGAGATTATTGCTTTGCATGTTGCGCATTCTCAACTCCCGAGGGATATAGATCGTGTAGAGTTCCGCCTTCTGGCGCGAGCTCCCGTGTCATGGGTACCGGATGAATGACACTTAAGAAAACATGGGGCGGAAGCTGACGCACGCTTTACGGAAGCATCTCTGCCCAAGGCGCACTTCACGCCGGTAGCCTCTCGCGAGCACGCTAAATGGATAACATTCCCCAGTCGCGATTGCGGAAGGCGCACTTTTGCAGGCCAGCAGCCGGAGCGCGAAGTGACATTGAACGCGTGCCCCTCGAAGCGGCGTTCCATTGATATTGGGAATCGCTCTTTCTTGTTCTGGAGGCAGAGCAGCGGTTTCTGTTCGACGACGCGACTGCTCTGGATGAAGGTTCCAATTGTCTTGGTCGCGAATTCTCTACCGGTATACCCGGACACGGTAGATTGATGTTCTGAATATGCCAGGGGGAACCAACATAGCAGTTTCAGCATCGTCCTCAGAACTTCCCACACCTCATTAGAGCGGGTCCCACTCGGGTGGCACCTTCTGTGTCAGATTCTGACTCGTCCCGAGCGAAAACTAAAAGTAAAGCTGGCCCGTCAACGCGAACTCCGTCTACTTCTATCTGCGTACAATCGCTTGAATCGAGGGCTGAAGAGTGAATATCCGATCTATGAAACTTGCCTTCAGTTTACATGGTCGAGAGCACTATTTGTCAACAATAATCAAGACCGTACGACCGCCCAATGATCCGGCCAATCTGCTTGTCAGCAATAGAGATATCCTTAACCCTTAGTTCTTCCGCGCGCGCGTCGGCTGGAACCTGATTCCCGCCCATCCGCTGAAGTCGTAACGTGGGGCGCGCGTGCCGGTGAGCTGATTGAAGATGTAGCGCTCCGACTGCACACCCACTTCCAGGTCGTAACGCTGGCGCAGATGAAAGTTGCCGGTGGCCTTCAGGTCGCTCTGCGTGCCGCCGCCGAAGAAGCTCTGGGGTACGTAACGGTCGCGGAAGCTGACCTGGACGGTGCTGCGCGGATTGAGCCAGTAGGTCGTCCACAGCTGCCACTGCACGCCGGCGCGGCCGGTCACATCGCCGATGATCAGTCCCTTGTTGGTGTAGCCGTCGCGGTAGTCTTCCTTCCAGTAGTTGAATCGGTCCGGCAGAGAGCTGTCGAGGCTGACGGTGTAGGAGCCTTCCATGCGGAAGTCCATGCGGGAGAGCGAGCCGGGCAGGCGGGCGAAGTAGAGTCCCGGGTGGAAGGCCGAGCGGTGCGGCGAGGCCAGGGGTGAGGGATCGTCGTCGGAGTAGCTGTCGCTGTAGAGCGTGACGGGAATGCGCGGCAGTTTCCAACTGAAGTCCAAGCCACCCTGACGCGAGCCGGGATTGTTCTGGGGCAGATAGGTGGCGTTGTTGTCGCCGACGCTGAAGTAGCTGTCCCACAGCCGATTGAAGCTCAGCGGATAATCCACGCCGAGAAAGACGACGGTGCGGGTGAAGCCGATCTCCAGGCTTTTGAACGGCTGGAAGCTGATCTTTTCGCCGTGAATCCAGGCCTGCGGCTCGGCCACATGTTGATCGAGCTTGCCGTAGAACATGTCCAGGCGCGCATTGCCGAGCAGGGGGATGTGATAGGGCAGGTCGTTGGTCAGGCGTGCCATCCAGAAGGGCTCGGCGTTATTGGTGGCGTGGAAGGCGCCGCCGGCGGCCGGACCCCACCACAAGCTCTGCTTACCCAGGATGCCAGTCCAGTGGCGTCCCCAACTGGCGCCGACGTAGGTATCCAACAGGCGCGGCGTGTTCTGTTGCGGGCCGCCTTGGGTCAGCACCTGGTCGGGGGTCACGCTATCTCCGGCTGCCATGGAGGCCACGGCGGCGGCAGAGGGCGAGGCCAGGCTTGCGGCATGCTGATATTCGCCACGCATGTAGATCATGACGGCGCGATCCTGGGCATAGCCACTGGCTCCGGCGATGGCGTTGAAGCCCTCACCGTAGGGGCGGCCGAAGTCATTTACCAGGGTCTGGCCGATGTGATAGCTGTCTCGCAGGGGCGCGCCGGCAATCTGCGTGGTGCGGGCGTAAAGCGATTCGCGGACTTCCTTCTCCGGCTCGCTGTTGAGTTCGGCGGTGAACTCGCGCTCCAACTCCTTTTGCAGGGCCGTGGCCTCGGGGTTGTGATCGTATTCGCGGGCGCGCTCCAGGAAGCGGGCAAACTGCTGGCGCGTCCAGGGACGCATGCCGAGCATTTCATTCTGCGCTCCGGTCAGCACGGCCAGCCGCTCGGCCGCCGGGTAGGCCCAGTGGTCCACCGGAACGTACACGGAGGCGGTGTGGGCCAAAGCAGGCAGGCAGAGCAGCACAGCCGCCAGAAGCAGCAACAGGCTGGAGCGGAAAACCCCTTGGGCCAAGGTTACGTGACAGGGAGCTGGATTCGACATCGTGCCGGGTCCTCAAGGATTGAAAACTAAACCGCCCGCGCGGTCAGGTGCCGGGGCCGGTTGAGCATGGCGATCCGCGCAGGGCGGTCGGCGTATGGCGTAGTTCAAAACCACGGGGGACGCACGGAAGAATCGCACCCCGAAGTACCTGGAAAACTGCTTGAGGGAGATGCTATCACAGCCATCCGGAACGGCTCTCCGGCGCGACGGACGTAACCCACCTGCAATATGCGACACCAGTGCCGGTAGGGTAGAATTTGCTTACTTCCCAAGATGTCCGGAGCCTGCTGCATGCTACAGAAGGACACAGAGCAAGAACGCGCGATGGTCCAGGTTCCCGCCACGGTATGCGTGGATTTGGACGGCACGCTGATTGCCACCGACCTTCTGTGGGAGAGCCTGATCGAGGCCCTGAAGCGGCATCCCTGGCGGCTGCTGGCCTTGCCCCTTTGGATCGCGCGCGGGAAGACGCACCTGAAGCAGAAGCTGGCCGATGCCGGACCGGTGGACCCGCGGCATTTGCCCTATCGCGAAGAGGTGCTGCGCCTAATTGAGCAGCTGCGAAAGGATGGAGCCAGGCACATTGTGCTGGCCACGGCCTCTCACGAGCGGCTGGCGCATCCCGTGGCGGAGCACCTTGGCATCTTCGACGAGGTGCTGGCCACCACCGATCACCACAACCTGAAGGGGCTCAGTAAGGCCGTGGTGCTTCGGCAGCGCTACGGCGATGACATTCTCTACATTGGCAACCACGAGGCCGACCTTGCGGTGTGGGCCAAGTGCAAGGCGGCCGTTGTGGTGGGCAGCCGGCGACTGGCCGAGCGCGCCGCCCGCGTGACCCAGGTACGCGAAGTGATTGTGACCAGTCCTGCCAACCTGAAGGATTACTGGAAGGCGCTGCGTCCGCACCACTGGAGCAAGAACGTGCTGCTGCTGCTGCCGCTGGTGCTGGCGCATCGCTGGCTGCCGGGGCCGTGGGTGCGCACCGTGGCTGGCATGTTGCTGTTCGGGCTGGCGGCCTCGGCGATTTATGTGATGAACGATTTGCTGGATTTGCCCAGCGACCGTAATCATCCGTGGAAGCGGCAGCGTCCGTTTGCCGCCGGAAGGCTCCCGATTGGCGCGGGCGTGGCGATGGCTCCGTTGTTGCTGCTGGGGGGCATTGGCGGCGGAGCGCTGTGGCTGGGCTGGCGCTTTGGAGTGGCGGTGGCCTTCTACTGCGTGCTCTCACTGACCTACTCGCTGGCGCTCAAGCGCATGCCCCTGGCGGACGTCTTTG
>CAVRDQ010000001.1:0-32135 GCA_963719655.1 uncultured Acidobacteriota bacterium | reverse complement strand
ATCTTCACGGCCGCATCCACATCGCGCTCCGTGATGATGTAAGGCGGCAGCAAGCGAAGCACCGTATCGTGCGTGCAGTTGATCAACAACCCCTCGGCCAAGGCATCCAGCACCATCTGTTTACCGGGGATCTCCATATCGACTCCGATCATAAGTCCGAAACCGCGCACTTCTTTGATGAAAGAATCTTGCGGGGCCAATTCGTTCAGGACCACATGCAGATAACCGCCGACTTCTTGGATGGAAGGCAGCAGCCCTTCCAGAATATCGAAGAATTCGAGAGCCACGCGGCAGGCGAGTGCGCCGCCGCCAAACGTGGAACCGTGCCCATCTTGCCCTCGGGGTCGTCGAAGATGCGCAGGCCGGCGATCTTCTGGGCCAGGTATTCGGCATCGGCCTCGGCGTCCAGCGTTCCAACGCCGACCAGAACCAGCAGGCCGCGTTCAATATGGCCCAGGGTGCGGTCTTCGACGGTGACCCGGGCGCGGCGAACTCTTTGTACGACGGCGCGCATGGGTTAAGTAGAACGCTCTCCGGCGGCGCTGACTAGTGGCATGGCGGTTACCCGGGGCGCATGGCGGCATTCGTGACAATCCGACAAAGGTGCCAATTGCCGATTGACCTTGGTAAAAACGACCAATTAGGATGCATAGTGGAATCGTCGGGCGCATAGACGTGAGTGGAATGGCGCGAACAAGTACCCGTACGGCTTAAATTGATTGCAGGAGGCGCCAAAAAATGGCCGCTGTTGAAGAGAAACTGAAGCAGATTATTGTGGAGCAGTTGGGTGTGGATGAAGCCGAAGTGACGCCCTCCGCCTCGTTTGTGGACGACCTGGGCGCCGACTCGCTGGATATCGTCGAGCTGGTGATGGCCTTTGAGGAGGCCTTCGAGATCGAGATTCCGGACGAGGACGCCGAGAAGATCAAGACCGTCAAGGACGCGGCCGATTACATCGCCGCTCACGCCAAGAAGTAGGCCGCGCGGGGCGGATAACGCCCCCGGCTTCCCAACGGTACGCGAGCCAGCCGCCGGGCCAACCGTGCCCGGCGCACTCCGTTGCCCCAGCCGAAAGGAGAGCCGCATGGCTTCCGCAGCAGACGAAAAAGTCAAACAGATTATCGTGGAACAGCTTGGCGTAGATGAAGCCGAGGTGACCCCCTCCGCGTCATTTACCGACGACCTGGGCGCCGACTCGCTGGACATCGTCGAGCTGGTGATGGCCTTTGAAGAGGCCTTCACGATCGAAATCCCGGACGAGGCCGCCGAAAAGATCAAGACGGTGAAGGACGCCGTGGATTACGTGAACGCGCACGCGAAAGGCGGGAAGTAACCTTGAGCCGCCGCGTCGTCGTCACCGGAATGGGATTGATCTGTGGTGTGGGCAACACCACGGACGAGGTTTGGAGCGCGCTACTGGCCGGCAAGAGCGGCGTGGCGCCGATTACCGCCTTTGATACCGCGCTCTATACCTGCCAGATTGCGGCCGAGGTGAAGAACTTCGATCCGCTCAAGTTTGTGGAGAAGAAAGAGCTCAAGAAGATGGGCCGCTTCATCCACTTTGCGCTGGCCGCCGCGAGTGAGGCGATGGCCTCCAGCGGATTGCAGGTGACGGCCGAGAACGCCGAGAACATGGGCGTTTACATCGGCAGCGGCATCGGCGGCTTTGACGTGATTGAGCGCGAGCACACGGCGCTGATGGAAGGCGGCCCGCGCAAGATTTCGCCGTTCTTCATCCCGGCCTCCATCGTCAACCTGGCCGCCGGGCAGGTCAGCATCCGCTACGGGCTGAAGGGGCCGAACATGGCCATGGCCACGGCCTGCACCAGCAGCGCGCATGCCGTCGGCGACAGCTTCAAGATCATCCAGCGCGGCGATGCCGACGTGATGCTGGCCGGAGGAGCCGAGGCGGCCATCACGCCGATGGGCGTGGGCGGTTTCTGCGCGATGCGCGCGCTCTCCACCCGCAATGACGAGCCCGAGCGCGCCAGCCGTCCCTGGGACAAGGATCGCGACGGCTTCGTCATCGGCGAAGGTTCCGGCATCCTGGTGATGGAAGAACTGGAGCACGCCAAGGCGCGCGGCGCCAAGATTCTGGCCGAGATTGTCGGCTATGGAATGAGCGGCGACGCCAACCACATCACGGCTCCGGCGCCGGAGGGCGAAGGCGGCTTCCGCGCCATGCGCAACGCACTGCGCGACGCCAGGATTGAACCCTCCGCCATCGGCTACATCAACGCGCACGGCACCTCGACGCCGGTGGGCGACGGTCTGGAGGCCACGGCCGTCCGCAACATGTTTGGCGAACGCGCCGTGCCGGTCAGCTCCACCAAGAGCATGACGGGACACCTGCTGGGCGGCGCCGGCGGCCTGGAGGCCGGCATCACCGCGCTGGCCCTGCACAACCAGATGCTGCCGCCGACCATCAACCTGGAGAACCAGGACGAGGCCACCCTGGGCATGGACTTTGTCCCCAACCACGCGCGCGCGGCCAAGCTCGACTACGCGCTCAGCAACAGCTTCGGCTTCGGCGGCACCAACGGCTCGCTGATCTTCAAGCGCTGGAGCGAATAAGCCTCTGCATTGGGAAACAGGAAACCCCGCCAGCCTGGCGGGGTTTTTCTGTGCGCGGGTTCTCTACCGGCGCAAATTCAGCCATGAACTACTTGACCGGCTTAGCCGCCTTCCCACTGGGCGCGGGCTTTCCATTCGGTTTTGCCGCGGGCATCGCCTGCTCCAGCACCAGGCGGCAGTGGCTCTCCACAAACTCCGGCGTCAACTCGCTGTGGCGAATGAGGAAGCGAAAGTAGAGCGGGCCGTAGAGAGCGTCCAGCAGGTGGTCAATGTCCACGTTGGCAGGCAGTTCGCCGCGCTGGATGCCGCGCTGCATCGTCATGGTGGCATCGGCGCGGCGTGGCCGAATGAAGCGCTCGCGGAAGGCGGTCAGCAGGGTGGGCTCGCTTTGCCCGGCGCCGAGGATGACGGAGACGGCGTGGCCGCGGCGGCCGCGCAGAATCTTCACCAGCTGCTGCATCTGCTGCGTCATGTCGTTCAGCAGCGATCCGGTATCCGGAAAATGCAGCTTCTGGGTGGCGCCAAAGGCGAAGGCGTCGGCCACCAGCGCAGCCTTGTTGGGCCACCAGCGGTAGACCGTGGCCTTGCCCACGGCGGCGCGGGCGGCCACCTCTTCGATCGTCAGGTCCACGTAGCCGTTCTGGCGGCTCTCGAAGAACTTCAATGTGCTGTTGAGGATAGCGCAACGGGCACGTTCACTCCGCGGACGCCCCAGGGTGCGCGGGCAGTCTGCGGACGGCTGCATGGTTGTTTTCTTGCTTCCCATTGAGACGCATCCTAGCACGGACGTGGCGGCGTGCACGCTTTTCTTTTCAATCCAAGACGCATAGTATCGAATCTAAGTAATCGTGACCGGCCTGGGGGCCGTCCTGTTTTGCATCACATTGGCGCCTTTTGCAGGGCGCCGCTCGCTTCGGGAAGGTAATCTTTCTTTATGTGGATTGTTGCCCTCGCGCTCCGTCGGCCCTATACCTTCGTCGTCATGGCCATCGCCATCCTCCTGCTGACGGTGATGACCGTGCCGCGGATGCCGGTGGACATTTTTCCGGACATTGATATCCCCGTCGTCTCGGTCGTCTGGTTCTACACCGGCATGTCGCCGCAGGATATGGCCGACCGCATCGTGGTCAACAGCGAGCGCGGCATCACCACCACGGTCAACAACATCGAGCACATTGAGTCGCAGTCGGTCAACGGCCTGGGCATTATCAAGATCTTCTTCCGCCCCGGCACCAACCTGCAGACGGCCATCGCGCAGGTCACGGCCATCAGCCAGACCAACCTGAAGCAGATGCCGCCGGGCGCCAGTCCGCCGCTGGTCATCAGCTACAGCGCCAGCACCACGCCGGTCATCCAGCTCGGCCTCAGCAGCAAGACGCTGAGCGAGCAGGAACTCTTCGACCAGGGCAACAACTTCCTGCGCAGCTCGCTGGCCACGGTGCAGGGAGCGGCCACTCCGTGGCCTTACGGCGGCAAGCAGCGCCAGGTGCAGGTGGATTTGGACACCTCCAAGCTGCAGGCCTACGGGCTGGCGCCGGCCGACATTGTCAACGCCGTGAACGCGCAGAACCTGATTCTGCCCACCGGCACCACCAAGCTCGGCTCGATTGAATACAACGTGGAGATGAACGGCACGCCGCCGACCATTGCCGCACTCAACGACCTGCCGGTGAAGACCATCAACGGCGCCACGCTTTACATGCGCGACGTGGCCCACATCCGCGACGGCTTCGCTCCGCAGACCAACATCGTGCGCCAGGACGGAACCCGCGGCGCGCTGATGTCCATTTACAAGAACGGCCGCGCCAGCACATTGCAGATTGTGCAGGGCATCAAGGACATCGTGCCGGTGGCGGCCAAAGGGCTTCCGCCGGACCTCAAGATCAGCCTGCTCTTCGATCAGTCGCTCTTCGTGCGCGCCTCCATCAACGGCGTGCTGAAGGAGGCGATGACCGCCGCGCTGCTGACGGCCGCCATGATCCTGCTCTTCCTCGGCGACTGGCGCCCGACGCTGGTCATCCTGGTCAGCATTCCTCTCTCCATCTTCTGCTCCATCCTGGCCCTGGCGGCCATCGGCGAGACGCTGAACATCATGACCCTGGGCGGGTTGGCGCTCGCCGTGGGAATCCTGGTGGACGACGCCACCGTGGAGATTGAAAACATTGAGCGCAACCTTGCCATGGGCAAGGAGATGCGCCACGCCATTCTGGACGGCGCGCAGCAGATCGCCATTCCGGCGTTCGTCAGCACCCTCTGTATCTGCATCGTCTTTGTGCCCATGTTCTTCCTCAGCGGCGTGGCTCGCTTTTTGTTTGTGCCGCTGGCGGAGGCCGTCAGCTTTGCCATGCTGTCCAGCTACCTGCTCTCCCGTACGCTCATCCCCACCCTGGTGATGTACATCATGCGCGGGCACGAGCATCGCGCCGGGGGGCCGAAGACGATTCTCGGCCGCTTCCAGCGTGGCTTCGAGCGTGGCTTTGACGGCTTCCGCGCGGGCTACCAGGCGGTGCTGGAGGTTGTGCTCGAACATCGCCGCGGATTTGCATCGCTGTTCCTGCTCTTCTGCCTGGCCTCGCTGGGCATCATCACCATCCTTGGGCAGGACTTCTTTCCCCAGGTGGATGCCGGCCTGCTGCGCCTGCACGTGCGCGGGCGTCCCGGCCTGAGGGTGGAGGAGACGGCCAGGCTTTGCGACGAGGTGGAGGCCGAGCTGCATCGCGAGATCCCCGGCAAGGAGATCGAGACGATCATGGACAACGTCGGCCTGCCCTACTCCGGCATCAACCAGAGTTACAGCACCAGCGGCACGGTGGGCACCAGCGACGCCGAGATTCTGATCTCGCTCGACCCCGAGCACCACCAGCCGACGGCAAAACACATCCGCCAGCTGCGCCAGGAACTGCCGCGCCGCTTCCCCGGCGTGGAGTTCTTCTTCCAGCCCGCCGACATCACCACGCAGATTTTGAACTTCGGACTGCCGGCGCCGATTGACGTGCAGGTGGTGGGCGCCGACATGCACAGCAACTACGACATTGCGCAGAACATTGCCAACCAGATGCGCCACGTGCCCGGCTCCGCCGACGTGCATGTGCAGCAGTTGCTCAGCCTGCCCACGTTGCACATGGAACTGGACCGCACCCGGATCTCGCAGGTGGGCTTGAACGCCAGCCAGGTGGCGCAGACCGTGCTCGTCTCGCTGAGCGGCAGCTATCAACTCAATCCCAACTTCTGGCTGAACCCGCGCAACGGCGTCAGTTACAACATCGCCGTGCAGGAGCCGCAGTACCGCATGACCGAGCTGGGAGACCTGATGACCTTGCCCGTCCAGGGTCCGCAGGGATCGCAACTGCTGGGGAACCTGACACAGGTGACGCCCGTGGCGCGCCCGGCCGTGGTCAACCATTACGCGGTGCAGCCGGTGATTGACGTGTACGCCAGCACGCAGGACCGCGACCTGGGCTCGGTGGCCAAGGCCGTGGACCAGATTGTGCATGGCTTTGATGGCAAGCTGCCGCGCGGTACCCGCATCGTGGTGCGCGGCCAGGTCAGCACCATGCGCTCGTCGTTCTTCGGACTTGCCGTGGGCCTGCTGGGCGCCATCGTGCTGGTGTACCTGCTGATCGTCATCAACTTCCAGAGCTGGCTCGACCCCTTCATCATCATCTCTGCCCTGCCCGGAGCTCTGGCCGGCATCTGCTGGTTCCTGCTGCTGACGCGCACCACCTTGAACGTGCCTTCGCTGACCGGCGCCGTGATGTGCATGGGCGTGGCCACGGCGAATTCCATCCTGATGGTGAGCTTTGCCCGCGAGCAGATGGAGACCGGCGCTGACGCATTGTCCGCCGCCATTGCCGCCGGCTACACCCGCGTGCGCCCCGTGCTGATGACCGCGCTGGCCATGATTCTGGGCATGGTCCCCATGGCCCTGGGCATGGGCGAAGGCGGCGAGCAGAATGCGCCGCTGGGCCGCGCCGTTATCGGCGGGCTGCTGTTTGCCACCGTGGCCACTCTCTTCTTCGTCCCCAGCGTCTTTGCCATATTCCATGGGCATCCTCACCCGGAGCCCGACGCCGACGAGGCGTAAACCTTTTTTGCTACAAACGTGGAGCTTTCGATGAGCGCAGACAATCCGACCCCGAAGCCCAACTCGGCACCAGTCCACCGCAAAACGCAGGTGGAGCGCGACGAGGAAATTGAGGCCATCCAGCAGCAGTCCCGCCACCAGCACGCGGAGATTCAGCGTCCGCCCGAGGTGCCTCCGGCAAGTTCCGGGCGCGCCCTCCTGGTGACCGGCATTGTTTTGATTCTGCTGGTGCTGGCCGGCGGCCTCACGCTGTTTGAGCGCATTGCCCGCGGCCGCGTGCTGGCGCAGGAGACCGAGCAGGCCTCCGTGCCCACCGTGGCCGTCGTGCATCCCACGCTCGAAAAGCCGGACAACGAACTGGTGCTGCCCGCGACACTCCAGGCCTACCAGGAGTCGCCCATCTACGCCCGCACCAACGGCTACCTGCTGCGCTGGACGCGCGACATCGGCAGCAAGGTGAAGAAGGGCGAACTGCTGGCCGTGATTGACACTCCGGAAGTGGACCAGGAGCTGAGCCAGGCCCGCGCCGCGCGGCAGCAGGTGCTGGCGCAGCTCGAACTGGCGCGCATCAGCGACCAGCGCTGGCAGAACCTGCGCAAGTCGGACTCGGTCAGCGCGCAGGAGGCCGACCAGCAAGCCAGCGGCTATCAGCAGGCCAAGGCCAACCTGGCCGCCGCCGACGCCAACGTCCACCGCCTGGAGGATCTGGAGAGCTTCAAGAACGTCTATGCCCCCTTCAGCGGTGTGCTCACTCGCCGCAACGTGGATCCTGGCGCACTGATCAACGCCACTGGTACCGGCAAGGAGCTCTTCGACCTGGCCGAGGTGGCGACCCTCAGGGTCTTCGTCAGCGTGCCGCAGGCCTACGCCAACGGCATGAAGCCCGGCTCCAAGGCCACCATAACTTTGCAGGAGTATCCCGGCGAAAAGTTTACCGGCGTCATCGTGCGCAACGCGCAGGCCATTGACCCGGCTACCCGCACCCTGTTGACCGAGGTAGATGTGATGAACCCGGACGGACGCCTGCTGCCCGGCTCCTTTGGCCAGGTGCACTTTGCCGTGGGTGGCGATGTGCCGCGACTGACCGTGCCGGTCAACGCCATGCTCTTCCGCAGTGAAGGAGCCCGGGTGGCCGTGGTCGGCCAGGATGGACGCGCCCACCTGCGGCCGCTCAACATTGGCCGCGATTACGGCACCACTCTGGAGGTGCTGGGCGGGCTGGACGCCAGCGAGCAGGTGGTCATCAACCCTCCGGATTCGCTCGAAGACAATCAACCGGTGCGGGTGGCCGAGCCGGCGGCGAAGGGAAAGAACTCGTGAGGATCCGCCCATCGAATGCCGCGCAGGTGCTGGGAGCAGTGGGTCTGTGCCTGGTGCTCGGCTCCTGCACCGTGGGCCCGCGCTACCAGAAGCCCGCGCCCTTGGCGGCCCAGGCTCCCATGCCCGCCCAGTGGCAGGGTGAGAGCTGGCAGTTGGCCGCGCCCGCCGATGACGAGCCGCGCGGCGAATGGTGGCGGCTCTTCCACGACGACAAGCTGAACGACCTGGAGCAACAGTTGCTGGTGGGCAATCAGAGCCTGGTGGCCGCACGCGACCATCTTGAATCTGCGCGCTCGCTGGTCCGGGCGAATACCGCCGGGCTCTTTCCCCAGCTTTCGGCCGACCCTTCGGCCTATCGCGAGCGGGGCTCCGGCAACCGTCCGCTGAATGGCGCCGCCAACACCTCCACGCCCTACACGCAGAACGCGTTTACCGTTCCCTTCAACATCAACTACGAGGTGGACCTCTTCGGCCATGTGCGCAAGGGCATCGAGGCGGCCAACGCCACGCTGCAGTCCACGGCGGCCGATACCGCCAACGCGCAGCTGGTGCTCTCCGCCGAGCTCGCCGCCGATTACTTCACCCTGCGCCAGTTGGACGCCGAGGTGCGGGTGGTGGAAGAGAATTCCAACTACCAGCGCAAGGCTCTCGAGCTGGTGAACCGCCGCCACGAGGGCGGCATCGCCAACGGCCTGGACGTGGCTGAGCAGAAGTCACTGTTGGACGCCACGCTGACCCAGCTTTCGCTCGTCAAGCAGTCACGCGCGCAGTACGAGCACGCCATTGCTGTGCTGGTGGGCCAGGCCGCCACCGGATTTCATCTGGAGGCCGCGCCGTTGACCAGCGTGCCGCCGGTGGTGCCCGTAGGAGTTCCCTCCGAGATGCTGGAGCGGCGCCCGGACATTGCCAGCGCCGAGCGGTTGGTGGCCGCGGCCAACGCGCAGGTGGGGCTGGCCAAGGCCGCCTTCTATCCGCGCATCAGCCTTGCCGGCACCGGCGGCGGATGGCAGAGCCGCGACATCACGACCCTGGCCAACGCTCCCAGCCTCTTCTGGGCCGTGGGGGGCGATGCCCTGACGCCGATCTTTACCGGCGGACGCAACAAGGCCAACCTGGCCGCCGCGCGCTCCGGCTACGACGCGAGCGTGGCCACCTACCGCCAGAGCGTGCTCACGGCCATGCAGCAGGTCGAGGACGGCCTCAGCAGCCTGGACACGCTCAGCAAGGCCAGCCAGACGCAAGCGGCCGCCGTGGAAGACGCCCGCCGCCAACTGGAGATCGCCAACAGCCGTTACATCGGCGGCGTGGATACCTACCTGGACGTGGTCACGGCCGAGACCATTCTGCTCAACAACCAGCGTCTGGACGTGCAACTGCTGGGGCAGCGCATGGTGGCCAGCGTTTACCTGGTAAAGGCTCTTGGTGGTGGATGGGATGCGAAACAGCTGGAGAAGCAGAAGGTGAAGCCGAAGGCCAGCCAGATTGTGCAGCCGTAGACACTCCTAGCTGACCGGGTGCATGACCTCGCCGATGGTGTTCAGAAGGTCGCGCAGCTTGATGGGCTTTTGCAGCACCACGGGGCGGGGATTGTCCGGCAGGCGCGTCAGCAGGCGCTGGTCGGTGTAGCCGGAGATGAACAGCGTGGCCAGCCCGGGACGCTTGCGCTGCAACTCGGCCGCCAGCTCGCCGCCTTCCAGCCGCGGCATCACCACGTCGGTCAGCAGAAGGTGAATAGGCCCGTCATGCTCGCGGGCAACCTCGATCGCCTCCTCGCCGTCGCAGGCAGAAAGCACGGTGTAGCCGTGCTGCCGCAGATAGGCCACGATGGACTCCCGCAGCGAGTCCTCATCCTCGGCCACCAGTACGGTCTCTCCCTGGCCCAGTTGCGGAACCTCCTCGACATGCTCGGCGGGCTTCGCCTCCTCAGGCACGGCCGGGAAGTAGAGGCGGAAGCAGGTGCCACGGTCGAGTTCACTCTCCAGGCGGATGTGGCCGCCGCTCTGCTGCACGATGCCATAGACCATGCTGAGGCCCAGCCCCGTGCCTTTGCCCAGCGGCTTGGTGGTGAAAAATGGCTCGAAGATGCGTGATTGCACCTCGGCGGCCATGCCCAGGCCGTTATCCGACACGCTGAGCACGCTGTAGCTGCCGGGTGAAATGCCGGGCACATCCTCGCACTGAACGGCCGTGACAACGGCGGAGCTGGTGCTGATGATGATGCGGCCGCCGCGCGGCATGGCGTCGCGCGCGTTAACGCAAAGGTTCAGCAGGACCTGCGTGATCTGGTCGGGGTCGGCGCGCAGAAACGGGAGCGGCCGGTGCAGGGCCAGCGTCAGCTGAATGTCTTCGCCAATGAGCCGCTGCACCATCTTGGCCGTCTCCTCCACCACCGCATTCAGGTCCAGGATGCGCGGCGAGAGAATCTGCTTGCGGCTGAAGGCCAGCAACTGCTGGATGAGCGCCGAGGAGCGCTCCGATGCGTTGAGCACCTGCTGGGTGTACTGCCGCATCGGGTCGCCGGGCGACAGGTCCTCTTCCATCATCTGGGTGTAGCTGCTGATAATCATCAGAAGGTTGTTGAAGTCGTGGGCGATGCCGCCGGCAAGGTTGCCGATGGCCTCCATCTTCTGTGCCTGGCGGAGCTGCTGTTCCAGCTCGGCGCGGCGGCTGATATCTTCGGCGTAAATCTCCAGGTGGGTGCTGCCATCCGGCAGCTTCGAACGGCGCCCGCGCACCCGCACGGAGATGGGGCGGCCGTCACGCCGCCGCCAGGTCACGTCGGCCTCGGCGCGCTCCTCCATGCGGCACTTCGCGACAAATGCCTGGCACTCTTCGGAGTTGGCGAAAATATCGGCGCCGATGTCGGCCGAGGCCAGCTCTGCGGCCGAGGCGTAGCCCAGCATCTGCACCAGCGCCGGGTTCACGTCGTCGAAGCGCTGCAGTTGCGGATCGCACTGAAAGATTCCGTAGGGCGCGTTGTCAATCAGCGAGCGCATGCGCCCCTCGCTCTGCTCCATCTTCTGCAGGGCAATCTTGCGCTCGGTAATGTCCTCCACCGTGCCTTCAAAGTACAGGATGTTGCCGTCCAGATCGCGGGCCACGCGGGCATTCTCGCGCACAAACAGGATGGAACCGTCGCGCCGCTTCCAGATGGATTCGACGCCGCGCGCCTCGCCGTCGCGCTCAATCTCGGCGCGGAAGCCCTCGCGCTGCGAGATGGGACCGTAGCCTCCACCCTCCAGCCCCTGGCCGGCCAGATCCTCAAACGAGCTGTAGCCCAGCATGCGCACCAGCGCCAGGTTGGCCATCGAAATCAGCCCGTCGGCCGTGGTGCGGTAGATGCCCACCGGCGCGTTGGCAAACAGGTCGTGATAGCGGCGCTCGCTCTCGCGCAGGGCGCGCTCGGCACGCTTGCGCGCCGTGATGTTGCTGAAGAATACGACGCGCCCGTCGGGTGCGCCCTTGGCGTCAAGAATCGGATAGATGACGGCGCTCAGCCACAGCTCGCTGCCGTCGCGGTGCTGCATGCGGATTTCACACTGCTGGCGCGCGGCGGAAAGAGGAGGAAGTTGCTGGCGGCGTCGCCCGGGCAGCGGCAAAGGCTGGAAGTCGGCAAACGGAGCACCCTGCATCTGCACGGCCGTGCAGCCCAGCATGGTGGCCATCTCGGGGTTGATCCACAACGTCTTTTCGTTGCGGTCCAACAGCCACACGCCCTCTTCGGCAAGCTCCACCAGCTTGCGGCAACGGTCGTCGCTGCATTCCAACAGCGCGTCCAAACGGGCGCGTACTTCGGCATCCATCCGGGAATCCAGTTTCCTGCAAGCTGCGCGGCAGGATCGCATTCAAAAACCACGGCCAGGAAGTCCTCGCCACGCGGATCGGCAAGGGCCGTACCAGGCAATCATCGTAACAGGGATGCCCGGCGGGTGACGAGTACGGGCCATCGCTTTTCACAAGCCCGCAGAGGTCCTTCTCGCGAATGCCGGGAACCGCGAACACTCCCATTACGTAGATTGCAAACATTGGGAAATGTGCTGATACTAACAGGGTAATATTGCCTGGGATGCTTGGCGCCCGCGTCAATAACAGCGCGGATGCGTGAGTATTGGACCCTGTGATGATCGCGGCTACTCTCCTGTCAGCGGCACCTGCCGCAGGGAGATAAAACGATGATCACGCGAATCACGATCCTAGCTCTTCTGGTAGTGACCCTTGCTTCGATTGGCTCCAAGTCCAACAACCCGACGCACAACAACCCGAGCCCGCACCCGATGTGCTGCGACGGCGACCCGGCCGTGCCGATCGGCAAGTAAGCCCATCCCTGTAACAGGTCCGCAGCTTCACCGTGAGGCGGTGCCCCGGTGAAGCTGCAGTGGACCATCTGGGTTCTGAACGCGGCCCTGCAATGGGTGTTGCTGGCGGTCGTTCTCTGGAATAACCGCTGGAAGACGCACGTCGCCTTTGCGGTTTACATCGCCTTTTGCGCCGCAAAAACCACTACCCTGATCTTCGTAATGCTGTACTGGTCGCGGCTGTATGTCTCCGTCAACTGGGGCATTCGGATTCTTACGCTTCCATTGCTGTTTGCAGTGTTTCGTGAAGTCTTTGCCGCCGTCTTCCGCCCCTACTCCACCCTGCCTCCCGGAACTCTGCGGTGGTTTCGCGCTTCCTTGGGAATTCTGGTAGTGCTGTCGGCTTGTGCTGCCATCTTCTTTCCTGGCTCGCGCCCCGGAGACTTCCTAAATACTGTCTTCCTTCTGAACCGCACGGTAACGTTGATTTTCTGCGGCGCATTTGCCTTTACCGCATTGGTATCTTCCTATTTTGGAATTCCCTGGCAGACGCGGGTCTTCGGGATTGGCGTCGGGTTCCTTCTGTTTACCAGCGTAGATATCTTCGTCTCCAGCCTGAATGCGGGCTACGGGCTCACTATTGTCCGCTCCCTCAACTTGATCTCCATGCTCAGCTTTACCCTGGCATTAATCACCTGGTTAACTTATTTCTCTCTTCCTGATGTTCAATCGAAAAAGCCCACTTTAGAGCAGATGCGAAGGTTACAGAAGGCACTTGACTATACTGGAGCGAAAGTGGATTCTTTCCATGGAATGCAATAGGGTATTACCTTATCTGGTTCCCCCGGGAAGGCTGAAAGATGATTGACGCAAGAAAGATGCAAGTGCGTTCGATCGACGAGTTAGTCCAGGCATTGCACCCGATTCAGACGGCTGCCATCCAGTCCGGCCGCGTGGAAGACGCGCTGGCTGAGTTGCGGCTGATCAAGGGCAACATCACGGCGGTTCTTTCGTTTACCTCCTACTCCCTGCAGGATGTTTACGATGAGCAGAATGAGTTCCGCTATGTTGTGGATGAGGTGCGTCGTGAATGTCTGCTGATTAACGGAATGATCTCGCGCATTATGTTCCGCAAGCGCTGGCTGTTCTCCTTGAGCAAGATCGAGGAAGCCCGCGACGTGCTGGCACATTACGAAGACCTGACCAGCGCCGCCTGCCGGATGTGTCTGATGGTGGCACCGGAGCAGGGCAATAATCTGTTAAACGCCTTTTAAGACAAGGGCCGACTGGCGACTCCCCCGCGCCAACCATCGGCCCAAGAAGTTCCCCCTCCCAATCTTCGTCATTCCCTTGCATCGTCCCCGGATGAGCCTTCGCCCCCGGCGCGGCCTTCTTGCGCTCCGGTCTTCGCAAAAAGCTTCGGGCAAGCAAAGACGGCCGCATCGCGGCGGCCGTCCATCGGAAATAACATCCCGGATGCTGAGCAGGCTTACTTGGCGGCGATGGTGTCCAGGGCGGCGGAGGCCTTCGTCACCTGGTCCACGCCAAAGACGGCCAGCGGCGCGGTTGAACCCGGCTCCAGCCCGCAGTAGGAGTAGTTGATGTTGACGCGCTCGGCGCCCAGCAGCATGGCGGCCCGGGCCAGCTCGCCCGGATGGTGCGCCAGGCGGACGATGGCCACGTCTTCCTGCTCGAAGTTGGCATGGGCGGCGCGGAATACCTCCAGGGCGGCCGCCGGGTTATCCACCACAAAGCGCGCCAGGCTCTCGCCCTGCTCCACAAAGGACTGAAAGGCCAGGATGTTGATGCCGCGGTCGGCCAGCGCTTTGCAGCAGGCACCCAGTGCCGCCGGACGGTCTTCGATGGTGACGCGGAACTCTTTTGCCTTTGCCATGATGAGCAGTTTCCTCCCGGGGGTTGGCGAATCGCCGCTTAAGGCCTGAATGGAACAATCTTAGCAGCCATCCGGCGCGGATTCGAACAAGTGATGAGCCTATTAGGCCGGGTTTCGGTAAAATGGGCAAAATCCGGGGGCGCTGCCCGCTCTGCGGTATAATCAAAAACTCACTTTCAACCCAAAGATTTTTCAGAAGGAGTCGCACATGCCTAGCCAACCTGCATCTTCCGCCGAACGCCAGACCCAGTCCCTGACTGGTGCGGAGATCGTATGGGCCACGCTGACTGGCGAGGGCGTGCGCACGGTATTCGGATATCCCGGCGGCGCCATCCTGCCCATCTACGACGCGCTGCGCAAGTACCCCATCCACCACGTGTTGGTGCGCCACGAGCAGGGCGCCGCGCACATGGCCGACGGCTACGCGCGCGCCAGCGGCGAGGTGGGCGTGGCGGTGGCCACCAGCGGTCCCGGAGCCACCAACCTGGTCACCGGCATCGCCACGGCCATGCTGGATAGCGTCCCCATGGTCTGTATCACCGGCCAGATCAGCAGCAAGTTGCTGGGAACCGACGCCTTCCAGGAAGTGGACATCACGGGCATCACGCTGCCTATCACGAAGCACAACTTCATCGTGACCAGGAGCGAGGACATCGGTCCCGTGCTGCGCCGCGCCTTTTCCATTGCGCGCACCGGCCGCCCCGGCCCGGTTCTGGTGGATATCACCAAGGACGCGCAGCAGGGCCTGGCCGACTTCAACTTTGAGGCCTGCGCCCCGCAGCCGCACCGCCCGCACCCGATGCTTTCGGCGGAGAACGAGGCCGTCAGCCAGGCCATTGACCTGATCCTCAACGCCCAGCGCCCCATTTTGCTGGTGGGCCACGGCGCGCTGGAATCCGGCGCCACCGACCAGCTCATCACCCTGGCCGAGCGCTTGCATATTCCCGTGGCCAGCACCCTGCTGGGCCTGGGAGCGATTCCCGCGTCGCACGATCTCTCACTGGGAATGATGGGCATGCACGGCGAAGCCTGGGTCAACCAGGCCATTCAGCAGAGCGATCTTCTGATTGCCTGTGGCATGCGCTTTGACGACCGCGTCACCGGCGCGCTGACCAGCTACGCTCCCAACGCCAAGAAGATTCACATCGAGATTGACCCGTCGGAGATCAGCAAGAACGTCAAGGCCGACGTGGCGCTCATCGGCGACCTGAAGGAAATTCTGGAGACCATGCTGCCGCGCATTGCGCCGCGCAAGGACCAGACCTGGGTGAAGGCCGTGAACGCCCTGAAGGGTGTGGCCAGCGTGCGCGACATCAAGAACCTGCCCGACAGCGGACACCTCTTCGCCGCCCACGTCATCCACGACCTGTGGCGGGCGACGGGCGGCAAGGCCATCGTGGTGACCGATGTGGGCCAGCACCAGATGTGGGAGGCGCAGTATTACAAGCACGATGTGCCGCGCTCGCTGATTACCAGCGGCGGACTGGGCACCATGGGCTTTGCCCTTCCGGCGGCCATCGGCGCCAAGATGGCGCGTCCCGACCAGGAGGTCTGGGTCATCGCCGGCGACGGCGGATTCCAGATGACCGCCTCCGAGCTTTCCACCCTGGTGCAGGAGAAGCTGAAGATCAACATCGCGGTCATCAACAACGGCTTCCTCGGCATGGTGCGGCAGTGGCAGGAGTTCATGTATGAGAGCAACTACGCGTGCTCGCCCATCCTTTCGCCGGACTTCGTCAAGCTGGCCGATGCCCACGGCGTGCCCGGCGCTACGGTGCGCACTCGCGGCGAGGTGGCCGCGGCCGTCAAAGCCGCACGCGAGGCAAAGGGTCCGTTCCTGATCAACTTCCTGGTGGAAAAAGAAGACGCGGTCTATCCGATGGTCGGCCCCGGCGCGGCGCTGGATGAGATGATTCGCCGCCCGGCCAACGGCCACAACCCGCTGCTGGAAACCTCGGAAGAGCCGTAGATATTTCATCCCGCGCCGCTTCTTTCAGTGCTGGCGCGCAGAGTTTTTTGGAGAGAGGACTTCGGTCATGCTGCACACCTTCGTTGCCCTGGTGGAAGACAAGCCCGGCGTGCTGACGCGCGTCGCCTCGCTCTTCCGGCGTTTGAACATCAACATCATCTCGCTGACCGTGGGCCGCTCGGAGCGTCCCGGGGTCTCACGCATGTCCATTGTGGCCGAGGCTCCTGCCGGCGCCGGGCACCGAATCAAGGCCTCGCTCTTCAAGCTGGAGAGCGTCTTTGACGTGGACGACGTCGGCCAGTTGCAGTGCGTCACCCGCGAGCTGGCGCTCATCAAGGTGGCCGCCACCCCGCAGACGCGCGCCCAGATCTTCCAGCTATCCGAGATCTTCCGCGCCCGCATTGTGGACCTGGCGCCGGAGTCAATGATGCTGGAAATCACCGGCGCGGCCAGCAAGATCGAAGGCCTCATCCAGGTGCTGAACGAGGGCGACAACCAGATTCTGGAGATCGCCCGCACCGGACGCATGGTGATGCGCCGCGGCCAGCACACTTCGCATGTATTGGAGGCCTTCCAGCTATCGCAGCCGGAAGACGAGCCGATTGTTCCTTTGACGGCCGAAAAGGGCAGTGAGAACCTCGACGTCATCAGCGGTGATCCCAACCACCCGATGTAATCCGCGCGGCGGCGCCATGGCGACTGGCCGTGGCGCGCCTCCGCGTGGTATCCCTAGCTGATGCAGCCCGGTCAGCCTCATCCCGCACTCCCCACGCAAAACACCGAGCACCGTCCGCTGATTCGCGGCATGGGGCTGGGTTCGGCCGTGCTGCTCAACATCCTGGACATGATCGGCGTTGGACCGTTCGTCACCATCCCGCTCATCGTCGGTGCCATGGGTGGTCCGCAGGCGATGCTGGGCTGGATCTTTGGCGCCATCTTCGCCGTTTGCGACGGGCTGGTCATCGCCGAGCTGGGTGCGGCCATGCCGCAGGCCGGCGGCAGCTACAACTTCCTCAAAGAGATATACGGTCCCAACAAGCTGGGCCGCATGCTGAGCTTTCTCTTCGTGTGGCAGGTCAGCTTCAGCGCGCCGCTCTCCATTGCAAGCGGGTGCCTGGGGCTTTCGAGCTACGCCGGTTACTTCTACAAGCCGCTCTCGCAGTCTCTTGCCTCGCACGACTTTCACCTGGCGCTGCCCGTCATCGGATCGCTCCAGGCCACGGCGGTCATCACGCGCGGCACACCGGTGGCCATCCTGGCCGTGGTGCTGGCCGTGGTGCTGCTCTACCGCCGCATCACGGACATCGCCTGGTTCAGCCGCCTGCTCGCCATCGGCGTCTTCGGCTCACTGGCGTGGATCATCTTCACCGGACTCACGCACTTCAACCGCCAGATGGCCTTCGACCTGCCGGCCAACGCCTTCCACCTGACGCCGGAGTTCTTTACCGGATTGGGCGCGGCCATGCTGGTGGCCAGCTACGACTACTGGGGCTACTACAACATCTGCTTTTTGAGCGAAGAGGTTCGCCAGCCGGAGAAGAACGTGCCGCGCGCCGTGCTCATCTCCATTGCCGTGGTCGCCGTGCTCTACCTGACGATGAACGCCAGCGTGCTGGGCGTGGTGCCCTGGCGCGAGTTGAGCTCCACGGCGCAATCGCCGACGCGTTTTTATGTGATGAGCGTGATGATGGAGCGCGTCTACGGCGCATGGGCGGGATACGCGATTACAGCGCTGATTGTGTGGACGGCCTTTGCCTCGGTCTTTTCTCTGCTGCTGGGATACAGCCGCGTGCCCTACGCAGCGGCCTTGGATGGCAACTACTTCAAGGCCTTCGGCCGTGTGCATGAGAAGCTGCGCTTCCCGCACATTTCTCTGCTGGCCCTGGGCGGGCTGGCCGTTGCCTTCTGCTTCCTAAGGCTGGCCGATGTCATTGCCGCGCTGGCCGTTATCCGAATTCTTTTGCAGTTTCTGTTGCAGTCCGTGGGAGTGATTGTGCTGCGCATCCGGCAGCCGAAGAGGAAGCGGCCCTTCCGCATGTGGCTCTACCCACTGCCCGCAATCCTGGCGAGCCTTGGCTTCCTCTACATGCTGTTTTCCCGCCCCAACTTTGCGCGAGAGGTGCGTTACGCCGTGGTGCTGGTCGTCGTTGGTGTCGCGATCTACCTGCTGCGCTCGGCGCGTCGCCGGGAGTGGCCTTTCGCAGGTGCTCCGGTCAGTAGTTAAATACCTTCTCCACCTGGTCCACCCATTCCAGCAGCTCATCCATGCTGCCGCGCTTCACCGCCGGAATCATCACCTGCGGGGTCAGTCCGCGGGATTCCATGCAGGTGCCGCAGGCCAGGATCGGCGCGCCGGTGGAGGCGATGGCCGTCAGCATCTCCTGTGGGTTGTAGTCGGCGTGCGCCGGGCTCAGCCCGGCCAGCGAGCAGGTCACGCCATCGCCCATCAGAAAGACGGCGATCTTTTCCTTGCGAGACATGGCCATGGCCACCCGCAGACCGTTGTGGCTGCGCTGATTTCCATAGGGTGAATCATTGAAGATGAACAGATGCTTCAAGGCGGTACGTCCTCTCCGGAAGAATTCCGCCGCGTGGGCGGCCGATTGATTGTACCCGGAGAGCCCTCTCGCCAGCGCAGCTCGCAGCCATGGTAATCCATGCGAAGGGTGGCCACACCGCCCCGGCGCACGTTAGTAGAACTCCTGTGAATTGCCCGGCGACGGCGCGAAGCCTGCAGTCGGCATGATCGCCCGGTTGGACAGAAACAAACGGCCCGCCACCCGACGGGCCGCTCCCAGTTTGTGCCTCGCCTACATGGCGGGAATGTAGCTCAGGTCCTTGCGATACTCCACCATCTCCGATGTGAAGTGATCAATGGCCTCGCGGTATTTCTCCAGCGTCTTGTCATCCGCGCCGTACACCTTCTTCAGGATGTCGGAGGTCTTGACGTCCGGCCCTTCCATGTCGGCCCAGCTGTCGCGCGCGGTCGCCACTACGAACTCCGGCCCGGTACCGCCGCTGGCCAATACGTACCAGGTGCCGCGCTTGCCGGGGTAGTGTTCCTGATCCAGTGCCGCCTTGATGCGCTTCGCCGACTCGGTGAACTGGCTATACAACGCCGGCTTGACGAAGAGGTGGGTAATGGTCAAAAACTTCAGGTTGGGATCATCCTGTGGCACTGGACCGTATTCCGGCTTCATGACGTAGTAGCTGGTCATGTTGTGTTCGACCTCCGGGCCAAGGGTCCTTGCCAGGTCAGCATCGTCGCGCTTGTCGAATTCGTCGTGGCCGTCCATCCCCTTCCAGGTCAGGCCGCAGGAGCTGGTCAGATATGCTCCCGTGTGCGGACCAGTCACAAACTTCCAAACGTGGATGGCGGTCTTGTCCTTCTCCGCCTTGTGGAACTCGTTGTGCTTCTTGCGCGCCGCTTCAAAACCCTTGGCGTTCTTCACCATGGTTGTGTTCACTTCGCAGACGCTGTCCGGAGCGGACTGCGCCCAGGCCGACGAAGTCAACAGCAGCAGCACTGTACCCCACAGCAGTGCAAACTTCTTCATGCGATGTATCTCCTTTTTTTTGTTAATCTTGGAAGAGGAGCGAGAGGCCCGGGCCCGATTTTTGCAATGCTCTCGCCACCGGCGTCGCGGATGCATCTATAGCATCGGCGCCCGCAGACACTACTTCGGGGCGCGTGTCTTGTCAATCAAATCTTGAGTAAATAATCGCGATATGCGAATATGTCTCCCTCCGCGGCGGCGGATGGAAGCTCATTTTCCTGCTGGCCTCCCGGCGATTTCGGGGTATCATTGCCGCCCGTGAGGTGGCACCCATGCGTCTGTCTGACCCAATTTCCAGCATCCTCAAGCACAAGGGCGGGCGTCTGCTGACGGTTGCTCCAGGCGCCGCCGTTTATGAAGCGATTGCCATGATGGCCGAAAACGGCGTGGGCGCGCTGCTGGTGGTGGAGGATGGACTGCTGGTCGGCATTCTCAGCGAGCGCGACTACGCCCGCAAGGTGATCCTCGAAGGACGCAGCTCGCGCACGACGGCCGTAAAGGAGATCATGTCCGCGCCCGTCATCTTCGTCGCTCCGGAGAGCGCCGTGGGCGAGTGCATGCAGATCATGACGGATCAGCGCATCCGCCACCTGCCGGTGTTGAAGGGCGATCAACTGATGGGAGTGGTCTCCATAGGAGACCTGGTAAACCACATTCTGCTGGCGCAGAGTGAGACCATCCGCCACCTGGAAAACTACATCAGCGGCACGCCCCGCTGACCTTTCCGGTTATTGCAGCAAGTCGAGCATGCCGCGCAACTGGCGGCGCAGCTTTTGCAGCTCCTCGCGATGCGCCTGGTTGCGTGGCGGCAGTGGTCAGGAACGGCAGAAGAGGCTGCGCCGTGGGGGCGGATGTCACCTTGCCGTTGACGATCTCGCGAATCTGTCCCGTGGCGGCCAACTTGGAGGGAGCTGCCAACTGGTGCAGGCGCGCCTCCTCGCGCAGCTTCTCGCGGGCGCCGGCGATGGTGAAACCCTCCTCGTAGAGAAGGTGGCGGATGCGCAACACGCACTCCACATCCTTGCGGCGGAACATGCGCTGCCCGGTGCTGCTCTTGATGGGCTTCAACTGGCTGAACTCCGTCTCCCAGTAGCGCAGCACGTAGGCCGGCAGCGCGCTCAACTCGCTGACTTCTCCAATGCGAAAGTAAATCTTGTCCGGAATGACGGCTTCCGCCTGTGCTTTTCCGCGTTTGCGCTTTGCCAGTGACATGCCTCTACTTTCGCACGGCCGATGCAGCGGCGGCGCCATGGCGGCATCCTGCGGACGCTCGCCAAGAAAAAGTCTCCGCGGGCAGCGCGGAGACTGAACATACAAGTCCGGAGTCTAGCCACTCCGGCGATTCGGTACTGATGTACAGTGCCGCTGCATTGGACTGGAACCTTCTCCCTTGAAGGTGCAGAGTGATCTGCCAAGGCCCAACTACATTTTGCACATAATCCAATGCTAGTCCCATATTTTGTGGCCGGTTGCTCCCTTTGTCAATACTTTTCGCGAAATCTTTACTTGACCTGCGCCCCACTTCGCGCTCGGCTCACCGCCATAGGGTCCTCCACTTTGCGCTCGTCGCCTTGCAATTTGTGTATCGCCTCTGTTCATTTCATGGGTGTGCATTTCTCGCCGGGCAGATGATGTGTCCGCGCGCGGGCCGCGACTCCGCTCCGGCAGTGACCGTGCCTGCGCCTGCGATGATAGAATCTGTTGTTCGGTATGCAATTTTTCACGGGCCTGTGCGCTATCTCCGCGGCCCGCTGGAAGCGAAGGCGGCATGTGATGCAAAAGATGGGGGCGGTGGTAAAGGCCGGAGCGAAGCCTGGCGTGGAGTTGCGCGAGGTTCCGGTGCCCACAATCGGGACCGGAGAAGTACTGGTCAAGGTGAAGGTGGCCAGCATCTGCGGCACCGACCTGCACATCTACAACTGGGATCCCTGGGCGCAGAGCCGCATTGTGCCACCGTTGATTCCCGGCCACGAATTCTGCGGCCACGTGGCGGCTGTTGGCCCGGAGGTCACCAGCGTCAAGGAAGGCGACTTCGTCAGTGCCGAGATGCACGTGGCCTGCGGCAAGTGTCTGCAATGCCGCACCGGCCAGGGTCACATCTGCCAGAGCGTCAAGATCATCGGCATTGACCGCGACGGCGCCTTCGCCGATTATGTCGTCATTCCGGAGACCAACATCTGGAAGCTCGACGATTCCATTCCCCACGAGTACGCCAGCATTCTTGATCCGCTTGGCAACGCCGTGCACACCGCCCTCAGCGGCGACCTGGCGGCCAAGACCGTGGCCATCACCGGCTGCGGACCCATTGGACTGTTCGCCATCGCCGTGGCCCGCGCCTGCGGAGCCGCACAGGTCTTCGCCATTGAGGTGAACGAGTATCGCCGCAACATTGCACGCCAGATGAAGGCCGACCTCGTCCTGGACCCCGCGACCGAGGACGTACGCAAGATCGTCCACGAGCGCACCGGCGGCTACGGCGTTGACGTTCTGCTGGAGATGGCCGGACACAAGGACGCCATCAAGCTGGGCTTTGACATTCTGCGCACCGGCGGACGCGTCAGCCTGCTGGGCATTCCGCCGCGCCCCATTGAAATTGACCTGGCGCACGACATCATCTTCAAGGGCGCCACCGTGCTCGGCATCAATGGCCGCAAAATGTTTGAGACCTGGTACCAGATGACCGCCTTGCTCAAGGCCGGCAAGCTGGAACTGCATCCGGTCATCACCAATCGCCTGCCGCTCACCGAATTCAGCAAGGGAATGGATTTGCTGAACAGCGGCAAGGCCAGCAAGATTCTGCTCTTCACCGATGGCAACGAAGCCATCTAGCGCCGGCGGCGCAGCAAGATTCGAGGACTGACCATGACCATGACACGCAGCAATCCGCTCGCCTTTCTCGGCGAGGAACTGAACGGCCTCAAGGAAAAGGGAACCTACTTCAAGCTCCGCGTGCTGGACGACGCGCAGGCAGCGGTCTGCCACTTTGACGGCCGCAAGGTCATCAACCTGGCCAGCAACAACTATCTTGGCTTTGCCACGCACCCCAAGCTCCGCGAGGCCGCCCTGGAGGCGACAAAGAAATACGGCGTGGGCTCGGGCGCCGTCCGCACCATCGCCGGAACCATGCGGCTGCACATGGAGCTGGAAGAAAAGATCGCGCGCTTCAAGGGCGTCGAGGCCTGCGTCGTATTTCAGTCGGGCTTTACGGCCAACGCCGGAACGGTCTCGGCCATCCTCGGCAAAGAGGATTACATCGTCACCGACGAGCTGAACCACGCCTCGATCATTGACGGCTGCCGCCTCTCGCGCGCCAAGATCCTGGTCTTCCGCCACAAGGATGTCGCCCATGCCGAAGAGCAACTAGCCTCGGTGGCGAATCTGCCCGGGAAGAAGCTGCTCATCACCGATGGCGTCTTCAGCATGGATGGCGATATCGGTCCGCTGCCCGGTCTCTGCGCGGCGGCGGAAAAGTACGGCGCCATCATGATGGTGGACGATGCGCACAGCAGCGGCGTGCTGGGCCGCCAGGGCCGCGGCACCATTGACCACTTTGGGGTGCACGGCCGCGTTGACATCCAGGTGGGCACGCTCAGCAAGGCCATCGGAGCCCTGGGCGGCTACGTCTGCGGCACAAAGGATTTCATCGAGTATCTCTACCACCGCGCGCGGCCATTTTTGTTCAGCACCTCGCATCCGCCCGCCGTGGCCGCCAGCTGCATTGCCGCCTTCGACGTGTTGGAGCAGGAGCCGCAATGGATGGAGCAACTGTGGGCGAACGCACGCTTCTTCAAAAAGGAGCTCGGCCTGCTGGGCTTCAACATCGGCGGCGTCAACACGCCGGCCAGCGAGACGCCGATTACGCCCATCATCCTGGGCGACGGCCGCGCCACCATGGAGTTCAGCAAGGCCATCTTTGAGCAGGGCGTCATGGGCACCGGCATCGCCTTCCCCACGGTTCCGGAAGGCAAGGCCCGCGTGCGCACCATCGTGACGGCCACACACACCGAAAGCGAGCTGACCGAGGCGCTGGAAGTGCTGGGCCGGGTGGGCAAGAAGATGGGATTGATCGGCTAACGTTTTACTTACACACACAAAAGAGGCGGCCTCATGGTCGCCTCTTTTCATTTTTCCGCGAGCGATGATTCCCGCGTGATGGCGGGCTAATCCTTCGCCAGTTCTTTCAGCAAGGCCGCGCCGAACTGCTCGGCCTTCTTCTCGCCGATGCCGCCAATCTTCAACAGCTCGCGCATGGTGCGCGGACGCTGCCGGGCCAGCTCAATGAGCGTGGCATCGTGCATCACCTGAAAGGGCAGCCTGTGGAGTTGCTTCGTCAGTTGCAGCCGCAGCGCACGCAGCCGCTCAAAGCGGGCCGCAACGGCATTGCCGTAGCGCACGCCAACCTGCTCGGCGTTGATCTTCTCGCTCGGCAAGCGGGCACCCTTTTTGGCGGCGGCGTGCAAAGCTGGATGCGCTTTCTCTCGCGCCGGCGTGCGGCTTCTGGACGGAGCAGCCTGGCGCACGGAGGTCTTCTGCGCGGACACCGTGCGGCGCGACGAAGACGGCCCGCGCTCTGCGTCCTCTCGCACGTCGTCCTCGCGCACGTCGTTTTCTCGCCCATCGTAATCGCGAACATAAACCAGCTCTCGTGCCGGGGCCGCACGCAGCGGAACGCCTGCCCCGGCCGTGCAGACGTCGCAGTGGCAGTCGGCGGGCGCGGTGTTCTCGCCAAAGTATTCCAATATCTGCCGCCGGCGGCAGCGCTCCCAGCGCGCGTAGCGCTGCATGGCGTCCAACTGCGTGGTGGCGCGGCGCTGCAAGGGGGCGATGTCCCGCCGTTCGAGTTGCGAGTTGCCATCGCCAATTTTTTCGATGAAGAACTTCTGCGTCATCACGTCGGCGGCGGCAAAGTACAGGATGCATTCCGCGGATTGGCCATCGCGTCCGGCGCGCCCCGCCTCCTGGTAATAGGCCTCCAGGCTGCCCGGCAGATTGAAGTGCACCACGTAGCGCAGGTTCGGCTTGTTGATGCCCATGCCAAAGGCGTTGGTGGCGACGACGATGGCCTCCTCGTGCTCGATGAAGCGCTGCTGATTCGTCTGCCGCGCCTCGGGATCCATCCCCGCGTGGTAGGCCACAATGGGACGCCCACGCAGCTCGCTGGCCAACAGGTCGGTCACCATCTCCACCCGCTTGCGCGTGGAGCAGTACACGATGCCGCCTGTCTTGCGCCGCCGCAGGTAGTCCACCAGTTCGTCCTGCTTGTCCTTGGCCTTGCGAAAGGTAATGGACTGATAGCGCAGGTTCGGCCTATCGAAGCCGGTCACGTGGATGGCCGCATCGCTCAGCCGCAGCGAGCGCACAATATCCTGCCGCACCTGCGACGTGGCCGTCGCCGTCAGCGCCACGGTCAAGGGATCGCCCAACTGCTGGCGCACCTCGCCCAGGCGGAGATATTCGGGACGAAAATCGTGACCCCACTGGCTGATGCAGTGCGCCTCGTCAATGGCCAACAGAGAAAGCTTGCGGCTGGTGATGATGGCTTGAAAGCCGGGCGCGGCAAAGCGCTCCGGCGCCACAAACAACAGGCCGCGGAAGCCATCACGCATGCGGTCCATCACCGCGCGCTGCTCCTCCCAGGGCTGGCTGCTGGCCAGCATCATGGCCGGAATGCGCAGCTCGCGCAGTTGCCGCACCTGGTCGGTCATCAGCGAAATCAGCGGAGAGATGATGAGCGTCAGCCCGCGCAGGGCCACGGCCGGAAGCTGATAGCAAAGACTCTTGCCCGCACCGGTAGGCATCACCACCAGCGCATCGCGGCCACTCAGCACGTCGGTGATGATCTCGCGCTGACGGGGCCGAAAGCTGGGCAGATGGAAGATGGTGCTCAGGATGGAATCTACATCATGCATGGGCCGAAGGGGTCTCTCAGTAACTTCACTCTAACAGCAAAGGGCCCGCCCGCAGGCGGACCCTTGCGAAAAATGCCGCACATCATAGCTCGCTGAAAACCACCTTGCCGCCGACGATGGTGGCGCGCACCTTACCCTTGAAAGTCATGCCGCCGTAGGGACAGTTCTTGCTGCGCGAGCGCGTCTTCTCCACGTCGTAGGTCCAGCGCTTCTTGGGATCGAAGATGGTCACGTCGGCCACCGAGCCCACGCTGAGAGTGCCGCGGCCTTTCAGTCCGACGATCTTCGCCGGGTTGGTCGAGAGCATCTCCACCAGCCGCTGCAGAGTGATGATCTTCTCGTGCACCAACGCGGTCAGGCTGGCGGCCACGGCCACTTCCAATCCGGTGATGCCGAAGGCGGCCTTGTCGAACTCGACTTCTTTTTCAAACAGCGCGTGCGGCGCGTGGTCGGTGGCAATGGAGTCCACCGTACCGTCACTGATGCCGCGCAGAATGGCCTCGCGGTTGGCCTTGGAGCGCAGCGGCGGATTCATCTTGTAGCGCGTGTCGTACTCCGCGCAGGCCTCCTCGGTAAACAGGAAGTGATGCGGCGCCACCTCGGCCGTGACGTTCACCTGCGAAGCCCGTCCCAGCCGCACCATGTCCAGACTTTTGCCGGTGCTGACGTGCGCCACGTGCAGGCGTCCGCCCTCCTGGCTGGCCAGGCGAACGTCGCGCTCCACCATCTGCCACTCGCTGGCCGCCGGCTGCCCGCGCAGGCCCAGCTTGAAGCTGGTGATGCCTTCGTTCATGGGATGCGTGTGGCTGACCTTGGTGTCCTCGGCGTGCTGAATGACCGTGAGTCCGACCTTGGCCGCCAGGGCCAGCGCTTCGCGCATGATGTGGTCGTCGAGGATCGGCTTGCCGTCATCGCTGAGGGCGACGGCTCCGGCCTGGCGCAGCCCCTGGTAGTCGCTGAGTTTTTCTCCCTGGCTGCCCAGCGTTGCCGCAGCAATGGGAAAGACGTTGACCACCGCGCCGCGCTCACCGTCCTGCATCCAGCGCGTGACGGCCGGCGAGTCATTCACCGGGCGGGTGTTGGGCATGGCGCAGACCGAGGTAAATCCGCCCACGGCCGCCGCGGCCGTACCGGTGGCAATGGATTCCTTGTGCGTCTGGCCGGGTTCACGCAGGTGCACGTGCAGGTCAATGAATCCCGGGGCGACGATGAGCCCTTTGAGGTTGAGCTTCTCGTCCGCCACGGTCTTCGCTTTACCGGGCGCGGCCACCTCAACCACCAGGCCATCTTTCAGCACGATATCCGCGGGGGCGTCCACACCTGCCGCAGGATCAATCAAATGACCGCCATACAGTAGAAGAGAGCTCACCGGCGGCCTCCCAGAATTGTTTGCAGTATCGCCATGCGTACCTTGACGCCGTTCAGCACCTGCTCCAGCACTACGCTCTGCTTGCAGTCGGCCACCTCGTCCGTCATCTCCATGCCGCGAATCATCGGCCCGGGATGCATGACGATGGCGTCCTTCTTGGCGAGCTTCAGCCGCGAGAGGGTCAGTTGATAGCGGCGGATGTATTCGTCCACGTTGATCTGCATTCCCTGCAGGCGCTCCTGCTGCACGCGCAGCATCATCACCACGTCGGCGCCTTTCAGGGCGGTCTCCATGTCGCGCACAATCTCCACGCCGGGAGCCAGCTCGGTCGCCGTGTCGGGCAGCAACACGTCCGGCCCGCAGAAGACGACTCTCGCGCCCAGCTTGCTGAACAGGTGCGCGTCGCTGCGCGCCACGCGGCTGTGGAAGATGTCGCCGATGGTGACGATCTTCAGGCCTTTCAGATTCTTCTTGTGATTCAGAATGGTGAATGCGTCGAGCAACCCCTGCGAAGGATGCGCGTGCATGCCGTCACCGGCGTTGATGATGGGAATGTCAATCAGCCGCGAGAGCAGCATCGGCGCGCCGGAGCTGGGATGGCGCATCACGATGGCGTCCACAATGGATTGCAGGGTGCGCCCGGTATCCTTCAGCGACTCGCCTTTTTCAATGCTGGCGGTGGTCGCGTGGATGACCACGGTGCTGGCGCCCAGGCTCTTGGCGGCAATCTCAAAGCTGGTGCGGGTGCGGGTGGAGTTCTCGTAGAAAAGCAGTGCGATGCGGCGTCCACGAAGCGTGGTGCGCGGCCGTGCCGGATTCATCCGGCGGGCCAGCGCGAGAATGTCCAGAATCTGCCGCGAGTCCAGCGATTCAATCGCCAGTAACGACCGGGGCTTGGCCTTCATGCTTCCCCCGGTCAGCCTTCGCGCTCTGGAATGCGCTCCACGATGAGAACCTTCTCCATCTGGTCGGTCTCCGTGAGCTTCACTTCGATGATTTCCAGATCGGAGGTCTGGACGCGGCGTCCCACGAAGCTCGCCTCAATCGGCAGCTCGCGGTGGCCGCGGTCAATCAGCACCAGCAGCTTGACGCTGCGCGGGCGGCCCTGATCAAAGAGCGCGTCGAGAGCGGCGCGCACCGTGCGGCCCGTGTACAACACGTCGTCGCACAGCACAATGTCCTTGTCGGTGATGTTGAAGCCGATCGGATGCGGTTCCACCACCGGCTTCGGCCCCACCGTGGAGAGATCATCGCGGTAGAGCGTGATGTCCAGGGTTCCCACCGGCACCGGAGACTTCTCGATGCGTTCGATGTGGCGGGCAATGCGCTCGGCGATGGGGATGCCGCGACGGCGGATGCCGACCAGCCCGAGCGAGCCGCTGCCGTTGTTTTTTTCCACGATCTCGTGCGCCAGCCGTACCAGCGTGCGCTCGATCTCCGAGGCCGACATGATCTGGCCTTTTTCGCGTAGGTTTGGAGCCCTAGAGATGACGTTCATAGCAGCCCGATGATACGCGAGGGGGAGCCGACGCGGCAAGGATGACGAAACGTAAACCAACGATGATTTGGCAGGAAAGCGGACAGCGCGGAAGAACTTCGCCTACTCCTGGCGGCGGTCATCGCGGCCAAAAAGCGTCGCGCCCAGGGCTCCGCCCAGTCCGGCAACCACAACAAAGCACAGCCCCAGGCAGAGCAGTCCCAGGGCCACAAAGACGGCCATGCCGTGGTCGCTGGCCATGAAGTTGGCCATCCCCTGCATCATCTGGCGGGTGGCATCGTCAGGGGCGGCAGAGACCTGCTCGCGCATCATCTCGCTCAGCGTCTTGTGCATTTCCGAGCGATGGCCCCCGCTGAGTAGCTGCAACAGGTTCACCAGGGCGAGCACGCCAAAGCCCCAGCCCCCGGCAAAGATGCCCACCTTGGCGCCCATCCAAGCCGAAAGCGTCGGATAGCCCGTACGGCGGCGGTACAGGGTGACGGCCAGGCCTCCGGCGGCAAACATGCACAGCAGGGCCAGCAGCACCACTCCAAAGGCCGAACCCACGGCAGCCAGGGCTCCGGCCAGCACGGCCGCACCCAGGGCCGCGCGGCGGTCAATGCGCTGCCCTGGCGAGGCTCCGGGCTGCGTCTGCCGTCCCGGGCGCTGCGCCACCATGGGCTGCGCCGGCGGTTGCGCGTCCTCGGGTGTTCCCGGCGGCAGCGGCTCGGTCACCGGCGCCGTCGGCGGACGCACCGAAACGTGAATCTGCGGGGCATGGCATTGGGCGCAGAAAGGCCGTCCATCTTCCACCGCAGCGCCACATTGGGGGCAGGCATGTTCCATGGGAAGAAACTAACAGCCCGGTCGCCGTGAGGGCAACCGCCTTAGCGCATCATCTGCACCAGCAGCCAAATGTTCAGCACGGCAATGGCCACGGCCGTCAGCCAGGCCAGGGCCTTCAGCCACCCTGGATTCACAAACTCGCCCATCAGGCTGCGGTCGCCGGTGAACATCACCAGCGGCACCACGGCAAAGCTCAACTGCATGCTCAGCACCACCTGGCTGAAGATGAGCAGCCGCGCCGTGCCGCCTTCGCCGGCCACCAGCGTGACGATGACTGCCGGCACAATGGCCACCAGCCGCGTCACCAGCCGGCGCAGCCAGGGCCGCGCCCGCATCTTCAGGAAGCCTTCCATCACAATCTGTCCGGCCAGGGTCCCGGTCAGCGTGGAGTTCTGCCCGCTGGCCAGCAGCGCCAGGGCGAAGATGCCGCTGGCGGCGGTTACACCCAGCAGTGGAGACATCAGCTTGTACGCGTCCTGAATTTCCGCGATGTCCGTGTGCCCGGCGCGATGAAAGGTTGCCGCCGAGACGATCAATATGGCGGCGTTCACCAGCAGCGCAACGGTCAGGGCCACCGCGCTGTCAATGTTGCAGTAGCGCAGGGCTTCGCGGCGTCCCTCCGGCGTGCGCGCGTAGTCCCTGGTCTGCACAATGGACGAGTGCAGATACAGGTTATGCGGCATCACCGTAGCGCCCAGGATGCCGATGGCGATGTAGAGCATCAACGGATCGTGCAGGATGCTCGCCTCCGGCACAAACATTCCATGGAGCGCCAGAGCCCACTCCGGACGCGAGAAAAACATCTCCAGGCCAAAGCAGATGCCGATGGTCGCCGTCAGCGTGATGACGATGGCCTCAATGTAGCGGAAGCCGCGGTTTTCCAGCAGCAACAGCAGCAGCACGTCAAAGCCGGTGATGACCACGCCGATGACCAGCGGGATATGAAACAGCAACTGCAACGCGATGGCCGAACCGATTACCTCGGCCAGGTCGCAGGCGGCAATCGCCACCTCGGCCAGAATCCACAGCACAAACGAAGTGCGCCGTCCGTAGCGCTCGCGGCAGGCCTGCGCCAGGTCGCGCCCGGTCACCACGCCCAGCTTCAGTGAGAGGCTTTGCAGCAGGATCGCCATGAAGTTGCTGAGAACGATGACCCACAGCAGCGAGTAGTTGTAACGCGAACCGGCCGCCAGGTCCGTCGCCCAGTTGCCGGGATCCATATATCCCACGGCGATCAGGAAGCCCGGCCCGGCAAAGGTCAGCAGCTTGCGCAGCACGCTGGGGCCGGCCGGCAGAGGAATGCGGGTGTGCACCTCCGGCAGAGGTGGTGCCTCCGGCAGCCATTTGCTCGCGCCCTTATCCATCAAGATCACTCATCGGAATGATCGTCCTTATGCGGACTTCTCCCGCGCCAAATCTGCTTTGCGTCGCAGGCGCAGCCCAGTCCCGCCCGCGTGCTCCAACATTCAGCTTAGGCTACCAGAAATAGAATGGGGCGGATGATCCTGGCTGCCGTGGCAAGCTGGTTTCCCCGTCCGGGCCTCCGCATTTCGCACACCTTTCCCGCGCCCGCGGCCAAAGCCGTTGACTTCGCCCGCGCGACCTCATAACCTTTTGGCCTTGGAGTAGCCATGAAAGTCCTCGTACTGGGCGGCGGCGGCCGCGAACACGCACTTGTCTGGAAGTTGAAGCAATCGCCACGGGTCACCGAGGTTTTCTGCGCCCCGGGCAACGCCGGCATCGCGCAGGAGGCCACCTGCCTTCCCTGCGACCTGAATCGCCTGGATTCCATCGTGGAAGCCACCCTCAAGGCCGCGCCCGACCTGGTCGTCGTCGGCCCCGAAGTGCCTTTGATGCTGGGCACGGTGGACGAGCTGCGCCGCCGCGGCATCCCCGTCTTTGGACCCACCCAGGCCGCCGCGCAACTGGAATCCAGCAAGGCCTTCAGCAAGGCCTTTATGACGCGCCACCGCATCCCCACCGCGCTTTACGTGCAGGTGCATCAGGCCAGTGAGATCAAGGCCGCGCTCGCCAACTTCAGCGCGCCCATCGTCGTCAAAGCCGATGGCCTGGCGGCGGGCAAGGGCGTCGTCATCGCGCAGACCAAGGAAGAGGCCGCGCAGGTGGCCGCCGATATGCTCCAGGGCTCGCTTGGCGAGGCCGGCAAGCATGTGCTCTTCGAGGAGCATCTCGTCGGCGAGGAGATCAGCTTTCTGCTCATCAGCGATGGTGAGCGCGTCGCCCCGTTGGTGGCAGCGCAGGACCACAAGCGCATTGGCGATGGCGACACCGGCCCCAACACGGGCGGCATGGGCGCCTACTCCATCTCCAACCTTGTGGACGACAACATGCGTGACTGGCTGGTGCGCCACGTGGCACAGCCCGTCATTGACGGCATGGCCGCCGAGGGCATGCCCTACACCGGAATCCTGTACGCGGGGCTGATGATGACCGCGCGCGGACCGATGGTGTTGGAGTTCAATTGCCGCTTCGGCGACCCCGAGACCCAGCCCATCCTGATGCGCCTGGAAAGCGACCTGGTCGAGGCCTTTGAGGCCAGCATCGAGGGCCGCATCAGCGACGGCGTCTTCCATTGGACGCCCGACCCCAGCGTCTGCGTCGTCCTGGCCGCCGGAGGCTATCCCGGAACGCCAGAAAAAGGCAAAGAGATTCACGGACTCGACGAGGCCGCGGCCATGGAGGGCGTCAAGGTCTTCCATGCCGGCACCGCGCTTGCGAACGGCAAAATCGTCACCGCCGGAGGCCGCGTACTGGGCGTCACCGCCCGCGCCACCTCGCTGGAGGCGGCCGTCACCCGCGCCTATGAGGCCGTGAAGGTCA